>DATLCG010000061.1:0-4982 GCA_035526525.1 Binatia bacterium
GACTGGGCCCAGGCCCTGCACCAGTGGGCGACGCAGCAGCTGCGCGCCGGCCGCACCGACCTGCTGTCCGAAGCGCTGCCGGCATTCGAGCGCACGCTGATCGGCATCGCCCTGGCCGAATGCAAGGGACAGCGTCAGGAAGCGGCGCGGCGGCTCGGCTGGGGACGCAACACGCTGACGCGGAAGATCAAGGAACTGGGCATCGATCGCTGACCGTCACGCCCGCGCGAAGCGACCGCGCGCGACGCCTTCGGCGGGTTCAGGGCGAACCGCCGCCGAGAAACCGGTTCGGGTAATCCGTGAAGATGCCGTCGATGCCCAGCCGCCGCAGCCGCGGCAGCTCGTCCGCGCGGTTGATCGTGTAGGCATACACGTGGCAGCCGCGGCGCTTGGCATCGGCGATCAGCAGGGGCTCCAGGAATTCCGCGTCGAGGCTCACCACCGAGGCCTCCAGCTCCGCGGCGGCCTGCGCCAGCGTCAGCGGCACGCCGGCGAGCAGCACGCCGACCGGCACTTCCGGCAGCGCGCGCCGGAACTCGCGCAGCTCGGGAAGGTGAAACGAAGACACCTGGAAGTGCTCCGGCCGTGCGCCGCGCGCGATGCGGTCGCGCAGCAGCTGCGCGACCGCCCGCGCCGTACCGTCCGCCGTCTTCAGCTCGACGTTGACGCCGCAGCGTCCATCCAGCAGGTCCAGCACTTCGCGCAGTGTCGGGATGCGCTCACCCTGCCCCGCGTCCAGCGCCCGCAGCGTGGCCGCATCGTGCTCGGCGAGAAAGCCGTGGCCGCTGGTGGTGCGCTCCAGCCGCAGGTCGTGCATCACCCACAGCTCGCCGTCATGCCACTGCACGTCGAGCTCGACCCAGCGGCAGCCCAGTTCCAGCGCCTTGCGGAACGAGGCGAGCGTGTTTTCCGGTGCGTGGCCCCGGGCGCCGCGATGGCCGATGACCAGGAGCGCGGCCGGGGGCTGGGCGCCGGGCGAAGTCGTCACCCGCCCGTTCCTATTGCTGCCCCACCGTCAGGATCTTCATCGAGTTCGTGCCGCCCGGCCCGGTGAAGTCTCCCTTGGTCAGCAGCACGCGGTGACCCTGCTGCACCAGCTTCTTGCGGATCAGCGTTTCCAGGGCCTCCTTCGACGGCTGCAGCGTGTCGAGCTGCCTGGGCTCGAATTCGATCGGGTAGACGCCGCGGCACAGCGCCATGCGCCGGCGCGTGCGCTCGTGCCGGGTCAGCGCGTAGATCGGCATGTGGATCTCGGTGCGCGACATCATCAGCGCCGTCGAACCCGACTCGGTCAGCGCGATGATGGCGTCCGCGTGCATGTTCTGCGCCGCCCAGGTCGTGGCCATGGCGATGGCCTCGTCGGTGCGCTCGAAGTGCGTGTCCAGCATGCGGCGCTGCCGCTGCGGCGTCAGGCTCATGGCCTTCTCGGCGCCCTCGCAGACCCGCGCCATCGCCTGCACCACCTTCACGGGGTAGCGGCCGGTGGCGGTCTCGGCCGACAGCATCACCGCGTCGGTGCCGTCCATGACGGCGTTGGCGACGTCGAGCACCTCGGCCCGCGTCGGGATCGGGCTGGTGATCATGGACTCCATCATCTGGGTCGCGGTGATCACCATGCGGTTCATCTCGCGCGCCTGCGCGATGATCCTCTTCTGCCAGCCGGGGAGCTCGGCGTCGCCGATCTCCACGCCGAGATCGCCGCGCGCGACCATCACGGCGTCACTGGCGCCGATGATCTCGTTCAGCTCCTCCAGCGCCTCGGCGCGCTCGATCTTGGCGACCAGCGCGCACTGGCCGTCGGCGTCCTTCACCAGCTGCCGCGCCTCCAGCATGTCGGCGGCGGAACGCGGGAACGACACCGCGATGAAATCGACGTTGAGCGCCACCGCCTCGCGGATGTCGATGCGGTCCTTGAAGGTCAGCGCCTGCGCCGACAGCCCGCCGCCCATGCGGTTGATGCCCTTGCGGTTGGACAGCACGCCGCCGATGACGACGGTGGTGTCGATGCGCGTGCCCTCGACCTTGTCCACCTTCAGCACGATGGCGCCGTCGTTCAGCACCAGCGTGTCGCCGGACTTCACGTCGCGCGGCAGGTCGGTGTAGGCACAGCCGACGATGCGGTCGGTGCCCTCGCTCTTGGGATAGGCGGTGTCCAGCGCGAAGGGCTGGCCCTCGTTCAGGTCGACCGGCCCGGACTTGAAGCTCTCGACGCGGATCTTCGGGCCCTGCAGGTCGGCCAGCACGCCGATGTCGCGGCCGAGCTCCGCGGCCACCAGGCGCACCTGCTCGACGCGGCGCGCCTGGTCCTCGGCGGCGCCGTGCGAATAGTTGAGGCGCACCACGTCCACGCCGGCCTGCAGCACGCGCTTCAGCACCTTCGGGTCGTCGGTGGCTGGCCCGAGCGTGGCGACGATCTTGGTGCGACGGGTCATGACGGCGGAAGCCGCGGCGGCAGGGGCGCCAGCTTAACCCCGCGCTTGCGCGCGCCGCGAATTTTCCCCGTACCGGAGGGGTCTGACGTGCGCCGCGCCCTTGCGGCAAGATACCCGCCCCCCGGCCCACTGCAGATGACCATGAGCCTTCGCCGCCTGATGTTCGCCGTGCTGGCCCTGTCCGCCGGCGCCGCCTCCGCGCAGTCGTCCACGGCCGGAGACGAGAACCGCATCCTCGAATCCGGCAGCCAGGAAGGCACGACGGCCGCGCCGCCCGCCGAGGAAGAGGAGATGTCCACGACCTACAGCGGCATCGGCCTGTCACGCATCTCGACCAGCTTCAGCAACGTGGATCCCGCGATCAATCTCGACGTCGCGATGGGCTTCCGCGTGCCGACCGTGCAGTGGATCGGCGTGGAGCTGAACCTCGGCTTCTCCATGATTCCGGGACAGGTCACCGAGACCAACTCGACCACCGGCACCACCTGCACGCCACTGGAGGAGCTGCTCGGCAACTGCACGCCCACCTCCGGCGCGACCACCAGCTCCCAGGACGATTTCCAGGCGCTGAACCTCGGCGCCTACGCCGTGCTGCGCTCGCCGGGCCGCTTCTACGGCATGGGCAAGCTCGGCTACCGCTACCTCAACACGTCGCTGCCCGAGCTGTCGGACGACCGCAGCGGCACGGCCTGGGGCATCGGCTTCGGCTACCGCTGGAACAAGCGCGGCAGCTACGCGGAGCTGCACTACACGCGGCTGTCGGCGGACCTGTCCGCGATCGGCTTCGAGCTCGCCTACGGCTTCGATCGCCACTAGCCGACAGTGACCACGCTCGGGACGCCGCTGGCGCCGAACGCCACGCGCCTGCTGCTGCTGGGGGCGGGCGAGCTGGGCAAGGAAGTCGCGATCGAGGCCCAGCGCTACGGCGTCGAGGTGGTGGCCGTGGACCGCTACGCCAATGCGCCGGCGATGCAGGTGGCGCACCGGTCACACGTGGTCCGCATGCTCGACGGTGTCGAGCTCAGGCGCGTGATCGAGCGCGAGCGCCCGCACTTCGTCGTCCCCGAGATCGAGGCGATCCATACGGCGACGCTGCAGGAGCTGGAGCGCGAAGGCGTGACCGTGATCCCGACCGCGAAGGCCGCGCGCCTGACCATGGACCGCGAGGGCATCCGCAAGCTCGCGGCCGAGGACCTGGCGCTGCCGACCTCGCCGTACCGCTTCGCGGCAAGCGAGCCGGAGTACCGCGCGGCGATCCGCGAGCTCGGCATGCCCTGCGTGGTGAAGCCGGTGATGTCGTCGTCCGGCAAGGGCCAGAGCCTGGTGCGCAAGGTCGGCGACATCACGCACGCCTGGGAGTACGCGCAGCAGGGCGGCCGCGCCGGCGCCGGCAAGGTCATCGTCGAGGGCTTCGTGCCGTTCGACTACGAGATCACGCTGCTCACCGTGCGGCACGCGGGGACCGGCGGCGAGATCGAGACCTCGTTCTGCGCGCCGATCGGTCACCTGCAGATCGACGGCGACTACCGCGAGTCCTGGCAGCCGCACGCCATGTCGGCCGCCGCGCTGGAGGAGGCGCAGCTGATCGCCAAGACCATCACCGACCGGCTCGGCGGCCGCGGCATCTTCGGCGTCGAGCTGTTCGTCAAGGGCGACGAGGTGATCTTCAGCGAAGTGTCGCCGCGTCCGCACGACACCGGCATGGTCACGCTGATCTCGCAGGACCAGTCGCAGTTCGCCCTGCACGTGCGCGCCATCCTCGGCCTGCCGGTGCCGTCGATCCGCCAGCGCGGCGCCGCCGCGTCGTGCGCGATCCTGTGCGAAGGCGAGCGCAAGGCGCCGGCGTTCCGGGTGGACGGCGCGCTCGACGAGCCGGACACGCAGCTGCGCCTGTTCGGCAAGCCCGAGATCGCGGGCAAGCGCCGCATGGGCGTGGCCCTGGCGCTGGACAACGACGTGGACGCGGCGCGGGCCAAGGCGCGGCGCGTGGCGCAGGCCGTGACGATGCTCACCTGATCCGCGCGGCACTGCCGGCGGCCGCAGCCGCGGGCAATGCCGGGGCCGCGCAAGCCGCGCTGCCGATAGCCGCGCTGCGCGCCGGTCCCTATACTGCGCGCCCTTTCCCCGCTCCCCTGGCCCCTCTCCCGCAAGCCGAGAGGGGAAACGTGTT
This sequence comes from Binatia bacterium, assembly GCA_035526525.1. Classification (GTDB taxonomy): domain Bacteria; phylum Pseudomonadota; class Gammaproteobacteria; order Nevskiales; family Nevskiaceae; genus JACPFV01. The sequence continues at coordinate 4,603 of DATLCG010000061.1, forward strand.
TCCGTGATCCAGAACCTGCGCAACATCGCCATCATCGCCCACGTCGACCACGGCAAGACCACGCTGGTGGACAAGCTGCTGCGCCAGAGCCAGACGCTCGACAAGCGCGAGCACCTGGGCGAGCGGATCATGGATTCGAACGATCTCGAGCGCGAGCGCGGCATCACCATCCTGTCGAAGAACACCGCCATCCGCTGGCTCGACCAGCGCACCGGCACCGACTACCGCATCAACATCGTCGACACCCCGGGCCACGCCGACTTCGGCGGCGAGGTCGAGCGCGTGCTGTCGATGGTGGATTCGGTGTGCCTGCTGGTGGACGCCGCCGACGGCCCGATGCCGCAGACGCGCTTCGTCACGCAGAAGGCCTTCAACATGGG
>DATLCG010000079.1:0-4175 GCA_035526525.1 Binatia bacterium
GCGCTGGAGGGCCTGAGCGGGCGCCAGCTGGTGAAGGCGCAGCTGGTCAGCGGCGGCCTGCTCGGACCGCTGAGCGTGGCGGATCTCAGCTACGAGAACCGCTCGGTGCGGGTGGAGATCGACCGGGCCGAGCTGACCTGGTCGCCGCGCGCGCTGCTGCGCCACCGGCTGGTGATCGACCGGCTGGTGGCCGGGCGCGTGCGCGTGACCTTCAAGCGCGTGGAATCTGCGCCGACGGAGCCGGGCGAACTCATCACCACCCTGCCCCTGGGCCTGGACCTGCGCGACATCGTCGCCGAGGTGCTGGAAGTGCAACTTGCGGCCGACGCCGAGCCGCAGCGCTTCGAGCGCCTTCGCTTCAGCGGGCGCTGGCTCGGCGAGCACATCGAGGTCGGCCTGCTGGAACTGTTCCGGCCCGGGGTCGGCGTGCTACGCATCGACGGCGCCGCCGCCCTGGAGCCGCGCGGCGTGCGCGTGTCGGCGCTGCGCCTGCATGCGCCGGTCGCGCTCGAGCTGAAAGGCTATTGGTCGTACCGCGATGCCAGCGACCTGCAGCTGGCCTGGCAGAAACTGCAGTGGCCGCTGGAAGGCGAGCCGCAAGTGCTGAGCCAGGCGGGCAGCGCGCACATCCGGGGCAGGCCGGATGGCTACCAGCTGACGCTCGACACCCGCCTCGCCGCGCTGGACCTCGCGGCCAGCGTGCACGCCGAGGGCAGCGGCGACCTGCAGCACGTGGAGCTGGCGGCACTGCACGCCGGGCTGCTCGCCGGCACGCTCGATCTCGCCGGCCAGTTCCGCTGGCTGCCGCAGGTGCAGCTGGCGCTCGCCGGCGAGGCGCGCGGCCTGGACCCCGGCCAGCGCTGGCCCGAGTGGCCCGGGCGGCTCAACGCCGCCATCGCGGCCGACACCGCGCTGGCTCAGGGCCAGGCGCCCTTGATCCACTTCACCGTGCAGGCGCACGACTCGCTGCTGCGCGGCTACCGGCTCGCGGCGCAGGCCGACGGCCACTACCGCGACGGGGTGCTCGACTTCGCGCAGCTCGACCTCAGCTCCGGCGCCAGCCGCCTGAAGGCGAAGGGGCGGGTGCTGCCGACGCTGGACCTGGCCGCCGAGCTGAACAGCCCGCGCCTGCAAGAGCTCCTGCCCGCCGCCGCCGGTAGCGCGCACCTGAGTGCGCAGCTCCACGGCAAGCCATCCCGCCCGCAGGGCACGCTGCGCGGCCGCGCCGACGCCCTCGCCTATCGCAAGCGGCGCGCGAAGTCCGCAACCCTCGACGCCACCATCGACCTCAACCGCGATTCGCGCATCGACCTGCAGCTGCGCGGCGTGCAGGCCGGCGTGCCGGTCGAGGCGGCCGACCTGCACCTGGCCGGTCCGCTGGCCGGGCACCGCATCGAGCTCAAGCTCGCGGGCAGCGGCAGCACGGCGCAGCTGGCGGCGCGCGGCGCGCTGGACCTGGACGCCCTGCGCTGGCGCGGCGAGTTGGTGTCCGGGCAGATTGCCCCGCGCGGCCTGGCCGGCTGGACCCTGGAGGCGCCGGCCGCGCTCAGCGCCAGCGCACACGAGCTGGACCTCGCGCCGGCCTGCTGGCGCAGCACCGATGCGCGCGCTTGCGCGCGGCTGCTGCGCATGCCGGCGGCGACGAGGGTTGCGGTGCGGCTGGAGAACTTCGACTTCGCCTACTTCCGCAGCCTGTTTCCGCCGGACTGGTCGCTGGCCGGCAGCGTCAGCGGCAGCGGCTACGCCGACCTCGCCGGTAACGGCCTGTCGGACCTTTCGGCCGACTTCCAGACCACCGGCGGCGCCTGGCGCAGCGGCACGCGCACGCTGCTCGAGTTCCTGCCCGGCAGCGCGCAGGCCAAGTCGCTGCCGGACGGGCGCACGCACCTCCTGCTCGACGTGCCGTTCACCCACGGCGGCGTCAAGCTCGACGCCATGCTCGCGCCCGGCGCGGACTTCATGCGGCGCCCGCTCAGCGGCACGGTGCGCGCGGAGGTGCCGGACCTCACCTTCCTGCGCATGCTGACGCTGGAGATCGAGCGTGCCTCCGGCCGCATCGACGGCGAGCTGCAGCTCGCCGGCACGCCGGCGCAGCCACGCGCCACCGGGCGCATCGCCCTGGCCGATGGCAGCCTGCGGCTGGTGACTCCGGGCATCGAGGTCACGGCGATCACCGCGCAGCTGGAAGGCGCAAGCCAGGCCGGGCAGCTCAAGCTCACCGCGCAGGGCAGCTCGGGTGGCGGCTCCTTGAACCTGGACGGCACGCTCGACACCGGCGCCGACGGTGGCCGCCACGCGCTGCTGAAGATCGGCGGCAAGGATTTCCAGGCGATGAACACGCCCGACGCGCGCATCTGGGTATCCCCAGAGTTGCAGCTGGCCTACGACAAGGACGGCCTGCGCCTGACCGGCAGCGTGCTGGTGCCGCACGCCGAGATTACGCCGCAGCGTTTCGACAACGGCGTTTCCGCCAGCCGCGACCAGGTCATCGTCGGCGCGCAGGAGGAGCAGGAGAAAGGCGGCGCGCTCAAACTGACCAGCGAAGTCGAGGTTCGCCTGGGCGACCAGGTCAGCTTCGACGGCTCCGGCCTGAAGACCCGCCTGACCGGGACGGTCGGCGTGTTCGACCAGCCGGGCCGCGTCACCAGCGCGCGTGGCGAGTTGCGCCTGGTCGGCGGCCAGTACAAGGCCTACGGCCAGGACCTGCAGATCACGACCGGGCGGCTGCTGTTCACCGACGGCCCGCTGACCAAGCCGGCGCTGGAGATCCGCGCCGAGCGCAAGCCGCGCGAAGACATCACCGTCGGCGTCTACGTGCGCGGCTATCTCGACGCGCCGCTGTTCAACCTCTACTCCACGCCGGCGATGCCGCAGGAGCGCCAGCTCTCATGGCTGGTGCTGGGCCGTCCGCTGGAGGACACCGGCGCCAGTTCCGACCAGCGCTCGGTGTTGGCCAGCGCCGCACTGTCGCTCGGCCTGACCGGCAGCGATTACCTGGCCAAGCGCTTCCACGACAACCTCGGCATCGACGAGATCTCGATCGGCGCGCGCCCCGGCGAGGCCAACGACCAGGCGCGCCTGACCATTGGCAAGTACCTCTCGCCCAAGCTGTTCGTCAGCTACGGCCTGGGCCTGTTCGAGGCCGGCAACATCCTGCGCCTGCGCTACGACGTTGGCCACGGCTTCAAGCTGCAGACCGAAACCGGGGTGGAGAGCGGCGGGGATGTGCTCTATTCGATCGAGCGGTGATGTTGCTGTTGTAGGAGCGGCGTAAGCCGCGATCAACCGCGCTCGGTCGCGGCTTATGCCGCTCCTACAAAAGACACTATTTCAGGGCGTCCGCCACGTACGTCGGCAACGCAAACGCCGCCCGGTGCGTCTCGGCGTTGTAGAACTTGGCGCCCAGCTTGCGGATCGCGCGCGCGTCCAGGCGCTCGGCAAGCTTGCCCTTCTTCTTGCGCGCGATCGAGCCGCTCCACCAGCCCGACGGATAGATCGTCTGCGGGAAGTGGAACAGGCGCGTGTCCTTGAAGCCGGCATCGCGCATCGCGGCGTGCATCTCCCTGATCAGGTCCAGGTGCAGGATCGGCGACTCCGACTGCTGCACCAGCATCCCGTCGCTGGCCAGCGCGCGGATGCAGTCCTTGTAGAACTTCTTGCCGAACAGGCCCTCGGCCGGCCCGACCGGGTCGGTCGAGTCGATGATGATGAGATCGATCGAGCCGGCCCTTGCGTCCTTCATCCACTGGATGCCGTCGCCGAAGAACAGGGTTGCGCGCTTGTCGCTGTTGGCCTCGCACAGCTCGGGGAAATACTGCTCGGCCAGGCGCGTGACGCGCTCGTCGATCTCGACCTGGGTCGCGGACTTCACTTCCGGATGGCGCAGCACCTCGCGCAGCGTGCCGCAGTCGCCGCCGCCGACGATCACCACGTTCCTCGGATCCGGGTGCGAGTTGAGCGCCGGGTGCGACATCATCTCGTGGTAGAGGAAGTTGTCGCGGGTCGAGACCATGGTGCAGCCGTCGATGGTCATGAGGTAACCGAAGGTCTCGGTGTCCCAGATCTCGATCTTCTGGTACGGCGTCTTCTCGCTGTGCAGGCGCTTGCCCTTGAGCGAAAACGCGGTGCCGGTCTTCTCCATCGTCTCGGTGAACCAGGTCTTGTCGAGCGCCATC
>DATLCG010000096.1:0-11062 GCA_035526525.1 Binatia bacterium
CTGGCCGAGGCGCAGAAGCCGCCCGCAGGCTTGAGCTTGGTGATGCGCATCCCCATGGTCTTGACGATGCGCCAGCCGCCGAACAGCGTGCCGAGCCCCATCGCCGTCTGGCACAGCAGCACGACCCACAGCGGCAGCGGGGCGTCGGCGCCGAGCGTGCCCGACACGATCAGCAGCAGCCAGATGATGCCCATGGTCTTCTGCGCGTCGTTGCTGCCGTGGCCGAGGCTGTAGAGCGCGGCCGACACGTACTGCAGGCGGTTGAGCCAGCGGTCCATGCGCGGTGCCTTCAGCGCGGAGCCGATCCAGGCGACCGCCACCATCAGCAGGCCGCCCAGCAGGAAGCCCAGCGTCGGCGACAGCACGATGGCGATGGTGGTCTTGGTGAAGCCGGCGGCGACCAGCGTGCCGGTGCCGCCCTTGGCGATGGCGGCGCCGGCCAGCCCGCCGATCAGCGCATGCGAGGAGCTCGACGGGATGCCGTACCACCAGGTGACCAGGTTCCAGGTGATGGCGCCGGCGAGGGCGCCGAACACCACGTACGGGTCCACCACGTGCGGGTCGACGATGCCCTTGCCGACGGTGGCGGCGACGTGGACGCCGAAGAACAGGAAGGCGATGAAGTTGAAGAACGCGGCCCAGACGATGGCCCACTGCGGCGACATGGCGCCAGTGGAGACGATCGTGGCGATGGAATTGGCGGCGTCGTGGAAGCCGTTCATGAAGTCGAACAGCAGCGCCACCGCGATCAGCAGCACCAGCACTTCCAGGCCCGGAGTCATGGTCGCCGCCGCCCGGGTCAGGCGTTTTCCAGGACGATGCCTTCGATGATGTTGGCCACGTCCTGGCAACGGTCCGTGACCGACTCCAGCAGCTGGTAGATCTCCTTCATCTTGAACAGGTGCTTGACGTCGGCTTCCTCGCGGAACAGCTTGGCCATCGCCGTGCGCATGACGTTGTCGGCGTCGCTTTCCAGCTGGTCGATCTCCTTGCACCACGCCAAGATCGCCGGCGCATTGTCGAGGTCGGACAGCTGCCCGACGGCACTGCGCACTTTCTCGACGCTGGTGAGGCAGATGTCCGCGAGCTTGCGGGTCTCGTCGGTGACCTGGTGGATGTCGTAGAGGAACATGCACTGCGACACGTCTTCCATCAGGTCGAGGATGTCGTCCATGCGCGTGATCAGCTGGTGGATCTCGTCGCGGTCGATCGGCGTGATGAACGTGTGGTGCAGCAGCTGCATGGTCTGCTGCGTGATCTTGTCGGCGCGGTGCTCGATCTTCTCGATGCTGCGCTTGCGCTCCGGCAGCTCGGTGACGGCGGCCATCAGCGCCTTCAGCTCGGTGGCGCCGCGCACCAGCTGCTCGGCGTGCTCGTTGAAGTAGTCGAAGAAGCGGCCCTCGCGGGGCATCAGCTTGCCGAACATGGTGCTCTCCCGGCGCGTGGTCGCGTCTGCTGGTTCTTGGAAGCGCGCAAGCTTAGCGGAACGCGGGCCAATTTTGCCGGGCTGGCGGCGATGCCGTCCTAGTAAGATTCGCGCCTCCATGCCGACCCTGTCTCCGCTGCTGCGCCGGCGCCTCTGGATCGCCGCCGCGGCGCTGCTCAGCATCGCGGTGGCGGCGCTGTCGGTGTGGATCATGCTGCTCGACCGCCAGGTGCGGCAGCGCTTCGCCGGCGCGCGCTGGGCGCTGCCCGCGCAGGTCTACGCGGCCCCGCTCGAGGTCTACCCGGGCGGCCCGCTCGACCGCAACGCGTTCCGCCGCGAGCTCGAGCGCCTCGGCTACCGTGCGGCGCGCACGCTGGAAGGCCCCGGCACCTTCACCGTCGGCGCCAGCCGCATCGAGGTGGTGGTGCGGCCGTTCCGCTTCTGGGACGGCGCGCAGCCGGCGCGCCAGCTCGACCTCGGCTTCCAGGACCAGCAGATCGCGCGCGTGACCGACGTCGCCGCGCGGCAGGACCTGGCGCTGGTCCGGCTCGACCCGATGCTGATCGGCAGCATCTATCCGACCCAGGGCGAGGACCGCGTGCTGGTCAAGCTCGACGAGGTGCCGCCGCTGCTCGCGCAGGGCCTGGTGCTGGTCGAGGACCATCATTTCCACGAGCACTTCGGGCTCGACCCGAAGGCGATCGCGCGCGCCACCTGGGCCAACCTCCGCGCGGGCCGGGCGGTGCAGGGCGGCAGCACCATCACCCAGCAGCTGGTGCGCAACTTTTTCCTGACACTGGAGCGAACCTGGTCGCGCAAGTTCACCGAGATCTTCATGTCGGTGCTGCTGGAGGCGCATTACTCCAAGAACGAGATCCTCGAGGCCTATCTCAACGAGGTGCACCTGGGCCAGGACGGAGGCCGCGCGGTGCACGGCTTCGGGCTCGCCAGCCAGTTCTACTTCAACAAGCCGCTGGCCGAGCTGCAGCCGCAGGAGATCGCGCTGCTGGTGGCGCTGGTGAAGGGCCCCTCGTTCTACAACCCGCGCAAGCACGCCGACCGGGCGCGCGAGCGGCGCGACCTGGTGCTGCGCATGTTCTTCGAGGCGCACCTGCTGACGCCCGACCAGCTGACGCTGGCGACGAAGATGCCGCTCGGCGTCGCGGGCGAAAAAGGAGGCGGCGTGGCGCGCTACCCGGCTTTCGTGGACCTGGTGAAGCGGCAGCTGCGCGGGCAGTACCCCGAGGCGGACCTCACCCACCAGGGCCTGCGCATCTTCACCACGCTCGATCCGCGCGCCCAGGAACTGCTGGAAAGGCACCTGCTCGCGGGCTTGCCCAGCCTGGAGAAGGGCTACCACATGAAAGCCGGCACGCTCGAGAGCGCGGGCGTGGTCGCCAGCGTCGAGGGCGGCGAGGTGCTCGCCCTGGTCGGCGGCCGCGACGTGCGCTACGCCGGCTTCAACCGGGCGCTGGACGCGCGCCGGCCGATCGGCTCGCTCGCCAAGCCTTTCGTGTTCCTCGCGGCGCTGATGCAGCCCGACCGTTACGACCTGACGACGCCGCTGGAGGACGAGCCGATCGAGCTGGAATTGCCCAACGGCGACGTCTGGGCGCCGAACAACTACGACAAGGAAATCCACGGCACCGAGCCGCTCTACGACGCGCTGGCGCAGAGCCACAACCTCGCCACCGTGCGGCTGGGGCTGGATCTCGGCGTCAACAACGTGCGCGAGATGTTCCGCGCGGCCGGCACGCTGTCCGACCCGCCGCCCAACCCCTCGCTGTTCCTAGGCGCGTGGGACCTGGCGCCCCTGGAAGTGGCCCAGCTCTACTCGACGCTGGCGGCCGCCGGCTACCAGACGCCGCTGCTCGCGATCCGCGAGGTGGCAACCCAGGACGGGTCGCCCCTGACCCGCTATCCGCTGCGCGTGCGCCAGACGCTGCCGGAGTCGCCGGTCTACCTGCTCAACTGGGCGCTCGAGCGCGTGATGCACGAGGGCACCGCGGCCACCGCCTACAACATCCTCGCGCCGGAACTGCGCGTGGCCGGCAAGACCGGCACCACCGACGACCTGCGCGACAGCTGGTTCGCCGGTTATGGCCAGGATCGCGTGGTGGTGGTCTGGCTCGGCCGCGACGACAACCAGCCCGCCAACCTGACCGGGGCGCAGGGTGCGCTGCAGATCTGGGCGCCGCTGGTCCGCGACCTGCGGGTGAAAAGCTTCGCGCCCGTGCAGCCCGCCAACGTGGAGTTCGCGCCCGGCTGCGGCGGGCAGCTTGCGATACCCTATGTGGAAGGCCACGCTCCGCCGCAGTATCCGGAGTGTGCCGGACTGAAATCGCTGTTCCACTGGTGAAGGGCCGCGCCCCGCGCGGCGCCGCTGCCCGACCGATGCGCCCCCGTTCCATCGCCCCGATCCTGCCGCTGGCCGCGGCGATGCTGCTCGCCGCGTGCGGGCCGCTGCCCCCGCGCGAGAGTCCCGCTCCTCCGCAACGCCCGTCCTCCGCGCCGCCGCGGCCGGCCCCCGCCGGCGGCTGGCCGCGTACCCCCGCGGAGGCGAGCGGCCCGGCAGTGCTGGCGCTGCTCGACCAGGCCGCCGCCCAGCCGGCGGCGCAGGCCGAAGCGACGCTGGAGCGCGCGCTGCGCATCGAGCCGCGCAATCCCTTCGTGTGGCAGGCGCTCGCCGGCGTGCGCCTGCAGCAGGGCATGGCGGACGACGCCGAGACCGCGGCGCAGAAGTCCACGCAGCTCGCGGGCGGCAACCCGTGGGTCGAGTCGGGCAACTGGCGCGCGATCGCCGCGGCGCGGCGCGCCCGCGGCGACGAGCCCGGCGCGCAGGAAGCCGAGCAGCGCGCGAGCGTGCTGCAGGAGCAGCTTGGCCAATGACCTGACGCCGCAGCCCGGCGCGATCGCGGCCCTGTTCGGCGCCGGCGGCGCGCTGGCACGCGGCGTCGACGGCTACGCGCCCCGCGACGTCCAGCGGCGCATGGCCGAGGCCGTGGCGCAGGCGCTTGCGCGGCAGGAAACGCTTGCGGTCGAGGCCGGCACCGGCACCGGCAAGACCTTTGCCTACCTGGTGCCGGCGCTGCTGTCGGGCCAGCGCACCGTGATCTCGACCGGCACGCTGAACCTGCAGGACCAGCTCTTCTACCGCGACCTGCCGCGCGTGCGGGAAGCCCTCGGCTCGCCGGCGCGCGTGGTGCTGCTGAAAGGCCGCGCCAACTATGTGTGCCTGCACCGGCTGGACCGCGCAGCGCAAGGCCCGGCGGGGCGGCACGAGCAGCGCACGCTGCAGGCGCTGCAGCAGTGGGCCCGGATCACCACGACCGGCGAGCTGCAGGAGGTGCCGGCGCTGGCGCAGGACGACCCGCTGCTGCCGCGCGTGAGCTCCACCGCCGACAACTGCGTGGGCGCCAAGTGCGCGGACTTCGAGCGCTGCTTCGTGGTGCAGGCGCGGCGCAACGCGCAGACCGCGGACGTGGTGGTGGTGAACCACCACCTGCTGTTCGCCGACTTCACCGTCAAGGAAGAGGGCTTCGGCCGCATCCTGCCGGGCGCCGATGCGGTGATCGTGGACGAGGCGCACCAGCTGCCCGAGCTGTGCGGACGCTTCTTCGGCGTCCGCGTGTCGACGCGCCAGCTGATGGACCTGGCGCAGGACGCGGCGACGGAAGCCCAGCAGCTCGGCGACGTGCCGGCGCTGCGCGACGCCGCGGCGGTGCTGGCCGAGGGCGTCGCGGCGCTGGAGAGGTGCTTCGCCGGCAACGGCGCACGCGAGCGGCTCGAGGCCTTCCTCGCGCGCGCCGGTGCGCGCGAGGCGCTCGACGCCGCCGTCGCCGCACTGGAGGCGCTCGGCGAGGTGCTGGCGCCACTGGCCGAGCGCACCCCCGGCCTCGAGGCCGCGCGCGATCGCGGCGCGGCGCTGGCGCAGCAGCTCGGCGAGCTGCGCCAGCAGGGCGACGAGCGCGTGGCCTGGGTCGAGGCGACGGGCCGCGGCGGCAGCCTGCACAGCACTCCGGTGCGGGTGGACCGCGACTTCCAGCGGCTGCGCGAATCCCATCCCGGCGCCTGGGTGTTCACCTCCGCGACGCTGGCCGCCGGCGAGGACTTTTCGCACTTCCGCAACCAGCTCGGTCTCGACGATGCGCGCGAGCTGAAGCTCGACAGCCCGTTCGACTTCGAGCAGCAGGCGCGCCTGTACCTGCCGTCCGGGCTGCCGGACCCGAACGATCCGCAGTACACCGCGCGCGTGCTGGCGACCGTGATCCCGCTGATCGAGGCCAGCGGCGGCGGGGCCTTCCTGCTGTGCACCAGCCATCGCGCCGTGCGCGAAGCCGCCGAGCGCCTGCGCCGCGAGCTGCACGGCCTGCCGCTGTTCGTGCAGGGCGAGGGCGGCCGCAAGGCGCTGCTGGACGCCTTCACCGGCGCCGGCAACGGCGTGCTGGTCGGCACCAGCAGTTTCTGGGAAGGCGTCGACGTGCGTGGCCTGGCGCTGCGCATGGTCATCATCGACAAGCTGCCGTTCGCCGCGCCGGGCGACCCGGTGTTCGAGGCGCGCCTGCAGGCGATCCGCGCGTCGGGCGAGGACCCGTTCCTGAGCCACCAGCTGCCGCAGGCGATCATGGCGCTGCGCCAGGGCTGCGGCCGGCTGATCCGCGATCCGTCCGACCGCGGGCTGCTGGTGCTGTGCGACCCGCGGCTGCGCACGCGCGGCTACGGCGGACGCATCCTAGAAAGCCTGCCGCCGCTGCCGGTGATCGAGACCCTGGCCGAGGCGCGCAGCTGGCTGCAGGTCGTGGGGCGCGCGGCGTGAAGGGCTTCTACCTGGCGCTCGACACCGCGACCGAGGCCTGCTCGGCGGCGGTGTGGCTCGACGGGGCGGTGCGCGAGCGCTTCGAGATCGCGCAGCGCGGGCACACGCAGCGGCTCGTGCCGATGATCCGCGAACTGCTCGCCGAGTGCGGCCGCGATCCTGGCGCGCTGGATGCGGTGGTCTGCGGCGTCGGACCCGGCAGCTTCGCCGGCGTGCGCATCGGCGTCGGCGTGGCCAAGGGCCTGGCGCTGGCGCGCGGGTTGCCTGTGGTGCCGGTGTCGTCGCTGGCGATGCTGGCGCAGCGGCAGGTGCAGGCCGGCGCCACGCACGTCGCCTGCGCCATCGACGCGCGGCTCGGCGAAATCTACCTCGGTGCGTACCGCGCGGAACACGGCCTCGCCGTGGCCCTGCAGCCCGACCGCCTGAGTACGGCCGAAGCCGCGGGCGCGCTGCCGGCGGCGCGCTGGCATGCCGCCGGCACCGGCTGGGCGGCGGCCGGCGTGGCGCTGCGGGTCGCCACGGGCATCGACCCCGTGGCGTGCGATGGCGCCGCCTTGCCCCGGGCGCTCGATGCCCTGGCACTGGCGCTGCCCCGCCTCGCGGCCGGCGAGACCCTCGGTGCCGATGCGCTGGTACCGGCCTACCTGCGCGACAAGGTTGCGCTCACCCTGGAAGAACAGTCGGCGCTGCGGCGGTCCAACCGGGAGGCGGCCGGAAAAGCCGGCACCGCCACTGCCGGAGAATCGTGATGACGCGTGCTTTTTTCGTACTGCTGCTGCCGGGCCTGCTGGCGGCCTGCGCCGGCGAGCAGCCCCGTGCCGAGTCCCGGGTGCAGACCCCCGAGCCCTACTGCCTGACCGAGACCGGCAGCCGCATCCCGCCGCAGGTCGGGCGCTGCGTCAACGGCGCTGGCCGTAGCGTGTCGCGCGAGGAACTCGAGCGCACCGGGCGATTCGACGCGGGCGACGCGCTGGGGCACATCATTCCGTAGCCGCTACACTGCGGCGTCGCCCGCCAGGACCGCCGCATGATCTACGAGCTCGAAGGCCGCGCGCCGAAATTCCTCGGGCCCGACTGGTTCATCGCCGACAACGCGGCCGTCATCGGCGCGGTGACGATGCACCAGAATTCCAGCATCTGGTTCGGCTGCACCGTCCGCGGCGACACCGACGACATCGTCATCGGCGAGAACACCAACATCCAGGACGGCTCGGTGCTGCACACCGATCCGGGCATCCAGCTGCGCATCGGCCGCGACGTCACCGTCGGCCACATGGTGATGCTGCACGGCTGCGAGATCGGCGATGCCACGCTGATCGGCATCAAGTCGGTGATCCTGAACGGCGCGAAGATCGGCAAGAACTGCATCATCGGCGCCAACACGCTGGTCACCGAGGGCAAGCAGATTCCCGACGGCTCGATGGTGATGGGCTCGCCCGGCAAGATCGTGCGGCCGGTGACGCCGCAGGAGATCCAGATGATCCCGCACCTGGCCGCACACTACGTCGAGAACGCGAAGCGCTACCGCCAGAAGCTGAAAAGCCTCAATTCCGCGTAGGCACTTCCTTCGGCGTCACCAGCTGCAGCACCTTGCCGGTGCCGGCCCGCAGCTGGATCCAGGCCTTGACCGGGAATTCCAGCCGCAGCACGCCGCAGGTCGGCAGCTCCTCGATCGGCGACTTCACCGCCAGCTTGCGTGCGAGGTGGCTCAGGCCGGGGTTGTGGCCGAACAGCATCGCCTCGTCGTCGGCGGCGTCCAGCGTGTGCACGATGTGCAGCAGCGTCATCGCCGAGGCTTCGTAGACGTGCGGGTTCAGAGTGATGTCCGCCAGCGGGATGCCGAAGACTTCCGCGAAGGCGTGCGCGGTGGTGATCGCGCGCAGCGCCGGGCTCGACACCAGGCGGTCGGGCCGCACGCCGGCCTTGCGCAGCTTGCGTGCCACCAGCCGGCAGTCCTTGCGTCCACGCTCGTTCAGCGGGCGCTCGAAATCCGGCAGGCCGGGATCGTCGCGCGACGACTTGCCGTGACGGACCAGCGTCAGGATCTTCATCGCCGCGATCCCAGGTAGACGTCGAAGCGCGCCTGCGTGCCGGCCAGCACGTGGTTCGGCTGCGGACCCGCCAGCGGCTCGGCGCGCAGGGGGCGCTTGACCGCGACGCGCGCCGTGCAGGGCAGGGCCGCGGCCAGCAGCTGGTCGGCGTCGTCATCCTCGCCGACGAGGTCGCGCAAGGCCTGCAATTCCTTCCCCGCCAGCGCGGTCTTCCCGGTCTCGGGATACATCGGATCGAGCAGCACGGCATCCCAGCCCTGCGCCAGCAGTGCGCGCGCATCGCCTGCCACCGGCTGCACCCGCGCCGCGGCGATCGCCAGCGACGGCTGCGCCAGTGCGCGGCGGTGCGCGTCCGCCAGCAGCTGGAACACCACCGGCTGCCGCTCGGCGACCGTGACCTGCGCACCGAGCGCGGCGAGCGTGAAGGCATCGCGGCCGAGACCGCCGGTGGCGTCGAGCACGCGCGGCGCGCTGTCGGGGCGCAGGCCCACGGCGCGCGCCAGCAGCAGCGAGAATCCTGCCGCGATGCGGCGCTGCAGGTCGGCCGAGCCCCAGTCGGCGGCCACCGCTCCCGCGCCGGGCGGCGCAGTGCGGTGCAGCTCGAGCCGGCCGTCGTGCATGCGCAGGGAAGCGGACATGGGCCGGGATGCTACGCCCGCGTCTCTGCGGGCGGCAGTGAAGGGCTTCACAGTCGGCGGCCGTCTCACGCCACGTCGGCCTCGCTGGCGAGCAGGAAGTGGGCGCGCGCCAGCGCGACATCGCGCTCGCGGCCATCCTTCTCGAGCTGCCAGCAGCGGATCTGCACGTGCGCCACGCGCCGGCCGAGCCGCGCGACGTCGCAGGCCGCGAACGTCTCGATCGCCGCCGCCGAGCGCAGGTAGTCGAGCGAGAAGTCGATGCTCTTGGGCACGCGCGACTCGTCGAGCACCAGCAGCAGGTGCAGCATCGCGGCGTTCTCCATGAATCCCGCGACCACGCCGCCGTGGAGCGCCGGCAGCACCTGGTTGCCGATGAGCGACTTGCGGAACGGCAGGCGGAACAGCGGCTCGTCGGCGCGCAGCTCGATCTGCACCCCGAGGAACCCCGCGTAGGGAATGCGCGCCCGCAGCGGCTCGAAATCGCCCTGCTCGCGGGCGGCGCGCCGCGCCGCGGCGAAGCCGCCGTCGCTCACGCGACCACCGGTCCCGAGGGCCGCTGGCTGCGCATGAAGGTGGACTGGCTGACCGCGACCGGCTCCTCGCGCGAGTCCTGCCAGGCCCAGGCGCGGACGAAGGCGATGGAGCGCGTCAGGCGGTAGACCTCGGCCCGGCTGTAGACGGTGCGCTCCGCCAGCGCCGGCCGCAGGTAATCCATGCGCAGGTCGAGCGTCGCGATGGCATCGAAGCTGCCGATGGCGGCCAGGGTCGCAAGGCCGCTGACGGTGTCGATCAGCGTGGTGACGATGCCGGTGTGGATGACGCCGCGCTCCGGATCGCCGAGCCACTCGCGGCGGAACGGCAGCATGGCCTCGGCGCCCTGCGCGTCGACGTGGGTGACTTCCATGCCGCAGTCGCGGGCGTGCGGCACGGCGGCGGCGAAATGTTCGCGCACCGCGTCGTGGAAGTTGCGGAAGGCCATCGCGCGATTGTAGGAGAATCCGCCGATGACCTCGCCGCTCGAGCAGCGCCTGCGCCGCGCGCTGGCGCACACCAGCGCTGCGCCGCCACGCCCCGTGTGCCGGCTGAAGCTGCCGCTGGACGTGGACCGGCTGCTGCTGCCCGCGCTGCGTTCCACGCTGCGGCCGGCCTCCGTGCTGGTGCCCCTGCTGCGCCGGCCGCAGGGTCTCACCGTGCTGCTGACCCAGCGCACCGCGCACCTGCGCTCGCACGCCGGCCAGATCAGCTTTCCCGGCGGACGCCGCGAGGACGCCGACGAGTCGGCCGCGCACGCCGCGCTGCGCGAGGCGCACGAGGAAGTCGGCCTGCCGCCCGACGCGGTGGAGGTGATCGGCTACCTCGACGACTATCCGACGGTCAGCCGCTACCTGGTCACGCCGGTCGTGGGCATCGTCGCGCAATGCCCCGGCGTGCGGCCGTGCGCGCACGAGGTCGCGCAGGTGTTCGAGGTGCCGGCGGATTTCGCGCTCGACCCGGGGAACTTCGAGAGCAAGGCCTTCAGCCGCAGCGGTCTCAACGTGCCGTTCTTCGAGCTTAACCACGGCGGCTGGCGCATCTGGGGCGCGACCGCGGGGATGCTGCACAACCTGGCGGAGAAGCTCGCCGCCGTGCCGGCGGCAGAGCGGGCATGAGCCGCCGCACACCGGGCCGCAGCATCGGGCCGCTGTCCGAGGCGCTGCGCATCCAGCGCGCCGCGGCGGGCCAGGGCTTCGACTGGCCGGACCTGGCGCCGCTCTGGCGCAAGCTGGCCGAAGAGATCCGCGAGCTGAAGGCCGTGGCGCACGATCGGCGCAAGGCGCGCGACGAGCTGGGCGACCTGCTGTTCATGGCCGTGAACCTGGCGCGCCACCTGCAGGTCGACCCGTCGCGCGCGCTGTCGCAGGCCAGCCGCAAGTTCCTGCGGCGCTATGCGTTCGTGATGCGGGGCGCCAGGACGCTGCCCAAGCGCGGCGATCCGCGGCGGCTCGCCGCGATGGAGCGGCGCTGGGTCGAGGCGAAACGCCGCGAGCACCGGAAACGCGGACGCTGAAAACCGCGTGCTAGAGTCGCAGCGCCGCGCCCGGGAGAGACGCGCAGGCGCGCGGGGGAGGGAGCATGCGCATCGGACTGGTGG
>DATLCG010000099.1:0-27908 GCA_035526525.1 Binatia bacterium
CGGCGCAGAAGCCTTCGACCGGCTTGTCGGACAGCATGCCGAGCACCACGTGGATGCGCCCGACGCGGGCGGCGGCGAGATTGTCCGCGAGCACCTGCGCCGCTTCAACGTTGTGCGCGACGTCGAAAATCAGGTTGCCGCGCCGCTCGAAGCGTCCGCGCAGGTGCAGCCGCCGGAGCCCGGCGCGGATCGCGGTCTCCGGCACCGGCAGCAGCGGCTGCAGCCGCGTCACCGCTGCGATCACGCCCGCGGCATTGCGCAGCTGCGCCTCGCCGGCCAGCGCCGGCGGCGGCAGCTTCCGGTAGGTGCGGTCCCCGCCCTGCCAATGCCAGAAATCCGCGGTGGCCGTGAACGCGAAATCGCGGCCGAGCTGCCACAGCGGCGCACCCAGCGCCTTTGCGTGCGCGGCGATGCTGGCCGGCGGGTCCGGATCGGCGCACACCGCGGGACGGTTCGCACGCAGCACGCCGGCCTTCTCGAAACCGATGCGCTCGCGGCCGGTTCCGAGCAGGTCCTGGTGGTCGAGGCCGATGGAGGTGATCAAGGCGCAGTCGGCGTCCACCAGGTTCACCGCATCGAGGCGGCCGCCCAGCCCCACCTCGAGGACCTGCACCTGCACGTGGCATTCGCGGAAATGCCACAGCGCGGCCAGCGTGCCGAACTCGAAATAGGTCAGCGGCACCGCGGCGCGCGCCGCCTCGACCGCGGCGAAGGCTCGCACCAGCTCGGCGTCGGTCGCGGCCACGCCGTCGACCGCGATGCGCTCGTGGTAGCGCAACAGGTGCGGCGAGGTGTACGTGCCCACGCGGTAGCCCGCCGCGCCGTAGATCTCGGATGCCAGCACGCTGCTGGAGCCCTTGCCGTTGGTGCCGGCCACGGTGAGGGTGTGCACGGCCTGCGACGGCAGGCCGAGGCGCCGCGCGACCTCGCGCACGCGCTCGAGACCCAGCGCGACGGCCTGCGGATGAAGCGATTCCTGCCAGCGCAGCCACTCGTCGAGCGGCGCGCCCGGACCCGGTCGGCTAGGCAGGGGAAGCCGGCGTGAAGTGGGTCATCAGCGCGAGCAGGCGATGGATGCGCTCGCGCATCTCGCGCCGGTCCACGATCAGGTCGATGGCGCCGTGCTCCAGCAGGAATTCGCTGGTCTGGAAGCCGTCGGGCAGCTTCTGGCGCACGGTCTGCTCGATCACGCGCGGGCCGGAAAAGCCGATCTGCGCCTTCGGCTCGGCGATGTGCACGTCGCCCAGCATGGCCAGCGACGCCGACACGCCGCCCATGGTCGGGTGGGTCATCACCGAGATGAACGGCAGCCCGCGCTCGGCCAGCCGCGCCAGCGCGGCGCTGGTCTTGGCCATCTGCATCAGCGAGAACACCGACTCCTGCATGCGCGCGCCGCCGCTGGCGGTGAAGCACACCAGCGGCAGGCCGTCGTCGAGGCAGCGCTGCACGCCGCGCACGAACTTCTCGCCGACGACGCTGCCCATCGATCCGCCGATGAAGCCGAACTCGAACGCGGCCGCCACCAGCGGCAGCCCCTGTACCTGCCCGCGCATCACCACCAGCGCCTCCGGCTCGCCCGAGCCCTTCTGCGCGTCGGCGAGGCGGTCCTTGTAGCGCTTGGTGTCGCGGAACCGCAGCGGGTCCACCGCCGTCAGCTCCGCCGCGATCTCCTCCCGCGGCTCCGGGTCGAGGAAATGCAGCAGGCGCGGGCGTGCCGCCAGCGTCCGGTGCGCAGAGCATTTCGGGCAGACCTCGAGCGTGCGCTCCAGCTCGGCGCGGTAGAGCACCGAGTCGCAGCTCTCGCACTTGGTCCACAGGCCTTCCGGGACCGCGCGCTTGCGTTCGGATGGCAGCACCTGTGACGGTGTCAGCTTCTCCAGCCAGCTCATGGACGTGACACGCGGGACGTGAGACGTGAGGCGGGCAAGGCGTCCAGGGCTTTGCGCATGAGGGCCAGTCTAGCACCCAGCACCTTCGGCAAAACCTTGTGGCGCTTCACGTTTTTGGCGATTTCACCCACCAGCGCGCTGCCGACCACGACGGCGTCCGCCACCTGCCCCACCGCCCTGGCCGTGGCGGCATCGCGCACGCCGAAGCCGACCGCCACCGGCAGGCCGGACACCGCACGGATCTCGCGCAGCCTGGCCGCGACGCTGGCGACGTCGATGGTCCCTGCGCCCGTCACGCCCTTGAGCGAGACGTAATAGAGATAGCCGCTGGCCTCGCGCGCGATCGCGGCGATGCGCTCGCGCGAGGTCGTCGGCGCCACCAGGAAAATGTTGTCGAGGCCCTCGGCGCGCAGCGCCGGCGCGAAGCCCGGGGCTTCCTCGACCGCGAGGTCCACCATCAGCACGCCGTCCACGCCCGCCTCGCGCGCGCGCCGCGCGAACGTCTTCGCACCGCAGGCCTCGACCGGGTTCAGGTAGCCCATCAGCACCACCGGCGGGCGCGCATCGCGGCGGCGGAACTGCGCGACGATGTCCAGCACTTTCGACAGCGTGGTGCCCGCGGCCAGCGCGCGCTCGCACGCGAGCTGGATCACCGGCCCGTCGGCCATCGGGTCCGAGAACGGCACGCCGAGCTCGACCAGGTCCGCGCCGGCATCGACCAGCGCGTGCATCAGCCCGGCCGTGTGCCGCGGATGCGGATCGCCGGCCGTGATGTACGGAATGAGCGCCTTGCGCCCGGCCGCGCGCAGCGCACCGAGCGTGGCGCCGATGCGGCCGGCGCTCACGTCAGCGCGATCCCTTCGAGCCGGGCGACGGTGAAGATGTCCTTGTCGCCGCGACCCGAGAGGTTGACCACCATGGCCGCCGCGGCGCCGAGCTCGCGCGCCAGCTTCTTCGCGTGCGCCACGGCATGCGAGGACTCGAGCGCCGGGATGATGCCCTCGGTGCGCGTCAGCTCGTGGAAAGCGGCCAGCGCGTCGCGGTCGGTCACGGCGACGTACTCGACGCGGCCGCTGTCCTTGAGCCACGCGTGCTCCGGCCCGACGCCGGGATAGTCGAGGCCGGCCGAGATCGAGTGCGTGCCGAGGATCTGTCCGTCGGCATCGGCCATCACGTAGGTGCGGTTGCCGTGCAGCACGCCGGGCCTGCCCGCGGACAGCGAGGCCGCATGCTGGCCGGTCTTCAGGCCCAGGCCGCCGGCTTCCACGCCGACCATGCGCACCTGCGCGTGCGGCAGGAAGGGATGGAACAGGCCCAGCGCATTGGAGCCGCCGCCGACGCACGCGACCAGCACGTCCGGCAGCCGGCCGATCTGCGCGCGCGACTGCTCCAGCACCTCGCGGCCCACGACGGCGTTGAAGTCGCGCACCAGCATCGGGTACGGGTGCGGGCCGGCGACGGTGCCGATCACGTAGAACGTGTCGTCGACGTGGGTGACCCAGTCGCGCAGGGCCTCGTTCATCGCATCCTTCAGGGTGCGCGTGCCGCTGGTCACCGGCACGACCTCGGCGCCGAGCAGCTTCATGCGGAACACGTTCGGCGACTGGCGCTGGATGTCGTCGGCGCCCATGTACACGACGCACTTCAGTCCGAGGCGCGCGGCGATGGTGGCGCTGGCGACGCCGTGCTGTCCCGCGCCGGTCTCCGCGATGATGCGCTTCTTGCCGAGCCGCTTCGCCAGCAGCGCCTGGCCCACGGTGTTGTTGATCTTGTGCGCGCCGGTGTGGTTCAGGTCCTCGCGCTTCAGGTAGACGCGCGCGCCGCCCCACTTCGCCGTCAGGCGCTGCGCGAAATACAGCGGCGAGGGCCGCCCGACGTAGTGCTGCAGGTCGTGGTCGAGCTCGGCGCGGAACGCCGGGTCGTCCTTGAGTTCGCGGTACGCCGCCTCGAGCTGGCGCAGCGGCTCCATCAGCGTCTCGGCGACGAAACGTCCGCCGTACGGGCCGAAATGCCCGAGCGCATCGGGCAGCGTGCCTGGCTCAGCCATGGCTGCCCCGCTGCACTTCGGCGATGAAACGCTGCATCTTTTCCCGGTCCTTGATCCCGCGAGCGGACTCGATGCCGCTCGACACGTCCACACCGGACGGCCGCACCCTGCGCACCGCCTCGGCCACATTCTCCGGCGTCAGGCCGCCGGCCAGCACCACCGGCAGCGTTGCGCCCCGCACGCAGCTCCAGTCGAAAGTCCGGCCCTGCCCGCCCGCCTGTCCCGCGGCGTGCCCGTCGAGCAGCAGCGCCTCGGCGCCCGCGAAGCGTTGCGACCACTCGCCGAGTCCATCGGCCAGGCCCGTCATCGGCACCGCGCGCCACCACGGCGTTCGGAATTGCGCGCAGAACTGCGGCGTCTCGCCGCCATGGAACTGGAGCACGTCCGGCTCGACCGCCGCAATCGTGCGGCGCACTGCGGCGGCGTCGGCATCCTGGAACAGCGCCACCGCGCGCACGGCCTTCGGCAGGCGGCGGCGGATCATAGCGGCGCGCTCCGCCTCGATAAAGCGAGCACTGCCCGCCGCGAAGACGAAGCCCACGGCGGCCGCGCCGAGCTCGACCGCCGCGTCGGCATCCTGCGCGCGCGTGATGCCGCAGAACTTGACCCACGGAACGCCCGTCGCGTTCACGGCAGCGCCCCTGGAAACCACGGTTCCGGCGGCTCGGGCAGGCCCAGCGCCTCCGGATAACAGGGACCGACGAAGTACAGGCCGCCCGGCGGAGCGGTCACGCCCGCCCGCGCACGCTCACGGCCCCGCAGCAGCTCGCCCACCCAGCCCACGGGCTGCTCGCCGCGTCCCACGGCCAGCAGCGTCCCGGTGATGTTGCGCACCATGTGCTGGAGGAAGGCGTTCGCCTGCACGTCGAGCACCACGAACTCGCGGAAGCGGCACACCCGGATGCGATGCAGGTGGCGCATCGGCGTACGCGACTGGCAGTCCGCGCCGCGGAAGGCGGAGAAGTCGTGCTCGCCCACCAGCGTCTGCGCGGCTTCGTTCATCGCCGCGGCATCCAGCGGACGCGCCTCCCAGGCGGCGCGATCGGCCAGCAGCGCGCCACGGCCGCGGCTGTTCAGCACCACGTAGCGGTAGCGCCGCGAGACCGCGCTGAAGCGCGCGTGGAAATCTCCAGCCGCGGGCTGCACCCAGCGCAGCGACAGCTCCGGCGGCAGCAGGGAGTTGGCGCCCGCCAGCCAGGCGTACGCACTGCGCGGCGCGGGACTGTCGAAATGCACCACCTGTCCGAGCGCGTGCACCCCCGCATCGGTGCGGCCTGCGGCGGTGAGCTCGATCGCATGGTCGGCGACCTTGCCCAGCGCCTCCTGCAGCGCGCGCTGCAGGCTCGGCGCGTCGGGCTGCCACTGCCAGCCGGAATATCGCGTGCCCTGATATTCGACGCCGGCGGCCCAGCGCCTCAGCTCGGCCATGGCAGGCACAGCAGCAGCACGGCGACCGGCGCCAGCCATTGCCATGCCGGCGGCGACGGCAGGCGCGGTGCCGGCGGCAGCGTCGGTGCGGGGTCGCGCTCGATGCGCCGGATCGTGTCGGCCACGCGATCGAGCCAGGAGCGGCCGTCGGCCGATCGCCACCCTGCCGCCAGGACCTGCGCACGGTCGAGCGCCAGGACCAGGCGCAGGCTGGCGCGCTCCACGTCGACGCCGGCAGCGTTCAGGGGACGGCAGAGCCAGGCCAGCGCCGCGGCCAGCTCCGGGGCCGGCGTCCGCAGCAGCCACTGCGCGGCGAGCAACAGGTCGCACAGCACGAGGCCGCGCTGCGCGGCCAGCGTCGCCGCCGAAGCCGGCAGGCCGGGCAGCGCGTCCCACAGCGGCGGGCCCGGGTCCATCCAGGCGTACAGGAACAGGAGTCCGAGCAGCAACCAGCGCAGCCGCCACAGTCCGCGCAGCGCCGCGGCGCCGGCAGCGGCCTGCACGTGCACCAGCAGGAGCAGCGCGAGCAAGGACAGCAGGCGCGGCAGATCGGCGCGAGGCAGGGTCACGGCGAGCGCCACCAGCACCGCAATGCGGATGGCGGGGTGCAGCGGCATGCGCGGCCTGCTCAGGCCGGGACGCGCTGCAGCAGGTCCTGGGCTTCCTTCTTCTGCTGGCTGGTGCCCTGCTTCAGGACTTCACCGAGCAGGCTCTTGGCCATGTCGTTGTCGCCCATGTCCATGTACGCGCGTGCGAGGTCGAGCTTGGTGCTCGCCTCGTCGCCGCTGGCGACCGGCACGTCGTCGATCGCGACGTCGGCAGCCGACACTTCCAGCACCGGTTCTGCGGCCGCCGGCTCGGACGACAGGTCGAACTGCAGCGCGTCGGCATCCGCCACCCCGGCGGTGGCGGACTCGGTTGCCGCGGGCCCGGCGGACGCGGGGGACTCGTCGAGCTTCAGGTCGAATTCGCCCAGGTCGATGGCATCGCTGGCCGCGGCCGGAGCAGGTTCTGCGGCAGACGCCGGAGCCGCGGCCTTCGGCTCGTCGAGCGACAGGCTGCCGAGGTCGAACTCCAGTGCGCCTTCTGCGGCGGGTGCGGGCGTGTCCGCGGCCGGCGCAGGAGCGTCCGGCAGCTGCACCTCGTCGAGCTTGAAATCCAGCATGTCGCCGGCCGGCACCGCGGCAGCGGGTGCTGCCGGGGCCGGGGACGGGGCGGCCGGCTCGTCGAAGGCGAGGTCCACGGCGCCCGCTCCGGCAGCGGCCGCGCCCTTGAACAGCTCGTCGTTGGGCGCGATCTGGCTGCCCATGAAGGCGATCTTCTGCCACTCGGCGGCCGGCAGCGTGCCCTTGAGCTGGCGCGCGGTCTCGACGAATTCCGGGGCGCGCGACGCCTCGAAGTAGATCTCCGCCAGCTTGACCCGCGCATCGCTGCGCCCCGGCTCCTTCTGCAGGGCCTGCTTCAGCAGCAGCGCCGCCTCGTCGTACAGGCCGTAGGCGCGATGGAATTCCGCTTCCGACACCGGGTCGCCGGCATCGAGGTTGATCTGCACCGTCTCCTCGGCGAACTTGCCGGTGACGTCGAAATCCAGCTTGGCGGGTGCCGCCACGGGCGCCGCCGCGATGGCCTGCGTGGCCTGCTGCACCGTGCTCTGCAGCGTCGAAGCCATCTGCACCTGCGTTGCCGCGAAGCGGTCGGCACGCGCCGGCGCCTGGATCGTGGGTGAATCGTCCTCGGCTGCGGCCTCGAGCTCGGTCAGCGCCGAGGGCGCCGGGGGTTCCGGTTCCGGCGTCGACACGTCCACCGACACGTCGGCGGCCCCGGCCCGGGCGAACATGCCGGACGTCGGGACGCGCTTGCCGCCGGCCGCGCGCTTGTAAGCGCGCTCGGCGAGCTTGTTGCGGACTTTCTGCACGGCGATCGCGGCCAGCGCGATCAGCAGCAAGGCCCCGGCGATCGGCAGCAGCAGCGGGTTGGAGCCGATGTCCCGCGCGCGGGCCACCAGTTCCTGCACCAGGCCGCCCTCGTCGGGCGGCGGCGGCGACCGCACGGGCGCGGGTGGAGGCATGGCCGTGGTCCGCGGCGCCTCGGGCCTGGCCGATTCCGGCGTCGCAACGGACGCGGGCGCGGTGGTCTCGTTGCCGGCCGGGGCGGGCGTGGTCTGCGGCGCGGAATCGCCCGGGGACGCAGTGGCGGCCGCGGGCGCAGCGGAAGTGGCCGGCGCAGTGACGGGAGCCGCCGGCGTCGCCGTGGCGGTCGCGGGTGCGGCAGCCGACGCGGGCGGAGGCGTGCCGGACACCGGCGACGCAGCCGGCATCGAAGGACTGGTCTCGGCAGGCGGCGGCGCACTGGACTCCGGCGTCGGAGCCGGAGCAGGGGCGGATGACGGAGTCTCGGACGTCGTCGCGGGCGCGGCGCCGGATTCCGGCGACGCGGCCGCGGGCGCCGCGGCACGCGCTTTGCGCTTGCCCGACGGCCGGGCGGCCGCGCCTGGCGGGGCGCCGTGGTTGGCCGCGATCACCAGCGAGCGCGCTTCCTGCGCATCGACCGCCGCGACCTGCGCTCGCGTCGGCACGCGCAAGGTCGAGCCCTTCATCAGGCCGGTCAGCTGGCCTTCGTGGAAAGCCTGCGGATTCGCGCGCAGCAGTGCCACCTGCATCTGGTCCATCGTCAGCGACGGGTCAGGGCGCAGGCGATAGGCGATGCTCCACAGCGTTTCCTGCGGAGCGACCGGTCCATACGTACCGGCGCCACCCGCAGGTGGCGCAGAGGCAGCCGACGCCGCGGGCGCAGGCTCTGGAGGCGGTGCACTGCGAGTGGCCGCGGGTGGCCGCGTCACGGATGGCGCAGCCGCCGGCGGTGCCGGCGCCGCTTCGGCGGTGGGCTCGGGCTCGGCTGCCGCCGTCGTCGCGGGCGGCTCGGCGCGAGCGGCCGCGTTGGCGGGCGGATCCAGCAGCACCGTGTATTCGCGCAGCAGGCGCCCGCCGTTCCAGCGGACGCTGAGCAGGAAGCTGACGAAAGGCTCGCGGGCGAGATCGCGGCTGCTCACGCGGATCGCGCCGTTGTCGACCTTGAAGCGCAGCGACGACAGGAATTCCGCGCGGTCCATGCCGGCGCGCTCGAATTCCTCGTTGGTGGCGAGCTCCACGCCGAGCGTGTCGAGCTCCTTCGGCGTTCCCGAAGTGATCGGGATGACGGCGTTGAGCGGCTGGTTCAGACGCGACTTGACCTCGATTTCGCCCAGGCCGACGGCCTGCACGAGACCGGCCCAGCCCGCGAGAGCCAGAGCCGCCAGTCGCAACCCCATCTTCACCGTCTGCTCTCCATGGCCCCGAACCTTTGCGCCGTGCAGTGAGAGTAAAACATTATTTAGTTGTTCTAACCCCTTTTATAATCAGGGAAAGCTGGCAGCGAGTCAATGCCTCGCCGGGGGCCGGGCGGCGGGGCGGGAACGCCGGCGGTCGCCGCGCTACAGGTGCTCGCGGACCAGCAGCTCCGCGATCTGCACACTGTTGAGCGCGGCGCCCTTGCGCACGTTATCGGCCACGATCCACAGGTTCAAGCCGCGCGGGTGCGAGATGTCCTCGCGGATGCGGCCGACGAACACGGCGTCCTCGTGCGCCGCCTCGGTCACCGCCGTGGGATAGCCGCCGTCCTTGCGCTCGTCGAGCACCGTCACGCCGGGGGCCTTGCGCAGCAGCGCGCGGGCCTCCCTCGCGGTGAGCTTGTTTTTGAGCTCGAGGTGCACCGCCTCGGAGTGGCCGAAGAACACCGGCACGCGCACGCAGGTGGCATTCACGCGGATGGACTCGTCACCCAGGATTTTCTGCGTCTCCCACACCATCTTCATCTCTTCCTTGGTGTAGCCGTTGTCCTGGAAGGCGTCGATCTGCGGCAGGCAGTTGAACGCGATCTGCTTGGGATAGACCGTGCCCTCGACCGGGCGGCCGTTGAGGGCCGCGCCGCTCTGCTGCACCAGCTCGTCGATGGCGGGCTTGCCGGTGCCGGACACGGACTGGTAGGTGGCGACGTTGATGCGCTCGATGCCGGCAGCGTCGTGCAGCGGCTTGAGCGCCACCAGCATCTGGATGGTCGAGCAGTTGGGATTGGCGATGATGCCGCGCGTGCGGTAGCGCGCGATGTCCTGCGGATTCACCTCGGGCACCACCAGCGGGACGTCGGCGTCGTAGCGGAACTGCGAGGTGTTGTCGATGACGATGCAGCCCGCGGCCGCGGCTTTCGGCGCGTAGACCTTCGACACCTCGGCGCCGGGCGAGAACAGGCCGATCTTCACCTTCGAGAAGTCGAAGGTGGCGAGGTCCTGCACCTGGAGTTCGGCGTCGCCGAAGTCCACGAACTCGCCGGCCGAGCGGCTGCTGGCGACGGCGTGGACCTTGCCGCACGGAAACTTGCGCTGCACCAGCGTCTTCAGCATCTCTTCGCCGACGGCGCCGGTGGCGCCGACGACGGCCACGTCGTAGGTCTTGCTCATCAGGAGTCTCTCTGGAGATTGCGGACGACGGCGTCGCCCATCTGCGAAGTGGTGACGGTCCGCTCGCCGGCGCGGGCGAGATCGGCCGTGCGCACGCCTTGCGCCAGCGTGCGCCGCACGGCCGACTCGACGCGATCGGCGAGCGCCGCCTGCTTCAGCGAGTAGCGCAGCAGCATCGCCAGCGACAGGATCGCCGCCAGCGGATTGGCCCTGCCCTGCCCGGCGATGTCGGGCGCGCTGCCATGCACCGGCTCGTACAGCCCGCGCGCCTCGGCGTTGAGCGAGGCCGACGGCAGCATGCCGATCGAGCCGGTCAGCTGGGCACCGATGTCCGAAAGGATGTCGCCGAAGATGTTGCCGGTGACCAGCACGTCGAACTGCGCCGGCGCGCGCACCAGCTGCATCGCTGCATTGTCCACGTACAGGTGCGAGAGCTGCACGTCGGCATAGTCGCGCGCCACGCGCTCCGCGACCTCGCGCCACAGCTGCGACGACTCCAGGACGTTGGCCTTGTCCACCGAGCACAGGCGCCGGCGGCGCAGGCGCGCCAGGTCGAAGGCGGTGCGCAGGATGCGCTCGATCTCCGGCTCGGCATAGCGCTCGGTGTTGATGCCGACGCGCACGCCGTTCTCGGTGACGATGCCGCGCGGCTGGCCGTAGTAGATGCCGCCGGTGAGCTCGCGCACGATCAGCACGTCCAGCCCGCGCAGGATCTCGGGCTTGAGCGTGGACGCATCGGCCAGCTCGTCGAAGCACAGGCAGGGCCGCAGGTTGGCGTAGAGGCCGAGCGCCGAGCGGATCTGCAGCAAACCGCGCTCCGGACGGATCTCGCGCGGCGCGGCGTCCCACTTCGGCCCGCCCACCGCGCCCATGAGGATGGCGTCGGCGCTGCGAGCCGCCTCGAGCGTCGCCGGCGGGAGCGGCACGCCGTGCGCGTCGATGGCCGCGCCGCCGATGACGCCGGAGACGATTTCCGCCTGCAACGGCAACGCGCGCAGCACCTTCAGTGCCTCGGCCACGACCTCCGGCCCGATGCCGTCGCCCGGCAGCACCAGCAGCGTGGTCTTCATTCCAGCCAGGGCTGACGGCGGCGGTGCTCCGCCTCGAAGGCACGGATGGCGCCGGCGTGAGAGAGAGTCAGTGCGATCTCGTCGAGGCCGCGCACCAGGCAGTCCTTGCGGAACGCGTCCACCTCGAAGCCCGCTTCGCCGCCGGCCCAGCGCACGCGCTGCGCCGGCAGGTCCACCGTCACCTCGCCCACACCGGCGAACAGTGCATCGACTGCCGCGCCCGGCAGCAGCACCGGCAGCACGCCGTTCTTGAAGCAGTTGTTGAAGAAGATGTCGGCGAACGACGGCGCGATCACGCAGCGGAAGCCGGCATCGCGCAACGCCCACACCGCGTGCTCGCGCGACGAGCCGCAGCCGAAGTTCTGTCGCGCCAGCAGCACGCTCGCACCGGCGTAGCGCGGGTCGTTCAGCACGAAGTCCGGGTTGGGCCGCCGCGTCTGCGGATTCACCGACAGGTCGCCCGGATCGAGGTAGCGCCAGTCGTCGAAGAGGAACGGGCCGAAGCCGGTGCGGCGGATCGATTTCAGGTACTGCTTCGGGATGATCGCGTCCGTGTCGACGTTGGCGCGATCGAGCGGGAGCAGCCGGCCCGTGTGCACGGTGAAGGGCGTCATGACAGCGTCCTCACGTCGACGAAATGCCCTGCCAGCGCGGCCGCCGCGGCCATCGCCGGGCTGACCAGGTGCGTGCGCCCGCCCTGCCCCTGCCGGCCCTCGAAGTTGCGGTTGCTGGTGGAGGCGCAGCGCTCTCCCGGCGACAGGCGGTCCGGATTCATGCCGAGGCACATCGAGCAGCCCGGCTCGCGCCACTCGAAGCCCGCGGCGCGGAACACCTCGTGCAGGCCTTCCTGCTCGGCCTGCCGCTTGACCAGCCCGGAACCCGGCACCACGAGCACCTGCTTCACTCCGGCGGCCTTGCGGCCGCGGCGCGCGACCTCGGCCGCCGCGCGCAGGTCCTCGATGCGTGCGTTGGTGCAGGAACCGATGAAGACCTTGTCCACGGCGATGTCGGTCATCCGCGTGCCGGGCGCGAGGTCCATGTATTGCAGCGCGCGCTGCCAGCTGTCGCGCTGCGCGGGGTCGGCGGCGGCGGCGGGATCCGGCACGCGGCCGCCGACCTCGGTCACCATCTCCGGCGACGTGCCCCAGGTGATCTGCGGCTGGATTTCGGCGGCCTGCAGCTCGACCTCGCGGTCGAACCGCGCGCCGCTGTCGGTGGGCAGAGTGCGCCAGTGCGCCACCGCGCGATCCCACAGCTCGCCGCGCGGCGCGTAGGGCCGGCCCTTCAGGTAGCCGAACGTGGTGTCGTCGGGCGCGATCAGGCCGGCGCGCGCGCCCGCCTCGATCGCCATGTTGCACACGGTCATGCGTCCTTCCATGGACAGCGCCGCGATCGCCTCGCCGGCGAATTCGATGGTGAAGCCGGTGCCCCCGGCGGTGCCGATGCGGCCGATGACGGCGAGCACGATGTCCTTGGCCGTCACGCCGCGGCCGGTGGCACCGCGCACGGTGATGCGCAGGCTGCGGCTCTTCTTCTGCAGCAGGCACTGCGTGGCCAGCACGTGCTCGACCTCGCTGGTGCCGATGCCGAACGCCAGCGCGCCGAAGGCGCCGTGCGTGGCCGTGTGGGAATCGCCGCAGACGATGGTCATGCCGGGCAGCGTGGCGCCCTGCTCGGGACCGATGACGTGGACGATGCCCTGGCGCACGTCGCTGAGGCGGAACTCGGTGATGCCGAACTCGGCGCAGTTGGCATCGAGCGCCTCGACCTGCTCGCGCGCAATGGGATCCTCGATGCGGCCGCGGCCGGTGGTCGGCACGTTGTGATCGGGCACGGCGAGGTTGGCGGCGACGCGCCAGGGCTTGCGTCCGGCCAGTCTCAGTCCCTCGAAGGCCTGCGGGCTGGTGACCTCGTGCACCAGGTGCCGGTCGACGTAGAGCAGCGCGGTGCCGTCGGCTTCCTGCCGCACCCGGTGGGCGTCCCAGAGCTTGTCGTACAGCGTGCGTGCATCCATGGGCGCGCATCCTAGGCGCGGCCCATGCATAACTCAAATGAATCGTTTTCATTGCTCCGATAACCAAATAGAATCGCGCAATGGACAGCACCGATTTCACCGCCTTCCTCGCGGTGGCCGACACGCGCTCCTTCTCGCGCGCGGCCGAGCGCCTGCACCTGTCGCAGCCCGCCATCTCGAAGCGCATCGCAAGCCTCGAATCCCGTGCCGGGCGGCGGCTGTTCGACCGCGTCGGCCGGCGCGTGGTCCTGACCGAGGCCGGCGAGACGCTGGTGCCGTACGCGAGGCGCGTGCTGGAGCACCTCGAGGACGGCCGCCGCGCGCTGTCGCAGCTCGCCGGCCGAGTGGCCGGGCGGCTCTCCATCGGCACCAGCCACCACATCGGGCTGCACCGGCTGCCCTCAGCGCTGCGCCGGTTCGTCGCGCGGCACCCGGGCGTGGACCTCGACGTGCAGTTCATGGACTCCGAGGTGGCGTGCGAGGCGGTGCTGCAGGGCCGCCTCGAGCTCGGCATCGTCACGCTGCCGACGCGGCCACTGGCCCACCTGCACACGCGACGGATCTGGCCCGACCCGCTGGCGGTGATGGTGGCGCGCAAGCACCCCCTGGCGCGTGCGCGGCGCGTGACGCTGCCGGAGCTGGCGCGCCATCCCGCCGTGCTGCCGGACCAGCGCACCTACACGCACCGCATCGTCACCGCGGAGCTGCGCAAGCACGGCGTGACGCCGGACGTGCGCCTGGCGACGAATTACCTGGAGACCCTGAAGGTGCTGGTAGGCATCGGCCTGGGCTGGAGCGTGCTGCCGGAGTCGATGCTCGACGCCAGCCTGCGCGCGCTGCGCGTGCCCGGGCTGAAGATGCAGCGCGAGCTGGGCGCGGTGTGGCACGAGCAGCGCACGCTGTCGGGCCCGGCCCGCGCGCTGCTCGAGCAGCTGCCGGAAGCCGCCGTCAGCCGGGCGACACCGGCAGCCGCACGCTGATGCGGTTGGTCGTGCCGATGCGCTCGTAGCGGCGCTCGGGACACAGGGCCTGCACCAGCGCGAGGCCGAGCCTGCCCACGGGCCGCTGCCGTGGATCGCTGCCGGCGGACACCGGAGCGGCGGCCGCGAAGGGATCGAAGGGCGGCGCCTGGTCCTCGATGGTCAGTTCGATCGCGCCAGGCTGGTGCAGCAGCACGACCCGAACGCGGCCGCGGGCGCCGGCGTAGCCGTGCAGCACGCTGTTGAGAAAGAGCTCCTCCGCGAGCAGGCCGACGCGCAGGCTCGCCGCGGGCGGCCAGCGCTGCGCCTGCGCGCAGTCCTCGAGGAACGCCAGCAGCTCGGGCAGCCGCGCGGGATCCGCATCGAAGCTGCGCTCGCTCATGCCGGTCCCCGCCGCGCCGCGGACCGGCGCATGATAGGCGCCGCATCCATGCCGTCCGCATCCATGCCGTCGAAGGGGAGTCCGATGATCCGATTGCCGACCCGATTGCTGCTGGTGTTCCTGTCCCTGCCCGCGCTGTGCGGCACGGCCTTCGCCGCCGACGCCGGTCGCATCAAGACCGTCGCCGGGGCAGTGACGATCGAGCGCGGCGCGCAGTCGCTGCCCGCCAAGGTCGGCCTGCCCGTGCAGGTCTCCGACCGCATCGTCACCGGCGCGGATGGCAGCGTCGGCATCTCCTTCGCCGACGATTCGCTGCTGTCGGCCGGTCCGAACAGCTCGCTGCGGATCGACCAGTTCGTGTACGGCGATCCCAAGGTGAAGCCGGCCTTCGAGAGCACCCTGCAGCGCGGCACGCTGTCGGCGGTGTCCGGCAAGATCGTCAAGCAGGCGCCGGGCGCCATGCGCGTTCGCACGCCGACGACCATCCTCGGCGTGCGCGGCACCGATTTCGTGGTGGAAGTGAGCGACGCGCCCGCGCCGTGACGCATTTGCACGGGGTGCGGCAGGCGGCCCTCCT
The DNA here is from genome assembly GCA_035526525.1 of Binatia bacterium. Taxonomy (GTDB): domain Bacteria; phylum Pseudomonadota; class Gammaproteobacteria; order Nevskiales; family Nevskiaceae; genus JACPFV01. The sequence continues at coordinate 14,880 of DATLCG010000099.1, forward strand.
GCCGGGCGCGCTCCTGCTCGCGGGTTGCTGCCTGTGCCAGGTGGAAGAGCGCTCCACCGCCGTGCGGACTTTGGTCGCCGTGGTTCCCGGCACCGCCGGCCACATCGGCGCCGTCACCGTGAATCCCGGGCCGCAGCAGGTGCTGCTGGACCGCGCCTATGCCGCCGCCTCGGTCGAGGCGGGCCAGCCACCGGCGGCGCGAACCCTCGACGCCGACGAGGTGGAGCGGCGCTTCGGCGCGGCGCGCGCCGCACGCCCGCAGCCGCCGGCGACGTTCGTCGTGCATTTCGTGCTCGGCACGTCGGAACTGACGGCCGAGTCGAAGGCCACGCTGGAGCAGGTGCTGGCGGAAATGTCGCGCCGGCCGGGCGCGGACGTGACAGTGGTCGGCCATACCGACCGCCGCGGCACCACCGCCGGCAACGACGCGCTGTCGCTGCGTCGCGCACAGCGCGTGCGTGACTACATGACCGCGCATGGCTTCGACGGCGAGCTGATTGGCGCGATGGGCCGCGGCGAGCGCGACGCCTCGACTGCCGACGACGATCCGGACCAGCGCAGCGTCGAGGTCATCGTCCGCTAGTCCCCGCGCGCTCGCCGGGCCCGTGCCAGGCGAGTGCGAGCAGCGTCAGGTCATCGGCCACTTCGGCTCCGGTCGCGAAGACGGTGACGTCGGCACGCAGCGCCGCCACCAGCGTGTCCGCGGTCCACTCGCCGCGAGCCAGCAGCCGCTCCAGCCGCGCGCGGCCCTAGAGCTCGCCGCCGGCGCCGGCGGCCTCGGTGACGCCGTCGCTGAGCAGCAGCAGCACCTGGCCGGGCTGCAGCGAGCGCGACGCGCCCGTGAACGGCACGTCGTCGAGCACGCAGAGCGGCGGGTCGGCAGGCAGGCGCAGGCACTCCGCCACCGCGCCGCCGAGAAGGTAGGCCGGCTCGTGCCCGGCGTTGCACCAGCGCAGCAGTCCGCTGCCCAGGTCGAGCACCCACACCGACAGCGTCACGAACAGGGCTTCGGGGTTCTCGCGCGCCAGCTCGCGCTGGCACGCCGCCAGCGCCGCCGGCAGGTCGCCATCGGCGCGCAAGACGGCGCCGCGCAGCAGGGCCTTGGCCAGCGCCATGAACATGGCCGCGGGCAGGCCCTTGCCCGAGACGTCGCCGACGGCGCAGCAGATGCGATCGCCCGGCAGGCGGAAGAAGTCGTAGAGGTCGCCACCGACGATGCGCGCCGGCTCCATGCGCGCGGCGATGTCCACGCGGGCGTCGCCGGCGAGCTCGCCGGGCGCGGCGGGCAGCATGCCCATCTGCACGCGCCGCGCCGCTTCCAGCTCGCCGCCCATGCGTGCCGCTGCCTCGCGCTCGTCCTGCAGCCGCAGCGTCAGTTCGCGGCGCTGGTGCTGCGCCGAGGACAGCGTGCCGCCGAGTGCCGCGGCGAATGCCGGCACCGCGCCCAGCAATACCGGCACCGGGTCGAGCAGCACGCCGCCGAGGCCGAACGCGGCCAGCGCCGCCGCCAGGCCGCCCCCCAGCAGCGCGGCGAGCAGCAGGAAGGCGCCCAGCGGCGACACCGACGGCACCACCATCGCCAGCAGCACACCGCTGCCGAGCAGGGCGGCGCCTTCGGCGTTGCGCGCCCACGCCGGCCGCCGCAGCACGCTGCCGTCGAAGAGGTTTTCCGCTGCCTGCACGTGGATCTCGACGCCGGGCACACGACCCAGCGGCGTCGACTGGAAGTCCACCATGCCGACGCCGGTCAGCGCGACCAGCACGATCTTGTGGCCGAGGCGCTCGGCCAGCGGCCTGCCTGCGAGCACGTCCGCGGCGGAGACGTAGCGCGACGCTTCCATGTGGCCGAAGCGGAGCCAGGCGCGGCCATCCGCCGCCACCGGGGCACGCAGGCCGCGGAAGCCGGCGCCGCGGAGGCCCTCGGGCCCGGCGTCCACGTCGAGCGAAGGCGCGCCGGTACCGATGCGCAGCAGCTCCAGCGACAGCGTCGGCAGCACCACGCCCTGCACGCGCAGCAGCAGCGGCAGGCGCCGCACGATGCCGCCTTCCGGCTCGCCGTTCAGCACCGCGAGGCCCCGGGCCGCGGCTTCGAGCAGCGGCAGGCTGCGCACGGCCTGCCCGTACGACAGCACGCGCTCGAGGCCGGCCGCTTCGCCGTGAAGCCGCAAGGGCGGCGCCCGTGGCGGCGGCCGCGCTCCGGCGGCGTCGGCCTGGGCCGCGACCCCGATCACCACCGGCAGTCCGCGCAAGGTATCCGCCAGCAGCTGGTCGGCGTCGGGCAGCAGGCGCAGCTGCTCGGCGAGGTCCGGCGCGATCCAGGCCCGGTTCGCCAGGCTGTGCGGCGACATCCGGTCCGCCTCCGGGAACAGCAGGTCGAGCCCGATGGCTGCGGCGCCGGCGTCGGCGATGCGCTGCGCCAGCTCGGCGATGCGCTCGCGCGGCCATGGCCATTGCCCGAAGCGCTCGAGGCTGGCCTGGTCGATCTCCACCACCATCGCCGGCTGCGAATGGCGCTCGCGCGGCAACAGCCACTGCGCCGCATCGAAGGCCAGGTGCCGCAGTCCCGTCAGCGGCGCCGGCTCGAGCAGGAACACGCCCCATGCGACCAGCGCCGCGCCCAGCGCGATCTGCCGCGCGCGCCACACCGGCGTCCGGACGGGCGCCATCTCAGAGCTCGCGCTCGAGGCCGTCGTAGGCGGCGATCACCTCGACCGCGTGCTCCCGCCGGGTGATCGCCTCGAAGCGGCGGGTCTCCTCCAGCAGGCGCTGCAGTGCGGCGTCGTCGGCGACCGGCTCGTGGTGGAACAGGCAGAGGCAGCGCGCCTGCGCCATCTGGCAGAGTTCCACGCCGACCACGTTGCTGGAGTGGCCCCAGTCCTCCTTCATCGACACGGCCTCGGCCAGCGAGTACATGGCGTCGAACACCACCAGGTCCGCGTCGCGGAAGAAGTCGGCGAACGAGCGCGTCACCGCGAAGTCGTCCAGCTTGTGCTCGGAGTCGGTGCTGTACACCACGCAGCGCCCGTCGCGCTCGATGCGGTACCCATACGAGTCGCCGCCGTGCTGCTGCAGCTTGGGCGTGACGCGGAAACCGCCGATGTCGCACGACTCGCCCGGCGTCAGCACCTCGAAACGGATGTCCGCGCGCAGCGCCGCCAGCGGCACCGGGAACGACGGGGCGTCCTGCTGCCGCCGGAAGGCATGCTCCAGCTCGGCGTGGCAGCCATGCACCACGACGCGATTGCCGGCCACGTACGCAGGGGTGAAGAAGGGAAAGCCCATGATGTGATCCCAGTGCAGGTGGGACATGAGCAGGTGATACGTGGCGGGCCGCCCCGCGCGCTCGCGCATCACGCGCTGGGCGAAGGCGCGTGCGCCGCTGCCGCAGTCGCACAGCAGGTACTCGTCGGCGTCGCCGCCGTCCAGCTGCACGCAGGCGGAATGGCCGCCGAAGGTGCCGCCTTGGGCGAAATCGAGGCCATCCACGAAGGCCCGCGCCTGCTCCGGCGTTTGCACGCCGCGGCCGGCGGCCGCCACCAGCGCATGCACCAGGCGCTCGCGCAGCTCCGGCGCCGTCAGGGACACCGGCAGCGAGCCGCGCGTACCCCAGAAGCGGACCTTCATCCGGCGAGCGCGGCCGGGACGCTGTCGAACACCGGGAACACGGCGTCGAAGCGCGTGATCTCGAACACCTCGCGCACCAGCGGCTGCAGCGCGGCGACGACGATGTGCCCGCCCTGCTCCTTCGCCTGCCGTGCCGCCAGCATCAGCACGCGCAGACCGGCGCTGCTGATGTACTCCAGGGCCGAGAGATCGAGCACCAGGGGCGGCCCGCCGGCCCGGCAATTCTCGAGCACCGGCGCCAGCGCCGCGCGCAGCTCCTCGGCATTGGCGTGATCCACGCGGCCGGCCAGGGCCGCGACGTCCGCTCCGGCTTCACGTCTCTGCTGCAGCAGCATGGTGGCCCTCGTCGGTGGCGCCGCGTCAGATCAGGGAGAACTGGTCTCCCGCCGCAGGCGGCGGTGCGAAGCGCGTGGTGTCGAGCGCCATGCGGTCGGTCCGATCGAGCCCCAGGCGCCGGCAGGCCAGGCGGAAGCGCTGCTCGAACATCTGCGCGAACGGCCCGCGCCCGCGGCCGCGCACGCCCCACTCGGCGGAATAGTACGGGTTGCCGCGGAATGGGCTCGGCGCCGGCGTCGGCGTCTCGGGCTGCGCTTCCTGCGTGGCGTCCTCGTCGGCCGCCGCTGCCGGTGCGGCGGCGCGGTGCTGCGCTTCCCCGCCGTGCATCTGCTTCAGCAGGCTCAGCACATGGTCGGCCTTGAGCGGGTGATGCTCGCGCAGCCAGTGCTCGAACAGGTCCTTCACTTCCCAGGGCAGCCGCAGCATCACGTAGCTGGCGTCCTGCGCGCCGGCGTCGCGCGCGGCCTCGAGGATGCGCTCCAGCTCGGGATCGGTGATGACCGGGATCACCGGCGCGACGTTCACGCCGACCGGCACGCCGGCATCGGCCAGCTTGCGCACCAGCCGCAGGCGCGCGGCCGGCGACGCGGTGCGCGGCTCCAGCGTGCGCTTGATCTCGTCGTTCAGGCTGGTGATCGACAGCGTGACCGACACCAGCCGCTCGCGGGCGAGCGCCGCGAGCAGGTCGAGGTCGCGCTCCATCAGCGTCGCGCCCTTGGTGATCACGCCCAGCGGCTGGCGGAACCGCAAGGCCACCTCCAGCAGGCTGCGCGTGACCTTCAGCTCGCGCTCGATCGGCTGCCAGGCGTCGGTGTTGACGCCGAGCACGATCACCTCGCAGCGGTAGCCCGGCTTGCGCAGCTCGCGCTCGAACAGCGCCGCGGCGTCCGGCTTGTAGAACAGCTGCGTCTCGAAATCGAGGCCCGGCGACAGGTTGAGGTACGCATGGCTCGGCCGCGCGAAGCAGTAGATGCAGCCGTGCTCGCAGCCGCGGTACGGGTTGACCGAAAGCGCGAACGACAGGTCCGGCGAGTCGTTGCGGGTGATCAGGCTGCGCGCGGCGTCGGGGCGCACCACCGTCTGCGGCGCACGCGCCGGCTCGCCGTCCGGAACCCAGCCGTCATCCGTACGGTAGCGCGTCAGCGTCTCGAAGCGCCCTTCCGGATTGAAGGTGGCGCCGCGGCCCTTGTGCACCGCCTCCGGTTTGCGAAAGCTCATGGCGGAATGCTACCCGAAGGAGGCCGCGCGCCGGCCGTGCGCGGTGCTCAGCGCGCGTGCAGTTCCTCGACCAGCCGCATGAGGCCGGCGTAGCGCACGGGCTTCACCAGGTGCGCCGAAAAACCCGCGGCCTCGGTACGCTCGCGGTCCTCGCTGCCGCCCCAGCCGGTGATGGCCACGATCAGGAGCTGGTCGCCGCCGGGCAGCCGGCGCAGGGCGCGGCAGGTGTCGTAGCCATCGAGCCGCGGCAGTCCCAGGTCCAGCAGCACCACGTCGGGGCGGAACAGGCCGGCAGCACGCAGGGCGGTCTCGCCGTCGTGCACGGCCTGGGCCTCGTTGCCCGCGGTGCGCAGCAGCGTGCACAGCGAGCCGGCCTGGTCGCGGTTGTCGTCCACCACGAGGTAGCGCCGCGGCGACGGAGCGAGAAGCGGATCGGTGGACATCGGCGGCGGGCCTCCCGGCTTTCCCGCCTTCGACCCGGCGCCGGGCGCGCGGTTCGGGCCTAGCCGCGGCCGAAGCGGTCCAGGGCCTCGCCGGCGAGCCGGAACACGGTCCAGCCGTCGAGCGGCCGCGCACCGAAGGCGCGGTAGAACTCGATCGCCGGCGTGTTCCAGTCGAGCACCGCCCATTCGAGGCGGCCGCAGCCGCGCTGCACCGCCCGCTGCGCCACCGCCTGCAGCAGCGCCTTGCCGAGGCCGCGGCCGCGATGGGCCGGCTCGACGAACAGGTCTTCCAGGTACAGGCCGGGCCGCGCGAGGAAGGTCGAGTAGTTATGGAAGAACAGCGCCAGGCCCACCGTGCGCCCGTCTTCTTCCGCCAGCAGCACCTCGGCCGCGGGGCGCGCACCGAACAGCGTGTCGCGCAGTTGCGCCTCGGTGGCGACGCACTGGCCGGCGAGCTTCTCGTAATCGGCCAGCGCGCGGATCAGTCGCAGGATCTCCGCGACGTCGGCCAGCGCGGCCGGCCGGATCGCCGCGGTCACTCCGCCAGCACGTCCGTCATGGAGTACAGGCCCGGCGCGCGCTCGCGCACCCAGGTCGCCGCGCGCAGCGCGCCGGCTGCGAAATTCATGCGGCTCGAAGCGCGGTGCGTGATCTCCACGCGCTCGCTCTCGCCGGCGAAGATCACGGTGTGCTCGCCGACGATGTCGCCGGCCCGGATCGTGGCGAAGCCGATGGTCTTGCCGTCACGCGGCCCGGTGGTGCCTTCGCGGCCGTACACCGCGACGTCGCGCAGGCTGCGATGCACCGCCTTGGCGATGACCTCGCCCATCTGCAGCGCGGTACCGCTCGGCGCGTCCACTTTCTGGCGATGATGCGCCTCGACGATCTCGACGTCGTATTCCGACAGGCAGCGCGCGGCCTGCTCGAGCAGTCCCAGAACGACGTTCACGCCGATGCTGAAGTTGGCGGACTGGCAGATCGGGATGTCCTTCGCGGCCGCGCGGATGCGCTCGAGCTGCGGACCGGAGAAGCCGGTCGTGCCGATCACCATGCCCTTGCCGTGCTTCGCGCAGACTTCGAGCGCGGACAGCGTGGCCTCCGGGCTGCTGAAGTCGATCGCCACGTCGAACGTGCCGATGGCGGAGCCGAGGTCGTGCGCCAGCGCGACACCGACGCTGCGGCTGCCGACCAGCGAGGCGATGTCGCCGCCGAGGTCGGGCGCGTCCCAGCGGTCCACGGCCGCGGCCACCTGCATGCTGGGCGACGCCAGCGCCGACTGGATGATGGCGCGGCCCATGCGGCCGGAGGCGCCGACGATGGCGATGCGCGTGGTGCTCATAGGCGGTGTTGTGGTTGTTGCCCGGCCGGAACCTTAGCGCGAAATCAGATCTTCAGGTGATCCTCGATGAACTTGCGCGTGCGCTCGAGCCACGAGCTCGACTCGGGCGTGTGCTGCATGCCGCCGGCCTCCAGCGATTCGCCGAATGCACGCAGCAGTTCCTTCTGCTTCCGGTTGAGGTGGACCGGCGTTTCCACCATGACCGTGCACAGCAGGTCTCCGGCGGGGCCGCCGCGCACCGGCTTGACGCCCAGCCCGCGCAGCCGGAACACGCGGCCGCTCTGCGTCGCCTCGGGGATCTTCAGCGTGGTCTTGCCGTCGAGCGTCGGCACCTGCAGCTCCCCGCCCAGCGTGGCCGTGACGACGTTGAGGGGAATCCCGCACAGCAGGTCGGCGCCGTCGCGCTCGAACACCGGGTGCGGCCTGACGGTGATCTGCACGTAGAGGTCGCCCGGCGGCGCACCGCGCTCCCCGGCTTCGCCCTCGCCGCCGATGCGGATGCGATCGCCGGTGTCCACGCCGGGCGGCACCTTCACCTCGAGCGTCTTTTCGCGGCGCACCTGGCCGGCGCCGCGGCAGCCACGGCACGGGTCCGACACCACCGTGCCGCGCCCGCGGCAATGCGGGCAGGTCTGCTGCAGCGTGAAGAAGCCCTGCTGCATGCGCACCTGGCCCCCGCCGCGGCAGCTGGGGCAGGTCGGCGCTGCCTTGCCGCTGGCGGTGCCGTGTCCGTGGCACTCCTCGCAGGCCTCCAGCTTCGGAATGCGGATGGTGGTGGCGAAGCCGAAGGCCGCTTCCTCCAGCGACAGCTCGACGTTGTAGCGCAGGTTGACGCCGCGCCGCGGGCCGCCGCGGCCGCCGAAGATGTCCGAGAAGATGTCGCCGAAGATGTCCGAGAAGCCGGCGCCGAAGTCGCCGCCGGCCATGCCGCCGCGCTGCAGGCCCTCGTGGCCGTACTGGTCGTAGATCTCGCGCTTCTGCGCGTCGCACAGGATCTCGTAGGCTTCGTTCGCTTCCTTGAAGTGCGCCTCGGCCTCGACGTTGCCCGGGTTGCGGTCCGGGTGGTACTTCATGGCTAGCCGGCGATAGGCGCGCTTGAGCTCGTCGTCGCTGGCGGTCTTGGCGACGCCGAGGATTTCGTAGTAGTCGCGTTTGGACATCGGGCCGCTCGAGGAACGGGGCTAGGGGCCTGGGGCCGGGGGCTGGGGGAACACCCCCGTCGCCCTTTGCCTGCCCCGTGCCGGCCGCCCTACTTCTTCTCGTCCTTCACTTCGGTGAATTCCGCGTCCACCACGTCGTCCTTCTGGGCGTCCGCCTCGGCGGTGGCGGGCTCGCCGGCAGGGGCGTCGCCGCCCGCCTGCTGCGCGCCGGCCTTCTTGTACGCGCGCTCGGCGATGCCGGCGGAAGCCTCGGCCAGCTTCTGCGTCTTCTGCACCATCGCCTCGCGGTCGTCGCTCTTGATGGTCTCGCGCAGGTCCTTGATCGCTTCCTCGATCTTCTTCTTCTCGTCCTCGGTGACCTCGGCGGCGAGATCCTTCACCGACTTCTCGACGGCGTGGATCATGTGGTCGGCCTGGTTGCGGGCGGTGATCAGCTCGTTGAACTTCTTGTCCTCCTCCGCGTGCGCCTCGGCGTCCTTGACCATGTTCCGGATCTCGTCCTCGGACAGGCCCGAGCTCGCGGTGATGCGGATGGACTGGCTCTTGCCGGTGGCCTTGTCCTTCGCCGTGACGTGCAGGATGCCGTTGGCGTCGATGTCGAAGGTGACCTCGATCTGCGGCATGCCGCGCGGCGACGGCGGGATGTCGGCCAGGTCGAAGCGGCCCAGCTGCTTGTTGGCCGACGCCACCTCGCGCTCGCCCTGGTAGACCTGGATCGTCACCGCGGTCTGGTTGTCGTCCGCCGTGGTGAACACTTCCGACTTCTTGGTCGGGATCGTGGTGTTCTTCTCGATCAGCTTGGTCATCTTGCCGCCGAGCGTCTCGATGCCCAGCGACAGCGGCGTGACGTCCAGCAGCAGCACGTCCTTGCGCTCGCCGGTGAGCACGGAGGCCTGGATGGCGGCGCCGACGGCCACCGCCTCGTCCGGATTGACGTCCTTGCGCGGGTCGCGGCCGAACAGGTTCTTGACCGCCTCCTGCACCTTCGGCATGCGCGTCTGGCCGCCGACCAGGATGACGTCCTGGATCTCGGACGCCTTGAGCCCGGCGTCCTTCAGCGCGATCTTGCACGGCTCCATGGTCTTCTGGACGAGATCGTCCACCAGCGCCTCGAGCCTGGCGCGGTTGAGCTTGAGGTTGAGGTGCTTGGGCCCCGAGGCGTCCGCCGTGATGTACGGCAGGTTGATCTCGGACTGCGTCGTGGACGACAGCTCGATCTTGGCCTTCTCTGCCGCTTCCTTCAGGCGCTGCTTGGCCAGCGGATCCTTGCGCAGGTCGATGCCGGAATCCTTCTGGAACTCCGAGGCGATGTAGTCGATGACCCGGTTGTCGAAGTCCTCGCCACCGAGGAAGGTGTCGCCGTTGGTCGAGAGCACCTCGAACTGGTGCTCGCCGTCGACCTCGGCGATCTCGATGATGGAAATGTCGAACGTGCCGCCGCCGAGGTCGTACACGGCGATCTTGCGGTCGCCCTTGACCTTGTCCAGGCCGAACGCGAGTGCAGCCGCGGTCGGCTCGTTGATGATGCGCTTGACCTCGAGGCCGGCGATGCGGCCCGCGTCCTTGGTCGCCTGGCGCTGCGAGTCGTTGAAGTACGCCGGCACCGTGATCACGGCCTCGGTCACCTTCTCGCCGAGGTAATCCTCGGCGGTCTTCTTCATCTTGATGAGCACCTGCGCCGAGACTTCCGGCGGCGCCATCTTCTTGCCCTTGAGCTCGACCCAGGCATCGCCGTTGTCGGCCTTGACGATCTTGTACGGGACCATGCCCAGGTCCTTCTGGGTCACGGGATCGTCGAACTTGCGGCCGATCAGGCGCTTGACCGCGTAGAAGGTGTTCGCCGGGTTGGTGATGGCCTGGCGCTTGGCCGGCAGGCCGACCTTGATCTGGCCGTCGTCGGTGTAGGCGACGATCGAGGGCGTGGTGCGTTCGCCTTCGCTGTTCTCGATGACCTTCACCGCGCCGCCTTCCATCACGGCGACGCACGAGTTGGTGGTACCGAGGTCGATGCCGATCATTTTTGCCATGTCAGGCTCCAGAGCCGGTGCAGCGTTGTGCGGATAGATGACGGCGTTCGCCGCCTTTTCAAGGGGCTAGGGACTGGCCCCGGCTTTCGCGACCACCACCATCGCCGGCCGCAGCAGCCGGTCGTGCAGCTTGTAGCCCTTCTGCATGACGGTGATCACGTGATTGGGCTTGGCGTCCGGGCTTTCGGCCATCGATACGGCCTCGTGCTCGTCCGGGTTGAAAGGCTGGTCTGCGGGGTCCACTTCCGTGACGCCGTACCGGTTCAGCGTGGTCCACAGCTGCCGGTGCGTCAGCTGCATGCCTTCGCGCACCGCCTTGACCTCCGGACTGTCGCCGGCGGCCGCTTTCAGGCCGAGTTCCAGGCTGTCGTTCACGGCGATCAGGTCGCCGAGCACTTGCTCCAGCGCGTACTTGCGGGTGGCCTGTGCCTCGCGCTCGCTGCGGCGGCGCAGGTTCTCCAGCTCGGCCGCGGTGCGCAGGGCGCGGTCCCAGTGCTCCGCCGCCTTCTGCTCGGCCGCGGCCAGCTGCAGGCGCAGCGATTCGACGTCGACCGGGCTTTCTGGCGCTTCCGTATTCGGGTCGCTCATGGGGTCTTTCGACAACGTTTTCGGCCGTGCCCGCAGGCGGGCGACGGGTGTATTGGGACTTACTGCCCTGAATTCAAGGCCTAGCTGGAGCGCTTGGCCTGCCGCCCGGCGAGGGACTCGCCCAGAACACGGGCCGTTTCCGACACCAGCGGGATGATCCGCCCGTAGGCCATGCGCGTCGGCCCGATCACGCCCAGCACGCCCGCCACGGTGCCGTTCACGGTGTACGGCGCGGTGACCACGCTGCACTCGTCGAGCACCCGGTAGCCGGACTCCTGGCCGATGAAGATCTGCACGCCGTCGGCGCCGAGGCACTGGTCGAACAGCTGCAGCAGCTCGCGCTTGCGGTCGAGCGCGTCGAACAGCGACTTCAGCCGCTGCACGTCGGCGAGCTCCTGGAAGCCCATCAGGTTGGCACCGCCGGCCAGCACGTAACCCTGGCTGTCGGGCGCCTGCAGCGCGCGCTCGGCCATGGCGACGGCCTGCAGCAGGGTCTGGTCGGCGCACGCCTTGGCGGCTACCACGTCCTCGGCCAGCGCCTCGCGCAGGCGCGTCAGGTCCTGCCCGGTGAAATGCTGGTTGACCGCGTTGGCGAAGCGCTCGAGCTCGTCGGCGCCGTAATCGCGGTCGGTGTGCACCACGCGGTTCTGCACCTCGCGCTCGTTCACCACCAGGATGGCCAGCACGCGGCGGTCGGACAGCGGCAGGAACTCGATCCGGCGCAGCACCGACAGGTTGCGTCGCGGCAGCGTGACGACGCCCGCCATGCGCGACAGCGACGACAGCAGCGCCGAGGCGGCCTGCACGGTCTCGTCGGGATCGTCACGGTCCAGCAGCTCGCGCAGCAGGTGCTGCTGCTCGCCGGCCGGCAGCGGCTCCGGCGCCAGCAGGGCGTCCACGAAGTAGCGGTAGCCGCGCTGCGTCGGCACGCGTCCCGCCGAGGTATGCGGCGAGGACACCATGCCCAGCTGGTCGAGGTCCGACATGATGTTGCGGATCGTGGCCGGCGACAGCGTCAGCCCCGCCGCGCGCGACAGGGTGCGCGAGCCCACCGGCGTGCCGTCGGCGACGTAGCGCTCCACCAGCAGCTTCAGCAGCTCGGCGGCGCGGGCATCGAGCGGGCGGGTGGCGTCGTTCATGGGCGAACGCTGAGCGCAAAAAAAGAAGCCGTCAAGCGCTTTCGCGCCTGACGGCCTGGTGACTGTCCCGGTTCAGCGCGTGCCGAACACCTTCACCGTATACGGCGTGTCCACGTTGAGGTAGCTGCTGACCGCGATCGTATAGGTGCCGGACGACGGGTTGGTCTTGCTCGTCACCTCCGGATCCGCCGAGCTCGCCGCCTCGGCACCGCTGTCATAGCCGGGGCCGGTGACCTTCATGTCCAGGTCGTAGTTGGCGTTGTCCCAGCGCAGCTCGAAGCGCAACTTTGTGAACGTGCATCCGCTCACCTCCACCTTGTACGTCTGGGTGCTGGTCCGCACGAACGGCAGGCCGGTCGGCGCCGTGCCCGCGTAACTCGCCAGCTGCGTCTCCGAGCCAGCCGCCGGGCACGACAGGGTGTCGGGATCCTGGGCGGCCGGCTCCGGCGAACTGCCGACGACCGGCAACTCGTTCACCGGGGCCAAGGCCGACTCGCAATAGATGTACGGATCGTGCGCCGGCGGCGTGTAGCCATTGAACGCCGCCATCGCCGGATTGTTCCAGTACACCCAGCGCCGCTTGTAGATGGCGGTCTGGTACTCGCAGAAGCCGCCGGTCTTGTGCCGGGTCGGCGTGCCGAAACCGAGTTGCGCCAGCGCTTCCTGCACGACGCCCTTCTCCGACTTCGCCGACAGGTCGCCCCAGCCCACCGTCAGCCACGGCGCTTCGTCCACGGGCGGCAGCGCACCCAGGTCGAAGATGGCGTTGATGGGATCGTACTGGTCGAGCGTCTCGACGTAGGCGGCTTCCTCCAGCGCGCGACGGACCTGCCAGTTGCTGATGGTCCGCGTCCCGTCCGAAGCCAGCACCGGCTTGCCGAGGACCTCCCGGATGCTCCCGGAGTCGTGCAGGCGCCGCCGCGCCTCGAGCAGCACCCGCGAGGCGACGCCGGCCGACCGCGGCGTGGCGAAGCTGGTGCCGGCGACCGTCGAGCTCAGCCCCGATTCGCACTCGAAGCAATAAGGCAGCGTCTGCGTGAAGTCGGAGACGAAGTCGGGGAAGAACCCGGACACGGACGTCTTGCCTTCCGAACTGCCCTCTTCCATGCCGGCGACGCCCATGATCCACCAGGGCCCCGCGCCGCCCGCCTCGGG
>DATLCG010000103.1:0-18710 GCA_035526525.1 Binatia bacterium
ATGTGCTGGTAGACGGACTCGGCCTTGTTGAACTGGCGCTTGCGCTCGAAATCGAGCGCCAGGTTGTACATCAGGTCCAGCACCTTGTCGTCCACCGGCTGCACGCGCCGGAATTTCTCGAAGGCCATGTCGAGCTGACCCTGTCCCTGGAAGGCCAGGCCCAGCATCCTGTTGCTTTCGGCGCCCTCCGATTCGGAGGACGCCTTCAGGATCTCCGTCAGGCGCAGGCGCTTGATGGTCATGAACAGGTGGCCGGACACCAGCAGCACCACGGGGCTCACCAGCTTGAGCCACGCCGCGCTGCCCGCCATGAGCGACACCTCGGTGATCAGCAGCGATGCAGCAAGGCCGCCAGTGACGCCCGCGCCGAGCGCAGGCCCGAGCCGCGGCAGCACCAGCGCCAGATACAGCGCGATGAGGACATAGAGCCCCGGCTCGGCCGCACCGGCCCAGCCCGGCCGCGTGAAGAAGTCCTGTTGCAGGATGGACGAGACCGAATGCGCCAGTGATTCGACCGGGTACATCGTCGACTTGACCGGCGTGGGGAACACGTTGCCGACGCCCGGCGCGGTCGCGCCGATCAGGACGATCTTGTCCTTGTAGCTCGACGGGGGGATCTTGCCGGTGAACACGTCGAAGAACGAATCGATCGGGAAAGGCGAGTGGCCGTCCCGGTCGGTGTAGAAATGTGTGTACATCCGCATGTCGGAGGTGGTCGGGATCTGCAGGCCGCCGAGCGCGATGCCTTCGCCGAGGCGCACCTCGATGTCGTCGGGCTTCAGGTTGAGGGCCTGGGCCGCGATCATCAGCGCCAGCGACGGGTAGTACTCGTCGAAATGCTGCAGCACGAGCGGCTCGTAGCGCTTGGCGCCGTCGAGATCGAGCGTCTCCGTCATGTGGCCGGTGGCCGCCACCGCCTGGCCCAGCTCGGGCAGCGGCACCAGCACGTCCGCTTCCGTCTGGATCGGCAGCCAGCCGTTGCCGCGTGCGCCGACGCGATCCACCACGTGGGTCAGCGCATTGCGCCGGACGTGGTCCGGGAGCGGCTGGTCGGGACGCCCCGCGGGGACCCCCGGCGCCAGGTGGAACAGCATGCCCAGCACGGTCCGCGTCGGACCCTTGGCCATGGATTCGGCCAGCAGGCGATCCACCGACAGCGTGCTCTGCGCCTCGGTCAGCTTGGCCGCGAGTGCGTCCATCAACGCGTGAACGTCGGCGTCGGGGCTCGCAGCCAGCGGCGACTGCGCCACCAGCTGGTTGATCTCGCGGATGTAGCGCAGGCCCGGATCTTCCTGGGCCTCGAAGTAGAAGATCGTGTTGCCCACCACTTTGGCGCCGCCCTCGCGCAGCAGGTCGGTCATGGCGGCATGCAGGTTGCGGGGCCACGGCCAGCGGCCCAGGTTGCGGATGCTTTCGTCGTCGATCGCCACCACCGCGATGCGGTCGCTGGGCGGCCGCTGGCGCGCGCGCACGCCGAGATCGTACGTGTAGCGTTCCAGACCCTGGAAGGTGTCGTAGAAAAAGAGGTACGCGACGCCGAAAAGGACGGTGAACGCGAGGGCGGCGAACCAGTCCTTCGACCAGATGCGTTCCTTCACTCGCTGCCCCCGCCGCGACGTTTTCGTTTCCGGGGCATAGTAACCTTTTTCGAAATCGCGTTGAACGCCGACGATGGCCAGGGCGAAGACGGTTTTCGTGTGCCAGGGTTGCGGCGCGCAGTTCCCGAAATGGTCGGGACAATGCGGCGACTGCGGCGAATGGAACACTCTCGCCGAAGGCTCGGTCGAGCGCGGCGCGCGCGTGTCCGCCGCACCCGCCGCAGGCCTCGCGCGCGTTCAGAAGCTGTCCGATGTGCGTGCCGAGGACGCCCCGCGCGTCACCACCGGCATCGACGAAATGGACCGCGTGCTCGGCGGCGGCATCGTGCCGGGCTCGGTGACGCTCATCGGCGGCGATCCCGGGATCGGCAAGTCGACGCTGCTGATGCAGGTGCTCGGCGCGGTAGAGGCGCGCATCGCCACGCTCTACGTCACGGGTGAGGAATCGCTCTCTCAGGTGGGCCTGCGCGCGCGCCGACTCGGGGTGTCGGCCGACCTGCCGGTGCTGGCGGCGACCTCGATCGAGCAGATCCTCGCAGCGCTGCACGAGCAGCGTCCCGCCTACGTCGTCATCGACTCGATCCAGACGCTGTACAGCGAGGCGCTGGACTCGGCGCCCGGCTCGGTCTCGCAGCTGCGCGAATGCGCCTCGCAGCTGGTGCGGTACGCCAAGGCCTACGGCACCGCCGTGGTGCTGGTGGGCCACGTCACCAAGGAAGGCGCCATCGCCGGGCCACGTGTGCTCGAGCACATGGTGGACACCGTGCTGTATTTCGAGCATGACGCCGGCTCGCGCTTCCGCATCGTGCGGGCGGTGAAGAACCGGTTCGGCGCGGTGAACGAGCTCGGCGTGTTCGCGATGACGGATGGCGGCCTGAAGGAAGTCGGCAACCCGTCGGCACTGTTCCTGTCGCGCCATGAACAGCCGGTGCCCGGCAGCGTCGTGACGGTGACGCGCCAGGGCAACCGGCCGCTGCTCGTGGAAGTGCAGGCGCTGGTGGATCCGTCACGCCTCGACAACCCGCGCCGCGTCACGCTGGGGCTGGAATCGAACCGGCTGGCGATGCTGCTGGCCGTGCTGCACCGCCATGGCGGCGTCAGCCTCGGTGACCAGGACGTGTTCGCCAACGTCGTCGGCGGCATGCGCATCCAGGAGACCGCCGCCGACCTGCCGGTGCTGCTGGCGGCGCTGTCGAGTTTCCGCGGGCGGCCGCTCGCCGGTGACACGATCGTCTTCGGCGAAGTCGGCCTCGCGGGCGAAATTCGCCCCGTGGCCGGCGGCGAGGAGCGGCTGCTGGAGGCGGCCAAGCAGGGCTTCCGGCGCGCGATCGTCCCGGAAGCCAATCGTCCCCGGCGCAGCACGAAGCTGGACATCGAGGTACTGCCGGTGGCGCGCCTGCCGCACGCCATCGACGCGAGCTGAGGAGGTTTCCATGGTGATGCTGTTCGCCGCCGCACTCTGCTTCACCGCGCTGCACCTGCTGGTATCCGGCACGACCTTGCGCCAGGCGTTGGTGGCGAGGCTGGGCGAGCGCGCCTACACGGTGCTGTTTTCGCTGGCCTCGGTGGCCGCGCTGGGCTGGCTCATCGTGGCGTACGGCCGCTTGCGTGTGCCGCAGCCCACGCCCTTCACGGCGGCGCGCGGCCTGGCGGACACGATGGTGCTGATCGCCTTCGTGTTCGTCGTCCTCGGGCTGCTCGCGCGCAGCCCGACCGCGGTCGGGGGCGAGCGCCTGCTGCGCGCGCCCGACGACGCGGCGCCGGCGCGCGGCATCCATCGCATCACGCGCCATCCATTCCTGTGGGGAGTCGCGTTGTGGGCGGCGGTGCACGTCCTGCTCAATCCAGGTGCGATCCACCTGCTGTTCTTCGGCACTTTCCTGGTGGTGGCGCTGTTTGGCACGGTGTCCATCGACCGCAAGCGTGCGCTGCGCCTCGGTGAAGCCTGGCAGCGCTACGCCGCCCTGACTTCGAACGTGCCTTTCGCCGCCATCGTGCGCGGACGCAACCGCCTGGTGATGGGCGAACTGGGCTTGTGGAAGCTGGCCGTGGCGGCGGCTGCTTGCGCGGCAATCGCCGCCTTGCACGCCAGGTTCTTCGGGATGCCGGTGCTCTAGTCCGGCGCGGGGCTCAGGCCGCCGCTTCCTCGCCCAGCTTGGCCGGCTCCGCCGGCGGACGGATGCGCGCGGTGCGTACCGCGTTGGCATGCGTCTCGGTGATCTCGATCGTGTAGTCCCGCACCCGGACCTGCTTGCCCGGCTTCGGGATGTCCTCCAGCTGCTCGAGCACCAGGCCGTTCACGGTGCGGGGGCCGGCAGTTGGAAGGCGCCAGCCGAGCGTGCGATTCAGCGAGCGGATCGTCAGGCCGCCGTTCACCAGGTAACTGCCGTCGTTTTCCATCGTCACGTTCTTCACGCGCGTGGCGGGATCCGACGTGAACTCGCCCACGACCTCTTCCAGGATGTCCGCCAGCGTGACCAGCCCCTGGATGTCGCCGTACTCGTCCACGACGAAGCCGATGCGGCGCTTCTGGTTCTGGAAGTTGAGCAGCTGCTGGTTCAGCGGCGTGCCCTCGGGAATGAAGTAGGGCTCCCGTGCGAGCTTCAGCAGGTTCTGCGGGTCGAACGGCTCGCTGACGATGGCGGTCAGCGCATTGCGCAGGTGGATGATGCCGCGCAGGTCATCGATCGAGCCGTTCACCAGCGGCAGGCGCGTGTGCTGGCTCTGGACCAGCTGCTGGCGGATGCGGTCGGGCGGATCGGTGAGGTCCACGCCGACGATTTCGTTGCGCGGCACCATGATGTCCTCGACCGTGGCTTTCTCCAGGTCGAGCAGCGACAGCAGCATCTTCTGGTGGCGCTGCGGGATCATCGCACCGGCTTCCGCGACGACCGTGCGCAGCTCCTCGGTGCTGATGCTGTGCTCGGCCGCCTGCTCCGGCGATACGCCCACCAGCCGCAGCATGCCGTTGGACAGGACCGTGATGAACCAGACCAGCGGGTAAGTGATGACCCGGATCCCCATGTAGACATAGGCGGCCGGAAGCGCCACCCGCTCCGGATGCAGGGCCCCAAGGGTTTTTGGCGCGATCTCCCCGAAGATCAGCAGGGTGAACATGAGCGCGCCGCCGGCCGCGGCCAGCCACGCTTCCCCGAGCAAGCGGTTGGTGAGCAGCGTCGTGACGATGGTCGCGCCCTCGATCGCCAGCAGGTTGCCCAGGAGGATCGTGCCGATCAGCCGATCCATGCGCTGCAGCAGGATTTCCGCGTAGCGGGCGCCGCGGTGGCCGGCCTTGGCCAGGTGCCTCAACCGGTAACGGTTGAGGGACATCAGCGCGGTTTCCGTCCCGGCGAAGAAAGCGGCGATCAGGACGAGCAGGCCGAGGACGAGCAGCCATGCCCAGAGAGGGGTGTCTTCCAAGTCCGCCGCGGGTCCGTCGAAGAGGGAAGGTACTAACTAAAGGTCCGGTCGGGTCCCGTCAAGGAAGCGGCCGCCGGGGTACATTAAGAATGTCGGCTAAGTCCAATGCCTGCCTAACATTTGTTCCAGGACGAATTTGCTGCCGAAATACGCGAGCACCAGCAGGCCGTATGCACTGAGAGTCCAGCGCACGGCGATGCGCCCGCGCCACCCCCGTTGCCGCCGGCCCCAGAGAAGCACGGCAAACAGCATCCAGGCGACCACGGAGAGCACCGTTTTATGGGCGAGGTGCTGCGCCAGCAGGTCGTCCACGAACAACAGGCCGGTCACCAGCGAAAGGCTCAGCAGGAAAAAACCCGTCGAGATGAGCTGGAACAGCGTGCCCTCCATGGTCTGCAGCGGCGGCATGGCCTGCATCCAGGGACGGGTGCTGTGGCGGTGGAGCAGCCCGTCCTGCACCGCGAGCGTGAGCGCCTGGACCGCGGCCAGCGTCAGCAGCCCTGCGGCCAGCAACGACAGCACGACGTGCAGCTGCAGCTTCCATTCCAAGAGAGGGATGGCCGTTCCGGCCGTCGGCCAGAGGAAGGGAATCCAGGTGCCCGCGGCGGCGAGCGGAAAGAGCGCGACGCCGAGCACCTGCAGCGGCTGGGCGAGGCAAAAGGCCCACAGCAGGAACGCCGCTTGCCAGGTGAACAGCGAGAGCGCCTCGCTGACGCCCAGCGTGATGGCACCCGCATGGAAAGCCTGGTGCCCGAGCAGCGCCAGATGCGCGACCAGCGCCAGCGCCGCCGCGCCGAGCATCGGCCGCCGGCTGCCCGCCAGCGACACGCCGGCGGCGACGCCATAGAGGAGAGCGGCCAGTGCGGCGAGCGCGAGCGTCATCGTGGCGCGAGCCTAGCATTGCGCGCAGATCGCGAAAGTGCGCGTGCTAGTATCAAAACTCATGCGTATCAAAGTGTTGGGGTGCAGCGGCGGGGTCGGCCCAGGCCTGCGGACGACGAGCCTGCTGGTCGGCGACGAGTTGCTGATCGACGCCGGCACCGGCGTCGGTGACCTTTCGCTGGACCAGATGCGCCGCATCCGCAACGTGTTCCTGACGCATTCCCACCTCGACCACGTGTGCGGCCTGGCCTTCATGGCCGACAACCTGTTCGACCTGATCGATTATCCGGTGCAGGTCCACGCCACCGCAGAAACGCTGTCTGCTCTGCGCGAGCACGTCTTCAACTGGAAGATCTGGCCCGACTTCTCGCGACTGCCGGACGCGTCGCGGCCGCTCATCACCTTCCACGAGATCGCGCCGGGGGAAACCCGCACGGTGAGCGGCTGCACGCTCAGCGCCTACCGGGTGCTGCACACGGTCCCGTGCGTGGGATATGCGGTGCAGGGGGCGGAGGGCACCTTCGCGTTCAGCGGCGACACCTACGCCAGTGATGCGCTGTGGGAAGCACTGAATGCCTTGCCGAGGCTCGACCACCTCATGATCGACGTGGCTTTTGCAGACCGCGATGCGGAGCTCGCGCGCATTTCCCGGCACTTCACGCCGGAATTGCTGGGCCGCGAGCTGTCCAAGCTCCGGCACCGGCCGCGCCTGCTGCTCACCCATCACAAGCCGGGCTGCGAGGACGACATCGAAAAGGAATGCCGTGTTGCGCTCGCAGGGCACGATTACCGCCATCTGCGGCGCGACGACGTGATCGCGGTCTAGCATGTTCGACGGCCTGACCGCGCGGCTCGCGGGCGTGCTCGATTCGCTCCGCGGCCAGGGCCGGCTGACGGAGGACCAGGTGAAGGGCGCCGTGCGCGAGCTGCGCATGGCATTGCTCGAGGCCGACGTCGCGCTGCCCGTGGTGCGCGAGTTCGCGGAGCAGGTGCGCGAGCGTGCGGTGGCGGCGGAGGTCGCGGCCAGCCTGACACCCGGGCAGGCCTTCCTTGGCGTGGTCCACCAGGAACTCACACGCGCGCTGGGCGGCGAAAGCGCGGGCCTGCAGCTGCGCGCGCAGCCACCCGTCGTCATCTTGATGTGCGGGCTCCAGGGCGCAGGCAAGACCACCACGGCGGGCAAACTGGCGCTGTGGCTGCGCGAGCGCGAGAAGAAGCGTGTCGCGGCGGTGTCCTGTGACGTGTACCGGCCGGCTGCGATCGAGCAGTTGCGGCTGGTGGCCGGGCAGGCGGGCGTCGAATTCCTGCCGAGCGCGGCGGGCGAGGAGCCGGTCGCGATCGCACGCCGCGCGCTCGACGAGGCTCGCCGGCGCATGGACGAGGTGCTGATCGTGGACAGCGCCGGACGCACCACGCTCGACGCCGCGATGATGGACGAGATCGCCGCGCTGCATGCGGCGCTCGCGCCGGCCGAGACCCTGTTCGTGCTGGACGCGATGACGGGGCAGGACGCGGCCGCGACCGCGAAGGCCTTCGCCGTGCGCGTCCCGCTGACGGGCGTGATCCTGACCAAGGCCGACGGCGATACGCGTGGCGGTGCAGCGCTGTCGGTGCGCGCGGTCACGGGCGTGCCCATCAAGTTCCTCGGCACGGGCGAGAAGCTGGAGCGCCTCGAGGCGTTCCATCCGGAGCGCATCGCGGCGCGCATCCTCGGCCAGGGCGACGTCATGACGCTGGTGGAGGACGCGGCGCGCCGCGTCGATCCCGGCAAGGCCGAGCAGTTCGCGGCCAAGCTCAAGAGCGGGCGCAGCTTCGATCTCGACGATTTCCGCCAGCAGCTGCGCCAGATGCAGGCCATGGGCGGCGTCGCCGCGCTGCTCGACAAGCTGCCGGGTGGCGCCGCGATGCAGGCGCGCCTGCAGCAGCAGAGCCCGGAGAAGGACGTGAAGCGCTCGCTGGCGATCATCGACTCGATGACGCCCCGCGAGCGCCGTCACCCCGACCTGATGAAGGCCTCGCACCGCCGCCGCATCGCCTCGGGCAGCGGCACCCAGGTGCAGGACGTCAATCGCCTGATGCGCCAGTACGAGCAGGCGCGCGAGCTGATGAAGAAGATGGCCGGCGGCGGGATGGCCAAGCTCATGCGCGGCCTCGCCGGGCGGATGCCGCCCGGGTTTCCGCGGCGCTGAGGTTCAGCGGGCGACGAGGTCGCCCATGTCGCCGAAGGGCCCCAGCTCCGGTCGGGGCTGCGCGGGAGCGAGCCAGACGCGCGGCTGCCGCGACGTCAGCGAGTTGCAGCCCGAAGCGATGTCCCCGTCGTTGCAGAGAACGCACGCCGGGCCGACACAGCCCACGCCGTTCTCGTTCTGCCCATCGATGGTGAGGCCATTGCCCGTGTTGTCCTGGTTGCAGGTGCCGGTGCACTGGTGAGTCTCGTTGTTGTCACTGCCCAGCGACAGGACGGTCGCCGTCGCCGCCAGCCCACCCGCGGTCCACCAGACCCATCGCCTCGCGTACCAGGGTGCGCGTGCCACCGGAGCCCCCTCGCTCTCGGCATCGTTCAACTGGTATCGCGACGCGACCGGCACGCCCAGAAGGGCGCCACGCCATTCGCGCCCGCTGGCGTCGATCGCCAGCAGCGGCGGAGTCGCTGCAGGAACGTCGGCGCTCCGCAGCGCGAACCCGTAACTCGCGGCGGGCGCCCGCGCCAGGCCGAAGTCGAGCCCGAAATGGATGTGCAGCTGGCTGGCCGGCTCTGCGGCAGTCGCGGCGGCCGAAACGAGCAGGCCGGACAAGGCAAGGACGATGCGCATGCGTTTCTCCCGTGACCGGGTTCAGGGAGGCAATTCCCCTGAAAAAACCCGGATTTCCCCTTTCTTTTTGAACCCCGGCGGCTACAATACGCGCCCTTCGCGGCAGCCGCTGCCGCAGCCTTCAGGCAACAGGAACATGGTGAAGATCCGTTTGGCCCGCACCGGCGCGAAGAAGCGTCCTTTCTATCACGTGGTGGCGACCGACAGCCGCTCGCCGCGCGACAGCAAGTTCATCGAGCGTCTCGGTTACTACAACCCCGGCGCCACCGGCGGCGAGCAGAAACTGGTGGTGGACATCGCCCGCCTCGAGCATTGGAGCAAGCAGGGCGCCCAGGTGTCCGAGCGCGTGGCGTTCCTGATGAAGGGCAAGGGCGCCGAAGGGGCCAAGCCGAAAGCGGCCTGAGCGCGATGGGCCGGGTCGAGCTCGGCCGCGTCGTCGGCGCATTCGGGATACACGGCTGGATCAGGGTCCGCTCGATCACGCGGCCACCGCAGGCGATTCTCGAATACGGGCAGTGGCAGGTCGGCGACAGGACCTACGTGGTCCGCGAAGGCCGCCCACACGGCGCGCTGGTCGCGGTGCAGCTGGAGGGAGTCGCCGATCGCGACGCGGCGCAGGCACTGACCGGCGCCACGATCGAGGTGGAGCGCAGCGCACTGCCGAAGCTGCGCAAGGGACAGTTCTACTGGGCCGACCTGATGGGCGCCTCGGTGGAGACGGTGCAGGGCGAGACGCTCGGAGTCCTGAGCGGCCTCACCAGCAACGGCGTGCAGGACGTGATGCAGGTGCGGGGCGACCGGGAACGGCTGATCCCGTACGTGAGCGGGCCCATCGTCAAGGCGGTGGACCCGGTGGCGAAGCGGATCGTGGTGGACTGGCAGCCGGACTACTGAGGGTCCGGGCGCCATGAAGATCGAGGTGCTGACGCTGTTCCCGGAGTTCGTGGAACAGGTCGGGAAGTACGGCATCGTGCGGCGCGCGGTGGAGGCGGGGAAGCTGTCCCTGGCCACGCGCGACATCCGCGACACCAGCGAGAACCGCTGGCGGCGCGTGGACGAGCGGCCGTACGGCGGCGGGCCGGGGATGGTGATGAATCCCGGGCCGGTGGCCGCGGCGGTCGAGGCGGCGAAGGCTGCGCTCGGCGGCGCGAAGGTGATCGCGCTGTCGCCGCAGGGCGAGCCGCTGACGCAGGCGTGGGCGCGGCGGCTGGCCGCGGAGCCGGCGCTGGTGCTGGTGTGCGGACGGTACGAAGGCATGGACGAGCGCGTCTCGGCCAGGGTGGACGTGGAACTGTCGCTGGGCGATTTCGTGCTGTCCGGCGGCGAGCTCGCGGCGATGGCGGTGGTGGATGCGGTGGCAAGATGTCTGCCCGGCGTGCTGGGTGACGAGCAGTCGGCGGAGAACGACTCGTTCTCCGCGGGCCTGCTGGACCACCCGCACTACACGCGGCCGGAGCAGTGGCGCGGGCAGGCGGTGCCGGAGGTGCTGCTGTCGGGCGACCATGCGGCGGTGCGGCGCTGGCGGCTGAAGCGGGCGCTGGGTGCGACGTGGCTGAAGCGGCCGGATCTGCTGAACCGGCTGGAGCTGGACGAGGAACAGGAACGGTTGCTGCGCGAATTCATCGCGGAGCAGGACACGACGAAGGACGGACGGACATGAGCAAGATCATCGAAGCACTCGAAAAAGAGCAGATGGCCAAGAAGAAGGTCCCGGCGTTCAAGCCCGGCGACACGGTCGAGGTCAAGGTGAAGGTCAAGGAGGGCGACCGCGAGCGCCTGCAGGCCTTCGAGGGCGTGGTGGTGGCGAAGAAGAACCGCGGCCTCAACTCGAACTTCACCGTGCGCAAGACCTCGCACGGCGAAGGCGTGGAGCGCGTGTTCCAGACCTACAGCGCGCAGGTGGCCGAGATCCACGTCAAGCGCAAGGGCGAGGTCGCCCGAGCCAAGCTGTATTACCTGCGCGACCTGGCCGGCAAGGCCGCGCGGATCAAGGAGAAGCTCACCTGAATCGGGGTGCAGCGAACGAGAAAGCCGGCGCCAGCCGGCTTTTTTGTTGCGATGCGAAAAACCCGATGCTCTAATGGCCCGCGCCGTCGCGCGGATGTTCCAGGACGTTTTCCGAAGGACGTATCGTGAAAGCCGTGTTCCCGCGCATCCAGCGCCTGCCGCCCTACGTCTTCAACATCGTCGGCGAGCTGAAGAAGACGGCCCGCGCCCGCGGCGAGGACATCATCGACTTCGGCATGGGCAATCCGGACCAGCCGACGCCGCAGCACATCGTGGACAAGCTGGTGGAGTCCGCCGCGCGCAAGGGCCACCGCCACACCCATCGCTACTCGGTGTCGAAAGGCATCGTGCGCCTGCGCAAGGCGATCTCGGCGTGGTACCGCCGGCGCTACCAGGTCGAGATCGATCCCGACCTCGAGTGCATCGCGGCGATCGGCTCCAAGGAGGGCCTGTCGCACCTGGCGATGGCGACGCTCGACCGCGGCGACACCGTGCTGGTGCCGAACCCGGCGTATCCGATCCATCCCTACGGCGTGGTGCTCGCGGGAGCCGAGGTCCGCCACGTGCGCCTGACGCCCGAGGTGGATTTTTTCGAGGAGCTGCAGCGCGCGATCAAGGAGTGCCTGCCGCCGCCGAAGATGCTGGTGCTCAATTTCCCGGGCAACCCGACCACGCAGTGCGTGGACCTGCAGTTCTTCGAGAAGGCGGTCGCCGTCTGCCGCGAGCACAAGATCTGGCTGGTGCACGATCTCGCCTACGCCGACATCGTGTTCGACGGCTACAAGGCGCCGAGCGTGCTGCAGGTGAAGGGAGCGAAGGACCTCGCCGTCGAGTTTTTCACGCTGTCGAAGAGCTACAACATGCCCGGCTGGCGCGTCGGCTTCATGGTCGGCAACCGCGAGCTGGTCGGTGCGCTGGCGCGCATCAAGAGCTATCTGGACTACGGCATGTTCACGCCGATCCAGATCGCCGCGATCACGGCGCTCGAAGGGCCGCAGGAATGCGTGCGCGAGATCTGCGAGATGTACCGCGTGCGCCGCGACGTCCTGTGCGACGGCCTGAACCAGGCGGGCTGGGCCGTCGAAAAGCCGCGCGCGACGATGTTCGTCTGGGCCCGTATCCCGGAGCCGTTCCGCAAGATGGGCTCGATCGATTTCAGCAAGAAGCTGCTGGAGGACGCCAAGGTCGCGGTGTCGCCCGGCATCGGCTTCGGCGAATACGGCGACGATCACGTGCGCTTCGCGCTGATCGAGAACGAGCACCGCACGCGACAGGCGATCCGCGGCATCAAGAAGATGCTGCGCAGCGCATGAGCGCGGCGCCGGTGCGCATCGGCCTGATCGGGCTCGGCACGGTCGGGCAGGGGCTGGTGCGGCTGCTGGCGCGCAACCGCGACGAATACGCCCGCCGCCTCGGCCGGCCGCTGGTCATCACGCATGCCGCGGCGCGCGACCGTGCGCGGCGGCGCGACTGCGACCTGTCGGGCATCACGCTGGTGGACGACCCGGCGTTCATCGCACGCGAGGCGCCGGTGGACGTCGTCGTCGAGCTGGTCGGCGGCATCAGCCCGGCCCGCGAGCTGCTGCTGGAGGCGATGGCGCGCGGCAAGGCGGTGGTGACGGCCAACAAGGCGCTCCTCGCGGAGGACGGCAACCGGATGTTCGCCGCGGCGCGCGACGCCGGCGTCGCCCTCGGCTTCGAGGCCGCCGTCGCCGGCGGCATCCCCATCATCCGCGTGCTGCGGGAGGGCCTGGCAGGCAACCGCCTGCAGGCGATCGCCGGCATCATCAACGGCACGTCGAACTACATTCTCTCGCAGATGACCGAGCGCGGCATGGAATTCTCCCGCGCGCTCGCCGAGGCGCAGTCGCTCGGCTACGCCGAGGCTGATCCGCGCTTCGACGTCGAGGGCATCGACGCAGCGCACAAGCTGACCATCCTCGCTACCCTGGCGTTCGGCATGCCGCTGACGTATTCGGCGGTCGCGGCCGAAGGCATCACGCGCGTCACCGCGCGCGACATCGAGCTGGCGCACGAGCTCGGCTACCGCATCAAGCCGCTGGCGATCGCCAAGCGCGGTGCCGGCGGCGTCGAGCTGCGCGTGCACCCGACGCTGGTGCCGCACGAGCACCTGCTCGCCAAGGTGGACGGCGTGCTGAACTCCATCCTGGTGCAGGGCGACGCCGTCGGGCCGACGGGCTACTACGGCCGGGGCGCGGGCGGCGACGCGACGGCGTCAGCGGTGGTCAGCGACCTGCTGGAGGTCGCACGGGAGCATGGCGTCGCTGCGCCGCATCGTCCGCACGCGCTGGGCTTCGACCCGGGTGCCATGGCCCCGCTGCCGCTGGTGCCGCGCGAGCAGGTGCAGAGCGCCCACTACGTTCGCCTGCAGGTCGCCGATACGCCCGGCGTGCTGAAAGGAATCACGTCGATCCTCGCCGAGCTGGACATCAGCATCGAGGCAATCCTGCAGAAGGAGCCGCGCGGCCGCGACGACGCGACGCTGGCGATCATCACGTCCGTGATCGGCGAGCAGCGCTTCGCGCAAGCCATGGCGAAACTGCTGGCGCTGCCGTTCGTGCGCCCGGGCTCCACGCACCTGCGCGTCGAGCATTTCGATGGCGCCTGAGGCCGGCGGACCCGGCGCCTACACGGGTCTGGTCGAGCATTACCGTGATCGCCTGCCCATCGCGCCGGGAGCGCGCGCGATCGCGCTCGGAGAGGGCCGCACCCCGCTGATCCGGCTGCGCAACCTGGAGCGCGACCTGGGCTTCGACGGCGAGCTTCACGCCAAGTTCGAGGGCTTGAATCCCACCGGCTCCTTCAAGGATCGCGGCATGACGGTCGCGGTCACCCAGGCCGTGCACGAGGGTGCCCGCGCGCTGATCTGCGCCTCCACCGGCAACACCTCGGCGTCGGCCGCCGCCTACGCCGCGCGCGCCGGCATCAAGGCCTTCGTGCTGATTCCCGAGGGCAAGATCGCGCTGGGCAAGCTGGCCCAGGCCATCGTCCACGGCGCCAGCGTGATCCAGATCCGCGGCAACTTCGACGACGGCATGCGCCTGGTGCGCGAGATCGGTGCGGTGCTGCCGGTAGCCATCGTCAATTCCATCAACCCGTACCGGCTGCACGGGCAGAAGACGGCGGCCTTCGAGATCGTCGAGACCCTGGGTCGTGCGCCGGACGTGCACTGCCTGCCGGTCGGCAACGCCGGCAACATCAGCGCGTACTGGCTTGGCTATTCGGAGTGCGCCGGCATGGCGACCGCGGTGCGCGCCGATTGCGCCGTGCCCTGCGTGCCGCGCCGGCTGACGGGTGCACGCCCGCGCATGGCTGGCTACCAGGCGTCGGGCGCGGCGCCGTTCCTGCGCGGCGGCCCGGTTGCGCACCCGGAAACCGTCGCGACCGCGATCCGCATCGGCCATCCGCAGAGCTGGGACCTGGCGCTGGCGGCGCAGCGGGAATCGTCGGGCTGGTTCGACGAGTTCGACGATGCCGACATCCTCGCCGCGCAGCGCCTGCTGGCGTCGCGCGAAGGCGTGTTCTGCGAGCCGGCCTCCGCCATCTCGCTGGCCGGCGCCCTGCGCGACATCCGGGCCGGCCGCATCGAGGCGGGACAGACCGTCGTCTGCACGCTCACGGGACACGGACTGAAGGATCCGGATGCGGTGACGCGCGCCGGGCTCGGCGAGCTGCTGCAGGTGCCGGCCGAGCGCGCGGCGGTGGAGCGCGCGCTGAAGGCCCAGCTCGGATGAGGAGCGGCGCGGCGTGAGCGAGCCGCGCCTGCGGCGCCGGCCGATGGCTCCGGCGGACGCCTTGCCCGCCACGATTCACCCGGTGCTGCGGCGCGTGTACGCACAGCGCGGCGTGCTGAATGGCGCCGAGCTGATGCTCGGCCTGCAGCAGCTGCTGCCGCCGGCTCTCTCCGGGCTCGACCGCGCCTGCGAGTTGCTGGCTGCGGGCCTCGATCTGCCGATCACCGTGGTCGGCGACTACGACACCGACGGCGCCACTGCCACCGCACTGGCGGTGCTCGGCCTGCGTGCACTCGGCGCGCGGCAGGTGGATTACCTGGTGCCCAGCCGCTTCACGCAGGGCTACGGCCTGTCGCCCGCACTGGCGGAAGCTGCCGCCGCTCGCGGCACGCGGCTGCTGGTGACGGTGGACAACGGCATTGCCAGCCTCGCCGGCGTGGCCCGCGCGAAGGAGCTGGGCCTGCAGGTCGTCGTCACCGACCATCATCTCGCCGGGCCGCGGCTGCCGGTGGCCGACGCCATCGTCAACCCGAACCAGCCGGGCTGCGGCTTCTCCAGCAAGCACCTGGCCGGCGTCGGCGTGATGTTCTATCTGCTGGGCGCGCTGCGCGCACGGCTGCGCGAATCCGGCGCATTCCGCACGCGGCCGGAGCCGGTGCTCGCCGATTTCCTCGACCTGGTGGCCACCGGCACGGTCGCCGACGTCGTGCGGCTGGACCACAACAACCGCGTGCTGGTGGCGCAGGGGCTGGCGCGCATCCGCCACGGCCGCGCGCGGCCGGGCCTGCTGGCGCTGCTGCAGGTGGCCGGTCGCGCCGCCGAGCGCGTGAGCTCGAGCGATCTGGGCTTCGCGGTCGGGCCGCGCCTCAATGCGGCGGGCCGCCTGGAGGACATGGCGCTCGGCATCGAGTGCCTGCTCTGCGCGGACCCGGCCGAGGCGCTGGCCATGGCGCAGCGCCTGGACCAGCTCAACCGCGAGCGCCGCGAGATCGAATCGCAGATGCGCGACGAAGCCATGGCCATGGTGGAGCAGGTCGACGCGGGCGCCGTCGGGCTCAGCCTGTTCGATGCGGGTTGGCACGAAGGCGTCGTCGGCCTGGTGGCGTCGCGCGTGAAGGAGCGCCTGCATCGGCCCGTCGTCGCCTTCGCGCGCGCCCAGGAGGCAGGCCTGCTGAAAGGCTCGGCGCGCTCGATCCCCGGCCTGCACGTCCGTGATGCCCTGGCCGCGGTGGACGCCGCGCTGCCGGGCACGATCGTCCGCTTTGGCGGCCATGCGATGGCCGCGGGACTGACGCTGCCGGAGTCGGCGCTGCCGGCGTTCAAGGCCCAGTTCGACGCGGTGTGCCGCTCGTGGCTGCAGCCGGCGGACCTCGATCACGTGCTGGAGTCCGACGGCGAGCTCGCGGCCGCCGAGCTGTCGCTCGACACGGCACGCGCGCTGGAAGGGGCGGGTCCGTGGGGGCAGGGCTTCCCGGAGCCGCTGTTCGACGGCCGCTTCGAGGTGGAGGGGGCCCGCATCATGGGCGAGCGCCACGTGCGATACCGCCTGCGCCACCAGGGCCGGCTGCTGGAGGCGATTCATTTCGGCGGCGCGGAATCGCGCCGCGAAAGCGGCACCGTGGAAGTGGCGTACCGCCTGGCCGTGAATCGTTACCAGGGATACGAGACGCCCGAGCTGCGCGTCGAGCTGCTGGGGCCGGCCTAGCTCAGGCGAACAGCTGCTGCGCCTTCTCCAGCGCGGCCGCCAGCTGCTCCACGTCGTCGTCGCCGTTGTACATGGCGAAGGACGCTCGTGCGGTGGCCGACAGCCCGTATTGCTGCATCAGCGGCATGGCGCAGTGATGTCCCGCGCGGATCGCCACGCCTTCCATGTCGAGCACCGAGCCGATGTCCTGCGGGTGCGCGCGATCCATGACGAAGGACAGGATGCCGCCCTTGCGGCGTGCCGTGCCCACCAGGCGCAGCCCGCGGATGCGCGCGAGGCGTTCGGTGGCGTGCTCCAGCAGCGCGTGCTCGTGTGCAGCAATGTCGCCGCGGCCCACCGCCTGCACGTAGTCCAGCGCGGCGGCGAAGCCGACGGCGCCCGCCATGTCGGGCGTGCCGGCCTCGAACTTGTAGGGCACGTCGTTCCAGGTGCTGTGGTCGAAGGTGACCGTGCGGATCATGTCGCCGCCGCCGAGCCAGGGCGGCATGGCCTCGAGGTGCCCGGTGCGCGCCAGCAGCACGCCGAAGCCGGTCGGCCCGTAGGCCTTGTGCGAGGACACGCAATAAAAGTCGGCGCCGAGCGCGCCGAAATCGACCGGCAGGTGCGCCGCGGCCTGCGCACCGTCCACCAGCACCGGCACGCCGCGCGCGTGTGCTTCCCGCACGATGTCCTCGACCGGGTTGAGCGTGCCGAGCGCGTTCGACACGTGTCCCACCGCGACCAGCTTCGTGCGCGAGGACAGCCGCGCGCGCCACTCTTCCCAGATCAGCTCGCCCTCGGCGCTCACCGGCGCGGGCACCAGCTTCGCACCCACCAGCTGCCACGGCACGATGTTCGAGTGGTGCTCCATGCCGGTGACGAGCACCTCGTCGCCGGGCGACAGCCGCGACGGCAGGAAGCAGCGTGCGACGAGGTTGATGCCCTCGGTGGTGCCGCGCGTGAACACGACTTCCTCGCGGCGGGCGCCGAAAAAGGCGGCGATGCGGTCGCGCGCGCCCTCGTACGCGGCGGTCGCGCGCTCCGCCAGCTCGTGCACGGCGCGGTGCACGTTGGCGTTGCGATGCCGGTAATAGTCGTCCATCGCCGCCAGCACCGCCTCGGGTTTCTGCGTGGTGGCGGCGTTGTCCAGGTAGGCGAGGCGCTTGCCGCGAACGGTCTCGCGCAGGATCGGAAAGTCGGGCCGCACGCGGTCCGGCAGTGCCGCGGCGGACGGTCGCGGGCGGGCCGCGCTCACTGCAGCTCCTCGCGCCGCGGGGCTCCCGGCAGGCGCTCGAGCAGGGTCTCTTCCGCCAGCCGGCGCGCGGGCTCGAACGCGATCTGCGTCAGCCGCTCGTGCGCAAACGCGTACAGCAGCAGGTTTCGCGCGGCGGACTCGGGCACGCCGCGCGAGCGCAGGTAGAACACCTGGGCTTCGTCGAGTTGCCCGCAGGTGGCGCCATGGCTGCACTTGACGTCGTCCGCGTAGATCTCGAGCTCGGGCTTGGCATCGACTTCGGCCTGCGGCGACAGCAGCAGGCTCGCCACCTCCTGGCGCGAGTCGGTCTTCTGCGCCCCGGCGTGCACCACCACCTTGCCGTTGAAGACGGCGCGCGACTGCTCCCGCGCGACGACGCGAAAGCGCTCGCGGCTGGTTCCGTGCGGCTCGCGGTGGTCCACGCGGGTGTGCACGTCCAGGTGCTCGCGGCCGCAGGGCGCGAGCACGCCGGCGACGTCGGCCTGCGCACCGCGGGCCAGCTCCACATGGACGTCGCAGCGGCTCAGCATGCCGCCCGCGTGCAGGGACACGACTTCGAGCCGGGCATCGGGGCCGACGTCCGCATCGAGCCGCGTGAGCAGCGTGGTGCGCGCGCCGGGACGCTGGATGCGGTACACGCACAGCCGGGCGCCAGCCTCGAGCCGCAGCTCGAGCATCTGCGTCGCGAAAAAGGCAGCGTCGTCGCCGCGCTCCAGCAGCACCAGTGTCGCCTCGGCATGGGGGCGCAGGTGCACGCGGTGACGCAGGTGCGCCATCTGCTCGTCACCGCCGCCGAACCACGTGTCCAGCAGCAGTGGCGCTGCGCTGCCTTCCACGAGCAGGTTGAGTCCCTGGTGCGCGAACGCGGCATTCAGCGCGGCCACCGCGCCGCCGCCCGCGCGCGGATCGCAGGGCTGCACCAGGGAGACGTCGCCGTCCACCCGGACGCCGTTGGCGAACGCGAGCCGGCGTGCGCCCGCCAGCATGACCGGCTCGGGCTGGCCCGTCCCGGCGTGGGCGAAGCGCCGCGCCGCCAGGCCCGACAGGTCCGTGTACTTCCATTCCTCGACGCCGCGATCGGGCAGGCCTTCACCGAGGAACCGGCGCAGGTGCGACTCGCGCCCCCGGCGCGCCGGCTCGGGCAGCGCGGCGAAGGCGTCTTCGAAAGGATTCACGAGGCCGCCGCGGCAGGCGCATCCACCCAGCCGTAGCCGCTGCGCTCCAGCTCGCGTGCGAGCTCCGCTCCGCCCGAGCGCACGATGCGGCCGTTCGCCAGCACGTGCACGCGATCCGGCT
>DATLCG010000109.1:0-3876 GCA_035526525.1 Binatia bacterium
TTCGGGCACGTGCGCGCGCAGTTCATGATCGTGTGGCAGCGGAACAGCTTGAACGGGTCTTCCAGCTCGTCCAGGCGCGCGCCGGTGTCCTCGTCGCGCGAGTCGACGATCCAGCGGTAGGCCTGCAGCAGCACGGCGGGGCCGAGGTAGCGGTCGCCGTTCCACCAGTAGCTGGGGCACGAGGTGCTGCAGCAGGCGCACAGGATGCATTCGTACAGGCCGTCGAGCTTCTTGCGGTCGGCCGGCGACTGCAGGCGCTCGCCGCTGCCCGGCGGCACGCTCTGGGTGCGGATCCACGGCTTGATCGAGGCGTACTGCGCGTAGAAATGGGTGAGGTCGGGCACCAGGTCCTTGACCACCGGCATGTGCGGCAGCGGGTAGATCGGCACGTCCTTCTTCGTGCACTCGTCGATGCCCTTGGTGCACGCCAGCGTGTTGGTGCCGTCGATGTTCATCGCGCAGCTGCCGCAGATGCCCTCGCGGCACGAGCGGCGGAAGGTCAGCGTGGGGTCGATCTCGTTCTTGATCTTGATCAGCGCGTCGAGAACCATCGGCCCGCACGCGTCCATGTCGACATCGAAGCTGTCGAGGCGCGGGTTCGCGGAATCGTCGGGATTCCAGCGGTACACCTTGAAGGTGCGGACGTTCTTCGCCTCGGGCGCGGCGGGAAAATGCCTGCCCTTGCCGACCTCGGAATTCTTGGGGAGCGAAAACTCGGCCATGCGGTCCTCTCTGATCGTTTCGTCTTGCGCTTGGGTCAGTCCAGGCCGGCCAGCTGGCGCATCCAGCCACCGCTCAGGACGAAACGCGGGAAAGTGATGAATTGCTCGGTGAACACGCGGGCCAGGAAATCGCCCGGGCCGTCGAAGGGCACCGGCGGTTCCGACTCGCGCTTGTGCCCCAGGCCCTGCACCGCGAAGGCTACGACCATCAGCACCAGCGACAGCGCGGCGGCGAACCAGTGGCCCTTCAACAGCGTCGAGGCCAGGGCCAGCGTCGCGCCGATGAACACCGGCACCGCGACGATGTGCAGCCACAGGTTGCCGCGGTCGCGATGGTTGCGCCCGTAACCTGTCCACTGCCACGCCATGATGCCGCCTTCGCGCGCCATGCCTGCCTCAGTACTTGCGTTCTTTCGGCGGCACCGACTCGATGTCCGTGGTCAGCGTGTTGAGGTGCACCGGCCGGTAGTCGAGCGTGGTGTTGCCCTGCGCATCGACCCAGCACAGCGTGTGCTTCATCCACTGCGCGTCGTTGCGGTCCTTGAAATCCTCGCGGGCGTGGGCGCCGCGCGACTCGGTGCGGTTCTCGGCCGACACCATCGTCGCCACCGCCTGGCCGAGCAGGTTCTGCAGCTCCAGCGTCTCCATCAGGTCGGAGTTCCACACCATCGAGCGGTCGCTGACGCGCACGTCCTCGAACGACTTGAACGCCTCGCGGATGCGGGTCACGCCGGTCTTCAGGGTGTCGCCGGTGCGGAACACGGCAGCGTCTTCCTGCATGACGCGCTGCATGTTGTTGCGGATCACCGCGGTCGGCGTGCCGCCGTTGGCGTGGCGCAGGCCGTCGAGGTTGGCCAGCGCCTTGTCGAGCGCCGACGGTGCCAGCATCTTGTGCGCCGCGCCGCGCGTGAGGGTGGCGGCGCAGCGGTCGGCGACCGCGCGGCCGAACACGACCAGGTCGAGCAGCGAGTTCGAACCGAGCCGGTTGGCACCGTGCACCGACACGCACGCGGCCTCGCCGATGGCGTACAGGCCCGGCACGACGTGGTTGGGCTCGCCGTCCTTGAGCGTGACCACTTCGCCGTGGAAGTTGGTCTGCAGGCCGCCCATGTTGTAGTGCACGGTCGGCAGCACCGGGATCGGCTGGCGGGTGACGTCGACGCCGGCGAAGATCTTCGCGGTTTCGGCGATGCCGGGCAGCTTTTCGTGGATGACGGCCGGGTCGAGGTGGGTCAGGTCGAGGTGGATGTGGTCCTTGAGCGGGCCCACGCCGCGGCCCTCGCGGATCTCGATGGTCATCGAGCGGCTGACCATGTCGCGCGGTGCCAGGTCCTTCACGCTCGGGGCATAGCGCTCCATGAAGCGCTCGCCGTCGGCATTGCGCAGGATGCCGCCTTCGCCGCGCACGCCTTCGGTGATCAGGCAGCCGGCGCCGTAGATGCCGGTCGGGTGGAACTGCACGAATTCCATGTCCTGCAGCGGCAGGCCGGCGCGCAGCGCCATGCCGCCGCCGTCGCCGGTGCAGGTGTGCGCCGAGGTCGCGGAGAAATACGCACGGCCGTAACCGCCGGTGGCCAGCACCACGCCCTGGGCGCGGAACAGGTGCAGCGTGCCTTCGGCGAGATCGAGCGCCAGCACGCCACGGCAGGCACCCTCCTCGTCCATGATCAGGTCGAGCGCGAAGTATTCGATGAAGAACTTGGCGTCGTGCTTGAGCGACTGCTGGTACAGCGTGTGCAGCATCGCGTGGCCGGTGCGGTCGGCGGCGGCGCAGGTGCGCTGGGCCGGCGGACCCTCGCCGTAGCGGGTGGTCATGCCGCCGAACGGGCGCTGGTAGATCTTGCCTTCCTCGGTGCGCGAGAACGGCACGCCCTGGTGCTCGAGCTCGATGACCGCGGCCATGGCGTTGCGGCACATGTACTCGATCGCGTCCTGGTCGCCGAGCCAGTCGGAACCCTTGACGGTGTCGTAGAAGTGGTAGCGCCAGTCGTCCTCGCCCATGTTGGCCAGCGCGGCGGAAATGCCGCCCTGGGCCGCGACGGTGTGTGAACGCGTCGGGAAGACCTTGGTGATGCACGCGGTCTGCAGGCCCTTGGCGGCGAGGCCGAAGGTGGCGCGCAGGCCGGCGCCACCGGCGCCGACCACGACCATGTCGTACTTGTGTTCGGTGATCTTGTAGGCGGACGTCATGGCGGGCTCAGGCAGTGAAGACGATGCGGCCGATGGCGACCACGGCGGCGAGCGCGCAGAGCGCGCAGCCGAACTTGATGGCGAGCTGCAGCGCCCATTCCTTCCAGCCGTGGACGTAGTCCTCGACCACGACCTGCAGGCCGAGCTGGGTGTGCCAGAACAGCGTGACGACGAAGGCGATCAGCAGCGTGGCCTGGATCGGGTCGGCGATCGCGGCGCGCACCGTCTCGCGGTCGGCGCCGAGCAGGCCGAGGAGGAACCACACGAGCCACGGCGCCAGCAGCATCTGCGCCACCGAGGTGACGCGCAGCACCCACCAGTGGTGCAGGCCTTCACGGGCCGGGCCGAGGCCGCGGGCGACGGCGAGCGGGTCGCGCATGTTCATGCCGTGCCCCCGAGCGCGCGGGTGGCGCAGCAGACGATACCGGCCGTCAGCAGCACGGTGAGCACGATCACCAGGCGGCCCGTACGGGTCACGTCGTCGTTGCCGGAGTCGAGGCCGTAGCCGAGCACCTTTCCCCAGAGCGCATTGCGCACCGAATGGTAGAGCTTGGCCATGCGCCGCACCGGCGCGACCTTTTCAGGCTCGCCCTGCGCGCCGTAGCCCCAGCCGATGTCCCACAGCAGGTGACGGATGCCATTGAGGAAGTGGTAGACCAGCGACACCGCGAAGCCGACTCCGAGCAGGACGCCGACCGGCGAACCCGCCCACGCCGAGAACATCTCGTAGGCGGTGTCGGATCCGGCCGCCGCCAGCAGCCACACGACCAGCACCAGCGCCCCGAAGGCGAGGAACACCCCGGTGCCGCGATGCAGGATCGATAGCACGCTGGTGATCTGCGGCCGGTAATACGGCCCGATCATGAAGGGGGAAAGCGGGCGTTGGCGCGTCGCCATGTGGGGATGCTCTTCGGTCGGAGGGGGTGGCGGGCGCAGGACGCGCCGCTAGAAATCGATGCAGCGT
>DATLCG010000129.1:0-28228 GCA_035526525.1 Binatia bacterium
GCTGGACTGCACCAGGTACGTGCCGGCGGGCGCGGTGATGCTGAAGCCTCCGCCGCTGCTGCTGATGGTGCTGGTGATGGGCGAGCCGGTCGCATTGCCGGCCGCGTCGAACGCAATCAGCGTGATGGTCGCGCCGGAAAACGGACCTTTAGTGACCGAGCCGGTGACCGCGGACGGTCCCGGCGTTGCCGGTGCCGACGGACTGCTGCCGCCGCCTCCGCCACCGCACGCCGCGAGGCAGATCGCGCCAGCCAGCGGCGTTACGAATCGCGCAAGGCGCGTCGGTCGGAAGGTGCGCATTTACGGACCCTTGAAGGCGGCGGCGCCGGCGGCATCCTGGTGGCCTGGGCCACTGATGCCGTTGTCGAGCGTGTAGGTGAGGCCGGCGCCCGTCGGAAGATCGCTGGACGTCGTGCCCGGAATGATGAAACCGGCGAAGACGCCGGTGGCCGAGGGCGCGAGAACGCCATCGATGGAGATGCCGCCGTTGTAGCTGCCGCTGAACAGCGTGTTGGCCGACGTGAGCGAGCCGCTGCCCGTCGCGTTCCAGTTCACGCCGCCGACCGACAGCGCGAGCGTGCTGTCCACGGTGCCGGCGGTGAAGTCGACGCCGAGCGTGGCCGAGCCGAGGAAGCCGACGTTGCCGGCGCTGTCGGTGGGGTCGGTGTTGCCGATCAGCGTGAACGTCGCCGTGCCGCTGCGCGTGATGGCCGGTGCGCCGCCAAGGTCGGGACCCGCGATCCAGTGCAGGCTGTCGGTGGAGCCATTGCCGATGGCGCTGCCGTCCACGGTGACGCCCGCGGCCGGCGACCAGCGTCCCCAGCGCAGCTGCGTGACCGGGTCGTAGCCGGTGTTGACGTTCTGCGCCGTGCCGATGGCGAAGCGCTGCGAACCGCCGAGGAACGACGTCAGGTCGGTGCCGCCCGGTGTGCCGTCGGCGTTGAACTGCGCGCCGGCGAGGCTGCCCAGGCTGAAGGCGACCGGGTGCACGTACGTCGGCGCGGGCTGCTGGGGCGGGATGTAGGAGGGCGGAGGCGGCGGCGTGTAGTTGCCCGTGTCCGGGTTCGCCAGCGGCGCGCTGCCCAGGTCCGTTGCCGAGGTCCAGCCGTCGCCGGTGTCCGAGGTCTGCGTGCCCGATGTGTCGCTCGTGCCGCCCGTGCCGGAATCCGTGCTGCCCGTGCCGGTGCCGCCCGCGTCGGTGCCGGTCCCCGAGTCGGTGCCGGTGCTCGTGCCGTCGGACCCAGTCGACTGCTCGCCCTGCGCAGGCGCTTCCCCGGTTCCCTGCGCGTCCTGCTCCTTCTGCCCGGAAGTGTCCTGCTGGAAGATTTCCGGCCTCTCGAGGCGCTCCTCCGGCGGCTCGCTGCCGGTGCCGACGTAACCGTAGTCGTCGTCGTGCAGCTCGAGCTTGCCGGCGCCGTTCTCGAGCGACACGTTGCCTTCGGAAACGCCGAGATGCACGCCGTCCTGCGTCTTGCCGCAGTTGCCGTTGCAGACGATGACCGTGTAGTCGCAGCCGCGCACGCCGATGGTCGCCATCGGGGTCGACACCCTGTATTCGCTGTTGGCGTACTTGCCGATCAGCCCGGTGATGGTGCGGAAGCCACCCTTCACCAGCGTCAGCACGGCCCGCCCGCCGCCGTTCGGTGCCACCGGCCGGTGGTCGGGGTCGTGCCCCGGCAGCGGCGCGCCCAGCGGCGGCGCCTCGTAGGTCTGGATGTTCAGCTCGCTGCCGGCGCGCAGCGAGAACACCGCGCCGTCCACCATGCGCAGCTGCGCGATGCCGACGGGGCCGGTCTTCACCACGTCCGTGGTGAGCAGCGCATCGCCGCGCGCCAGCGGCAGCTCGGCGCCGTCGCGCACCACGGTGACGCGCCCGAAGGCGAACATCACCGTGCCGGCGGGCGCCGCGCTCGCGGCCTCCGGCAGCAGGGCGGCGAGCAGCAGCAGTACGGCGGAATGGCGGCGCATCAGAAGTCCCGTCCGAGATACAGCGCGATGTCGGTCTTGTCGTACTGGAAGAGCGCGAGGCTCGACCGGTTGTCGATCCAGGTGCCCTGCAGGCGCAGCCGCCAGGGCCGCAGCCAGTCGGAGGGATCCACGGTGAGCTGCAGCGCGGCCTGCTCGTCGCTGCGCGCGGCCAGCAATGCCGTGCGCGTGTAGTCGTAGTCGGAGCGCACCCAGGCCGCCGAGCCGCTCACTACCAGCCGCAGCGGGGCGACCCAGAACAGGTTCAGGCGCGCGCCCAGCAGGTCGCGGCCGAAGGTGGAACCGGCATTGACGGCCTCGTCGCGGCCGCCGAGCGGCCCCAGGTCGAGGTCGAGTCGCCGCGCCCAAGGCACGTGCCAGCCCAGCGCCGCGGCGCCGACGAGCTGGTTCACGTCCTGCGCCTTCAGCGAGGGAGCGTCGTAGCGCAGCATGCCGCCGTGCGCGCTCGCCGCGCCGTAGAACTGCTCGCCCAGCGGCAGCGTGCTGCCGACGTCGAGCCCGTAGCTGTGGTTGTTGGCGCGATCGGCGAGCGTGGACCAGGCGCCGGACAGGCCGGCGCTGACGGTGGCCCGCTGGCCGTAGGTGACGCTCGCCAGCGCGAGCGCCTGGCTCGCATCCACGAACGAAGCCTGCGGATTTTCGCGCAGCGTGCCGCGCGCTCCTGCCTGCCAGCGCCAGTCGGGCGTCAGCGGCGCGCCGTAGAAATACTGCCCGGCGACGCCGTAGTACGGCGATTCCTGCCGGCGGCTGTTCGGCGCCGGGTTGAGCAGGAACGGCCCGAAGGCGATGGTCTGCGCGTCGGTGCCGCCGTTGGCATTGGTGTCGTAGCCGCCGAAGGTCTCGAGCTGGCCGCGCCCGAGAGCGCGGTAACGCGCGGAGCGCAGGTCCACCGCGCTCATGTAGCGCTCGATGGCGTCGCGCGCCGCGGGCGGCGGATCCTGCTCGCGCACGGTCTGGAACTCGCGGCGGGATTCCTCGTTGTCGCCGACCTCGTAGTAGGCCCGCGCCAGCTCCATGCGCGCGCCGGAGAAGCCGGGGCGCAGCTCCAGCGTGCGCTGCAGCGCGAAGATCGCCTCGCTCGGATGGCCGGTGTCGAGCTGCGCGACGCCCAGCAGGTAGTCGTAGTCGGGGTCGCCCGCGTACTGCTCTTCCATCGGCGCGAGC
Organism: Binatia bacterium; assembly: GCA_035526525.1. GTDB lineage: Bacteria > Pseudomonadota > Gammaproteobacteria > Nevskiales > Nevskiaceae > JACPFV01. The sequence goes on from DATLCG010000129.1 coordinate 3,151, forward strand.
AGCGCGAGCAGGGCTGCGCCGTCACGGCTGGCCAGCAGCCGGCTGGCTGCTGCCGCTTCCGCAGTGGTCGCGAAGGCCGGCGGCGCCGCGGGTTTGGCCGGCTCCACGGGCGGCATCACGGCCTCCGCCACCGGCGGCGGCAGCGCGAGCATCACGTCACGGCCGCCGTCGAACTCGAAGGGCTCCGACGAGGAGCCATCCGGGTTGCGCACCGCGACGCGCCAGCGCGACACCTCGGCGCCGAAGCGCGCCTCGTACTCGATGCGCTGCGGCGTGACGCTCGTCGGCTTGCGACCGGCGACACGCCGGTGCGCGGCGAGGTCCTCGAACTCCAGCGTCGCGCCGTCGGCGAAGCCGTTGCCGACAACCGCGAAGCCCTGGCGCTGCTCCCGGCCCAGGGCGGGCAGCAGCTCCACGCCGAGGACGCTCGGCGTGGCGGGTGTGGACGATGCGGCGGGCGGTGACGCAGGTGCAGGTGAGGCCGCAGGTGCAGCGGCGGCGGCGGATGCGGAAGGTGCAGCGGGTGCGTCGGGCGCAGCAGGTGCGGCGCCCGCGGATGTCGCAGGAACGGGCGGCTCTGCCGGTGCCGTCGCAGGCTCGGCTTCGGCGACCGGAACCGGCGCCGTGCCTGCCGCGGGAGTGCCGGCGCCGCCGCCGAGCGAAGCTGCATCCGGCAGCTGCAGGCGCGCGCCTCGCCGGATGGGGCCGGGGCCATTCGGGAATGCGGAGGGATTGGCCGCGACGATGGCGCGGACGATGCGGTCCAGCGAAGCCTGCGGATATTCGGCGCGATGCGCTCGCGCGACTGCCCAGACGGTCTCGCCCGGCTGCACGAGATGCTCGGCCGCCGCCAGGGGACCGGCGACACCCCAGCAAGCCGCCAGACAGACGGCTCGTACCTGTCGATTCACGCTGACCCCCGAATGCCGGCCATTCTTGTGGGCGGGACAACACGCCCCGCGACCGGCTTGCGTCACGGTATACGCCCATCCCGGCACCCCCGCAAACCGGGTGCACGCAACCCCGGGGCTGGCCCTTCTACGGCACCTGTGGTCAGGGCAAGCGTGTGGAGTAGGGAGTGGTGCCGGCTGAGGGAATCGAACCCCCGACCCACGGTTTACAAAACCGTTGCTCTGCCAACTGAGCTAAGCCGGCTGCGCCTGACACCACTCATTCTATAGAGCGGCTGTGGCGTCGCTCGCCGCCACCCACGCGCCCGCGATGGCCTCGAGGCCGGCCGCGTCGGCCGCGTCGAAGCGGCCATGCACCGGGCTGTCGAGGTCCAGCACGCCGAGCACGCGCGTGCCCGACAGCAGCGGCACCACGATCTCGGCGTTGGACGCGCTGTCGCAGGCGATGTGTCCGGCGAATGCGTGCACGTCGGGCACGACCTGCGTCCGGCGCTGCTGCGCCGCGGTGCCGCACACGCCGCGCCCGAGCGCGATGCGCACGCACGCCGGCTTGCCCTGGAACGGCCCGAGCACCAGCTCGCCGCCCTTGAGGAAATAGAAGCCGGCCCAGTTCAGGTCGGGCAGCGAGTGCCACAGGAGCGCCGCGAGGTTGGCCGCATTCGCCACCGCGTCGCGCTCGCCGTGCATGAGCGCCTGCGCCTGCGCGAGCAGCTCGCGGTAGAGCACGGCCTTGTCGACCGTGCGCGGCGGCTTCAGCCCGAAGCTCACCGGCGATTCTCCTGTGCGAGGAGAGCCAGGCCCTCGAGCACCAGGTCCGGGCGCCAGTCCCAGCCGCCACCGAGGTGCGGCAGCAGCGCCGGCGCATCGCCGCCGGTGAGCATCTGCGCACCGTGGCCGAGCTGCGCGGCGCGCTGGATCATCCCGGCGCAGGCATGCAGCGCGCCCTGGCGCACGCAGGCGCTGGTGTCGCGGCCGAGCCCGGGCGTGAAGGCGGACTGCACGCTGGCCTCGAAGCTCGTGCTGCTGAGCACCGCGCGCTGCGCGGTGAGCAGGCCCGGGCCGATCAGCCCGCCGAGATGCTCGCCGCCGTCGTCCACGGCGTCGAAGGTGAGCGCGGTGCCGGCGCTGGCGACGCAGAAGCCGCGGCCCAGCTCGTGCCACAGCGCCAGCATGCACAGCCAGCGATCCACGCCGAGACGGGAAGGATCGCCGTAGGCCACGGTGAGGCCCTCGCGCTGGCGCTCGACGCGTGCGAACTGCGGGGCAAAGCCGAAATGCTCGCCGATCACGCGCGCCAGCTCGGCCTGCACCGACGAGTCGAGCACGCAGGCCACCCACACCGCATCGGCGCGCGGCAGCGCAAGTCCGTAGAACGCCGCGGCCGGCGCTCCGCCATGCGCCATCGCGCCGCCCGGCTGCACGCGCCCGTCTTCCAGCCGCGCCCACTTGAAGCGCGTGTTGCCGATGTCGAGCAGCAGGCTCATGGCGCGACGCGCAGCGACACGTCACCGGCCAGTACGCGGCGCTGCCCGCCGGTGCATTCCACCTGCAGCGCACCGGAGGCATCCACGCCGCGCGCGATGCCCTCGTAGGGCGGGTCGGCATGCACGGTGACGGTCCGGCCGAGCGTCGCATCGAGCGCTTGCCACGCGGATGCGAAGGGCGCGAAGCCGTCGGATGCGAAGCGGTCCAGCATCTCCACCCAGTGCGCGAGGATCCGCGCGGCGAGCGCGTTGCGCGACGGCGCCGACGCGGGCGCCATCGCCTGCGCCAGGCTGGTCCACGGCTGGGTGATCCCCGGTGCCGCCGCCATGGTGACGTTCAGCCCGAGGCCGATGACGGCGCGACAGGCGCCGGCGGCCTCGCCGCGCTGCTCGATCAGGATGCCGCCCAGCTTGTGGCCGCCGACCACGAGATCGTTCGGCCATTTCAGCTTCACGCCCGCAAGTCCCAGCTGCTGCAGCGCCTGCGCGGTGGCGATGCCGACCGCCAGCGGCAGCGCGGTGAGCTGCGGTGGCCACTGCGCGAAGGTCCACGCCAGCGACAGGTAGAGGTTCTGGCCCAGCGGCGAGTGCCAGGCGCGGCCGCGGCGGCCGCGTCCCGCGGTCTGGTGCTCCGCCAGCAGCGCGCGCGGCTCGTCGCCGCCGGATTCCAGCAGCCGCCGGTTGGTGGAATCGGTGCCGAAGGCCACCTCGACGGCGAGGCGCGCGCGCACCGGCGCGGGCAGGGCGCCGACGATCAGGTCCGGCTCGAGCAGCTCGATGGCCTGCGCCAGCCGGTAGCCGAGCCCGAAGCGCGCCTCGACCTCGACGCCGAGCGTTTCCAGCTTCTGGATGCGCTTGGCCAGGGCCGCGCGGGTCACGCGCGCCTCGCGCGCGAGCGTGGCGCCCGAATGGCGGCGGCCGTCGGCCAGCCTCGCCAGCAGCGCGCGCAGCTCGCGGTCGCCTAGCGTCCGAGCCATCGCTTCCACGCCAGCACTTTTTCGAAGCGGTGCTCCGAGCCGTTCCAGACGCGCAGCAGGTTGGCGCGGTGCGTGAACGCCACCAGCAGCGCGGCCGCGAGCGCGAACGTTCCCGGCGTGCTGAAGATGCCCTGCGCCGAAAAGCAGGTGACGTACAGCAGCGCGGTCGCCGCGCCGGTGACGGTGGCGAGCCCGACGTATCCGGTCAGCAGCAGCACCAGCAGGAATGCCGCCACCATCCACGGCATCGCTTCCGGCAGCAGCGCGAGGTACACGCCGACCAGCGTCGCCGCGCCTTTGCCGCCGCGGAAACCGAACCACGCCGGATAGATGTGTCCCAGCGCGACCGCGAGTCCGCAGGCGCACGCCAGCGCGGTGCGGCCGCCGGACAGCCACGCCGGCCAGGCGCCGGGTCCCGGCCACGGCAACTCGGGCAGCACGCCCGCCGCGATCACGCCCTTGGCCATGTCGATCGCGAGCACCGCCAGTCCGAACGCGAGTCCCTGCGTGCGCAACGCATTGGTCGCGCCGACGTTGCCGCTGCCGCTCGCGCGCAGGTCCACCCCGCCGCGCAGCCGCCCCATGACGAAGCCGCCCATGCAGGTGCCGAGGACGTAGGCGAGGAGGATCTTGGTGAGGAATTCGAGCATTTCGGGGCCAGGGGCTGGGGGCTTACGCCCCGATCCACTTCTTCCTCCGCTCGAGCACTTCGCCCGTGGCTTCGGCGAGCGTGAAGGTCCAGGTGTCCAGCGGCAGCGGCTCGGCGGCGAGCCGGGCGCTCAGCAGCTCGTCGCCACGGAAGAAATGCAGCTCGAGCTCGCGGCCGGGCACGAGCGCCGCCATCCGCGATGGCCAGCTGGCGGCGCCGATGCGCAGCCCGTCGAGCGCGAGCAGCAGGTCGCCGCCCGAGACGCCGGCGCGCTGGGCGGGTCCGCCGGCCACGACGTGCGCCACCACCGGCTCGCCGGGCCGCAGCTTCAGGCCCACCGTCGCGCCCGCCGGTTTCTGGCTGGTGCGGCCGCCCGCGTCGGCGTCGCCGGTCGCGGCGCGGCGCAGCGCCTGCACGCCGAACTGCGACAGCAGTGCTTCCAGCGGCAGCTCCTGGGTGGAGCGCAGCCACGCATCGAACTCGCGCGACAGGTCCAGGCCGGACAGCTCCTGCGCCAGGGCCTCGAGCCCGCGTTCCGGCACCGGCCGGGCCTCGCGGCCGAAGCGGCGCCACAGCTCGCGCAGGATGTCGTCGAGCGTCACGCGCGACCGCAGCCGCAGCGTCAGGTCCAGGCAGAGCGCGGCGAGCGAACCCTTGACGTAATAGCTGACGGTCGCGTTCGGCGTGTTCTCGTCCGGCTGGTAGTACTTGATCCACGCTTCGAAGCTCGCGTCCGCCAGCGTCTGCTGCGTGCGCCCGGGCGTGCGCTCCAGTCGCGTGGCGTTCTCCGCGAGCAGGTCGAGATAGGTGGCGGCGTCCACCACGCCTGCATGCAGCAGCGCGAGGTCGTCGTAGTACGACGTCACGCCTTCGTAATGCCAGAGGTCGCCGGTGTAGGCCTCGCGGCGCAGGTCCGATTCGGCCAGGGCCTGCGGCGTGATGCGCTTGACGTTCCACAGGTGGAAGTACTCGTGGCTCACCAGTCCCAGGAACGTGCGGTATTCGCGCGTCAGCCCGGCGCCGGCGCGCGGCAGGTCGGCGCGCGAGCAGATCAGGGCGCTGCTGGCGCGGTGCTCCAGGCCGCCGTAACCGGCGCCGGTGACGCGGGCCAGGAACAGGTAGCGGTCGAGCGCGGGCTCGTGGCCGAACAGCGCGCGCTGCGCACCGCAGATGCGGGTCGCGTCCTGGGCCAGGCGCGCCGCGTCGAACTCGGCGCGGCCCGCCACGACGAAGGCATGCGGGATCCTGTCCACCTCGAAATCCACGCGCTGGAAGTCGCCCAGCTCGAACGGATGGTCGGTGGCTTCCTCGTAATCGGCGGCGCGATAGGTGCCGAAGCCCGCGGCATCCACCGCCGCCGGCGTCATCGCCGTCGCCGCGCGCCAGTGCGCGAACGGCGCGGGCGGACGCTGCAGCACGAGCTCGACCGCATCGCGCTCGCGGCCAACCGGGCGGTACAGCAGCGAGCTGCCGTTGAAGAACCCGCGGCGCGTGTCCAGGAACGCCTTGCGGACGGAGTCGTCGTACGCATACACGTCGTACTCGAGGCTCAGCGGCCCCTGGCAGGGCGCGCAGCGCAGCGCGGTCTTGTCGAGCCGCTGCCATGCGACCGGGCCACCGGCGTCACGCGCGGACAGGCCGCTGACGTGCTTGGCGAAGTCGCGTACGAGGTAGCTCCCGCGGATCCATGCGGGCAGCGCGAACACCTGGCCCTGCGGATCGGGCTGCTCCACCGTGACGCCGACGCGGAAGCGGTGCGCCGCCGGGTCGGCGGGATGGACGGTGTAGCGGGTGACGGGCACCGGCAGGGGGGAGTTCGGGGCGAAGGGCGCAATTGTAGGGAGCCGCCGACGCAGTGGCATGTGCGCCGCTGCACGGGCTGCGCGTTTCATGGCGCGGTCCGGGTGGCGCGGGTATCCTGCGCCCGCCCGCGATCCGCTGTTTCAACCCCTTTCCGGAGCCTCACCATGAAGCTGTCCCAGGCCCTCGCGCTCGCCGCGCTGATGGGCACCGCCTGCGCCGTGCAGGCCGAAACCGCCAAGCCCGCCAACTCTGGCGCACGACCCGACGACGTCGTCTGCACGTACGAGAAGACCACCGGCTCGCACCTCGGGCGCCGGGTGTGCGCCACGCGCGCCGCGCGGGAGCAGCGCGCCAAGGAGAACCAGGAAGCGATGACCGCGCTGCGCCGTGGCAACAACGGCGGCTCCGGCGGCGGCAGCAGCCCGGGCGGGCGCTGACCCGACGCGCGGCGGGGTGGCGGTCGTGAAGCAGGACACGCTGATCACCGACACCCAGCCGCGCCAGCATCGCGATTCCGGCGGCGAGCCGCCGCACAAGGTCGGCAAGTACGAGGTCCGCGGCGAGATCGGCCGCGGCTCCTGCGGCGTCGTCTACCGCGGCTTCGACCCCTTCGTGCAGCGCGACGTCGCCATCAAGATCCTCGCCCAGGATCCCGCGCGCTTCGCCGCGGCCTCGGCCGAGCAGACCCGCGCCAGCTTCTTCACCGAGGCCCGCGCCGCGGGCATGCTGCAGCATCCGCACATCGTGTCGCTGTACGACGCGGGCGTCGAAGACGGCATCGCCTACATCGTCATGGAGTACATCGACGGCGACACGCTGGCGCCGCTGTGCCGCCGCAGCGGGCAGCGCCCGCCGGTCGAAAAGGTGGTGGACATCGCCTTCAAGTGCGCGCGCGCCCTCGACTACTCGCACGGCAAGGGCGTGATGCATCGCGACATCAAGCCCGGCAACATCATGATCGCGCGCGACGGCGTGCCGAAGATCATGGATTTCTCGATCGCCGAGATCGCGGCGCAGCCGGGCATGCTCGGCGGCATCGTCGGCTCGCCGATGTTCATGTCGCCGGAGCAGGTGCGCGGCGAGACGGTCGGGCCGGCCAGCGACCTCTACGCACTCGGCGCGGTGATGTTCAACCTGCTGGCGGGCGAGCCGCCGTTCACCGGGCGCGAGGTGGACAAGGTCTTCAACGCCATCCTCACCACGCCGGCGCCGCAGCTCGCCAGCCTGCGGCCGGAGCTGCCGCGCCAGCTCTGCGAGATCGTCGACCGCCTGCTGGCCAAGGAGCCGGGCGAGCGCTACGCCTCCGGGCTGGAACTGGCGACCGCGCTGACGCGCCTGCACGACAAGCTGCGCAATGCCGACAAGCAGCTCACGCGCCGCGAGAACCGCGACTCGCTGCGGCGCCTGCACTTCTTCAACACGTTCTCCGACGACGAGATCGACGAGATCATCAATGCCAGCACCATCGTGCCGTTCCAGGCCGGGCAGACGCTGATCCAGGAAGGCGAGATCGACCACGCCTTCTACCTGCTCGCGCTCGGCACCGCCGAGGTGCGCAAGTCCGGCAAGGTGCTGCACCGGCTCGACAAGGGCGACTGCTTCGGCGAGATCGGCTTTCTGACCGCCGCCAAGCGCACTGCGACGGTCGTCGCCACCAGCCAGGGCATGGTGCTGAAGGCGAACTCGTCGCTGATGGACCAGCTGTCGCTCGAGTGCCAGCTGCGCTTCTACAAGGTGTTCACCGAGACCCTGATCTACCGGCTCTCGGTGACCAGCGCGAAGCTGTCGGCGAAGGCCTGACGGCGCAACGTTTTCGGCGGGGGGGGCAATGCAATGAGCGACGTGAACCTGTGGGCCGTGCTGGCCGCGGCGGTTTCGGCCTTCGTGCTCGGCGGCGCGTGGTATTCGCCGGCGCTGTTCGGCAACGTCTGGAACCGCGAGGCCGGGATCACCGCGGAGATGCTGGCGCGTGCCAAGAGCCCCGGGCACGGGGCGCGCGTGTTCGCGTCGGCTTTCGTGCTGGCGCTGGTGGCGTCGGTGGCGTTCGCGCGCTGGCTCGACCCGGATGCCGACGTGCTCGACGCGGTGCAGCTCGGCTTCTGCGCCGGCCTGTGCTTCGTCGGCACCAGCTTCGGCATCAACTACCTGTTCGCGCAGCGCAGCTGGAAGATGTTCCTGATCGACGCGGGCTACCACACCGCGCAGTTCACGCTGTACGGGCTGATCATCGGCGCCTGGCGGTAGTCAGCCGGCGGCCGAAGTCCGCAGCAGCTCCTCTCCCGCCAGCTCCCGCCGCCAGCCGCGCAGCAGCGGCAGGTCCGCGCGCTCGCCCTCGCGCACCAGCGTCTCGAGATCGCCGCGCGTCGCGATCAGCGTCGGCGAGACCTGGTGCTGCGCGCCCAGCGCGCGCACGCGCTCCTGCAGCGTCTGGATGCGGCGCTTCTGCTCGCCGGTGAGGCGCTCCTCGTCATAAAGCGGCGGGGCGTCCGGCACCGGCTCGGCCAGCAGCGCGAGCAGCTCGTCGCCGGCGCGCGCGACCAGCTTGGGGAACACGCCCTCGGTCGCGGCCAGCTGCTCGCGCGTCTGCGGCGGCTGCTCGGCCAGGCGGCACACGGCGGCGTCATCGAGGATCCAGCGTCGCGGCCGGTTGCGCTGCACCGCCTGCTCCTCGCGCCAGCGCGCGAGTCGCGCGGCGCGGTGCTGCGCCGGCGCCGGCAGGCGGGACAGGCCCTTCACCGTGTGCCAGGCGCTGGCCGGGTCCGGGCGGTAGCGCACCGGATCGGTCTGCCGCCGGCATTCCTCCTCGAGCCATCCGAGCCGGCCCTTTGCCGCCAGCGCGTCGCGGAACATCGGGAAGATCGTCGCCAGGTGGCGCACGTCGTCGGCGGCGTACTCGAGCGCGTTCTGCGGCAGCGGCCGGCGCGACCAGTCGGTACGCGCGAGCGACTTGTCGAGCTGGACCTGCAGCTGCGACTGCACCAGCGCGGCGTAGCCGAGCTGCTCGCCGTGGCCGAGCAGCGCGGCGGCGAGCTGCGTGTCGAACAGCGGCCGCGGGCAGTCGCCGGAGTGCTGCACGAAGATCTCGAGGTCCTGTCCCGCCGCGTGGAAGATCTTGAGCAGCTGCGGTCGCGCCAGCAGTGCGAACAGCGGCGCCGGATCGAGCGCGCGCACGTCCACCAGCGCCGCGGTCTCGCCGTCGCCGACCTGGACCAGGCACAGCACCGGAAAGTAGGTGTCCTCGCGCACGAACTCGGTGTCGAGCGCGAGCCACGGCCGCGTTTCCCAGACGCGCAGCTGCGCATCCAGTGCTGCAGGCGTGTCGATCCAGAGCAGCGGAGCGGGCATCGGGGCCACGGGGAATTTCCGCCATAATACGCGCCGCCGTTTTCTTCTCCCGTCCCCGCCGGCGCTCGCGCATCCACATGTTCGCCACCGCGGCCGCCGCCGCCCTGCGCATCCTGGCGTTTCGCGCCGGCCCGCAGGATTTCCCGTACTCGCCGCGCGTCACCCACGCGACTGCCGGGCTGATGCTGATCGTGTCGTTCCTGCAGTACCAGCTGACGCTGCCGGCGGTGCAGGCGGCAGTGCAGGCGGCCGCCGCCACCGCGGCCTTCGCCGGCCTGACCTGGCTGTTGCTGTCGTCGCGGCGCCTGCAGAACCGGGCGACGCAGACCATCGGCAGCCTGTTCGCCACCAGCGCCCTGGTCGCGCTGCTGCTGCTGCCCGCCTTCGCCGACCTGGCGCCGGTGATGCTGCGGCTGGCGCAGGACCCGCAGCTGGCCCGGGAAGAAACGCTCCCCGCTGGCCCGTTGCTCGGGGTGCTGGTGCTGTCGGCCTGGAATTTCGCCGTCACCGCCAACATCTACCGGCACGCGCTGGACACCTCGCGCCTCGCCGGCGTCGCCATCGCGCTTCTCGCGGTGCTGGCGACGGCGGTGATGTCGAGCGCCGTGTCGGGCATCGCCGCCCCCGCCGGGAGCTGAGCGTGCACCTCCACATCCTCGGTGTCTGCGGGACGTTCATGGCCGGCGTGGCAGTGCTCGCGCGCGAGGCGGGGCACCGCGTCACCGGCTCCGACGCCGCGGCCTGGCCGCCGATGAGCACGCAGCTGGAGGAGCAGGGCATCACGGTGATGCGTGGCTACGAGCCCGCGCACCTGCATCCGGCTCCCGACGTGGTGGTCGTCGGCAACGTCGTCAGCCGCGGCAATGCCGCCATCGAGCACGTGCTCGACGCCGGCCTGCCGTACGTCTCCGGCCCGGAGTGGCTCGCGCGCCACGTGCTGAAGGACCGCCACGTGCTGGCGGTGGCGGGTACGCACGGCAAGACCACGACCTCGAGCCTGCTGGCGTGGCTGCTGGAGCACGCAGGGCTGGAGCCCGGGTTCCTGATCGGCGGCGTGCCGCAGAACTTCGGCGTTTCCGCGCGGCTCGGCAAGAGCCGCTACTTCGTGGTGGAAGCCGACGAGTACGACACCGCGTTCTTCGACAAGCGCAGCAAGTTCGTGCACTACCGCCCGTGCACGGCCGTGCTCAACAACCTCGAGTACGACCACGCCGACATCTTCCCGGACCTCGCCAGCATCGAGCGGCAGTTCCATCACCTGGTGCGCACGGTGCCGCGCAGCGGCCGCCTGATCGTCAACGGCCGCGACGAGGCGCTGGCGCGCGTGCTGCAGATGGGCTGCTGGAGCGGGATCGAGCGCTTCGACGCCGCCGATGGCAGCGGCTGGCAGGCCTCCTCGCACGGCGGGGAGCTGGAAGTGCGCCGGGACGGCGCCGTGGCGGGGCGCGGCCCCATGCCGCTCGCCGGAACGCACAACCGCAGCAACGCGCTGGCCGCGATCGCCGCCGCGGCGCACGTCGGCGTCGCCGTGCCGAAGGCGCTCGAGGGCCTCGCCGCGTTCCGCAACGTCCGGCGCCGGCTGGAGCTGGTCGGCGAAAAGGGCGGAGTGCAGGTGTTCGACGACTTCGCGCATCACCCGACCGCGATCGAGGTGACGGTCGCCGCGCTGCGCAGCAGCGGCAGCGGCCGCGTGCTCGCGGTGCTCGAGCCGCGCTCCAACACCATGCGCATGGGGTCGCATGCGCCCTCGCTGGCCCTGAGCCTGGAAGGCGCGGACCTATGTTTCGTCTACGCCCGGCCGGATCTGAACTGGAACGCCCGTCAGGCGCTGGGCAGCCTGGGTTCGCGGCTGCGGGTCCACGAAACGCTGGACGGCCTCGTCGCCGAGGTCGCTGCCGAGGCCCGCTCCGGAGACCGCATCCTGGCGATGAGCAACGGGGATTTCGGCGGGGTGCACGGCAGGATCCTGCAGGCCCTGCCGGCCCGTTCCTCCGCCTGAAATCGCACCGAAAAGGCATGCGGGTCAACGGCGCCGACCGGCGGCCGTTGTAGGTGCGATTTCCGACGCCTGGCGCCCGGAAAGTCCTCTATGATGTGCGCCATTCCAAAGCCGAGCGCGAGCAAGTCAGACTGCCGCCGGCGCCGGGGTCATTCAAGTGGGTAAAGTCATGAATCGAGCCATTTTCCTCAAGGGCACGGCGCTGCTGGCTGTGGTGGTGCTGGCGGCGTGCAGCAGTGGTGGGGGCGGTGGCGGCGGGGGATCGGGTCAGCACAGTCTCGCCGTGATCGTGTCCGGGTCCGGCACCGTCGCGTCCACGCCTGCCGGGATCACCGGCTGCACGGCTAACACAGGAACTTGCACGGCAAATTTCGGCTCCTCGACCAGCGTGCTGCTCGCCGCGACGCCCGCGGTCGGATCGACCTTCCGCGCCTGGTCCGGCCCATGCACGCCAGTGGTGGGCCAGCCGAACCAGTGCAACACCGCCAACATGTCCACGGATCGCACCGTCGTGGCCATCTTCGAGAGCGCCAGCATCGGCGGCACGGGTGATACGTTTGCCCTCACCGCCAGCGGCAAGCTCCTGAGCTTCTATCGGAGCAGCCCGGGAACGCTGCAGTCGAATACCAGCGTCACCGGCTTGATGAGTGGCGATTCACTCATTGCCATGGATTTCCGTCCCTCCAACGGCATCCTGTACGCGCTCGCCAGGACGGCGACCGGCAAGGGTCACCTGTATGTCGTGAACGAAGGCACCGCCGAGGCCACCCAGATTGCCGCCCTGAATGTCGAAGACAACACCTTCGGCACCGGCAACTACGAGATGGCGTTCACGCCCGCGTCGGGGGAAACCATTTTCGTGTCCACTCCGAGCGGCACGCTGTTCCAGATCAATCCGTCGACCGGCGCGACGACATCGGGTGCGGCGCCTGCCGGACTCAGCTCCCTGGCCTTCACGAATGCGTTCAAGGGTGAGCGTTTCACCACGACCTACGGCATCAATTCGACCAGCAACCAGCTGGTCAAGGTCTCGCTGACCACTCCCGCGACGGCCCCGGCGGTCGGAGTTCTCGCTGCGGACGCGCCCGATGCCAACGGATTCGTGATCGATGCGCAGAACGGCCGCGCGATGGTGGCATTCAGCAGCAGCGGACCCAAGCTTTACACCGTCGACCTGTCGAGCGGCGTGCTTTCATCGTCGCAGGCCATTGGCGACGGCGCCGTCGCGGCCGAGTCCGTGATCGCTCTCGCCATTCCGCCTCCGGGCGAGCCCCAGTTCTTCGCGATCTGCCAGGGCAAGGTCAATTCACGCAGTACCACCACGTGCAACGACGGGAAAACGCTGCTGCGATTCCAGGCTTCCAACCCCGGCGCTCTGTCGGTCGTGGGTGATGTGACCGGGCTGGCCGCTGATGAGCTGATCGTTGCCATGGACGTGCGTCCGTCGACCAACGACATCTACGCGCTGAGCACGGCGAGCAAGCTGTACACCATCGACCCGATCACGGCAGCGGCCACGCTCAAGGCGACCGTGACGCCGGCGATCGATGCCGCGAATCTCATTCTCGGCTTCGACTTCAACCCGATTACGGAAAAGATCCGCGTCATCGGCGGCGTCGCCGATCGGATCGAGGGCGACAGCGTGGATGTCGAGGTCGACCCGACCACGGGTGTGGCGACGTCCCTGGGCCTGGCCCAGCAATTGCCGTTCAAGATCGCGAACGTGGCCTTCAGCGGCAATGTGCCGGGTGGCGATGACGCCACTCTGTGGTACGGCATCGATTCCCAGAACAATCGACTTTTCACCATCGATCCGGAAACCACGTCATCGCCGTTCACCAGCCCCGGGCAGCTGACCTTCGTCACGCAGCTCGGTTTCGATCCCACCGAGCGCGGAGGCTTCGAGATCATCGGCGATGGCGCTGCCTACGTCGTGCGCAGCAGCAGCACCAATGGCGCTTCGCTGTACTCGTTGAACCTGACCACCGGCGCGGCCACCCTGATTGGCTCCATCGGCACGCTCAGCGGCTTCAGCGGGGAAGTGACGGGGCTGACTGCGCAAGTGCAGTTGTCCAACGCGGATCTGCGCGAGTTCGTGGTGGCGACCACCGTCGCTGCTCCCGCTGCCGAACTGCTGACGTTCGATGCCGGCAATCCGGCCGCCACGAACGACCCGCCGACGCCCCAGGTGCTGACCAGTCGTCGCACCCTTGCGGGGCTGCTGCCGGGCGAAACGGTGCTCGGGCTCGAGTATCGCTACGAAGGCAGTTCGAACAAGCTGTACTTGCTTGCGCGCAGCACCACCAACACTGCACGGCTGTATACCGTCGACGTCGCTACCGGTGTGGCCAGTACTGCGGGCCTGACCGGCGACGTCATGACGGATCCGGCGACCAAATACGCGCTGATTGGCACGGAATTCGGAATGGATGTCGACCCGGCCACGAACAATCTCCGCGTCGTCAGTGATAAGGGCGAAAACCTGTCGATCGACCCGATGCTGGCGACTGCGCAGGTGATCGAGGATATGGACGACACCCCGCACCCGGCGATGAATGCCGCCGCGTTTTCGCACAACTACGCGGGAACGCTTTCGTCCACGCTCTATGTCTACGATGCGGCGCCCTCGGACGACGCGCTGATGACGATCGATGCAGGGCAGTTCCTGCGTCGCATGAGTGGGTCAGGACTGGCCAATGGCACGAGTGATGAGGTCAGTTTCGACATCCTTGGCGGTCATGATGGCTTGGCAGTGGCAACGGAGGTCTTCTGTGACGACTCCGACCCGATTTGCAGTCTGGGTGCTTTCACCGAGCTGTACCAGATGGACCTTGCCACGGGCGCTGCCAGCGATATCAATTCCGTTGGTTCGGGCCCCATTCCCGGCGAGACCCGTGTACAAATTCGGGCGATGACGATCCGTTTCCCGAACTGAGCCGTACCCCGCAACACCCACCGGCCGCCTCGCGCGGCCGGTTTTTTTTGGGGCCGCGCGCTTTCGCCCCCGCACCCGCCGCGGTTATGCTCGCCGCCCCATGAACGCCCCGCACCGCTTCGAGTTGCCCGAGCGCTCGCGCCTGGAGCCGGTCGTGCTCGGGGCGCTGGAGCGGGCCAAGCGTGCGGGCGCCACGCAGTCGGAAGCGGACGTGTCGGAGAGCCGCGGCCTGTCGGTGTCGGTGCGCAAGGGCGAGATCGACACGGTGGAGTTCCACCACGACCGTGGACTCTCCGTGACCGTGTTCTTCGGCCAGCGCAGCGGCAGCGCCAGCACCGCGGACACCACGGAGCGTGGCCTGGCGCAGGCGGTGGACGCGGCCTGCGCCATCGCGCAGGCCAGCGGCGACGATCCCTGCAGCGGGCTCGCGGATCCCGCGCGCATGGCCACGCAGTTCCCCGACCTGGACCTCGACCACGCCTGGCCGCTCGGCACCGACGAGGCCATCGAGCGGGCGCGCGCCACCGAGGCCGCGGCGCTCGCGGTGGATGCGCGCATCACGCAGTCCGAGGGCGCGAGCGTCCATACCTCGCGCGGCATCGAGCTGTACGCCAACTCGCACGGTTTCGTCGGCGAGCGCCGCGGCGCCAACCATTACGTGAGCTGCGCGGTGATCGCCGTGGACGGCGAGGAGATGCAGCGGGACGACTGGTACACCTCGGGCCGCCATCCGGGCGACTTGGAGGACGTGGCGCAGGTCGGGCGCCGTGCCGGCGAGCGCGCGGTGGCGCGCCTCGGCTCGCGCGGGCTGAGCACGCGCACCGCGCCGGTCCTGTTCACGCCCGACGCGGCGAAGAGCCTGTTCGGGCACCTGCTCGCGGCCATCTCCGGCGGCGCGCTGTATCGCCGCGCGAGCTTCCTGCTCGACCACGCGGGGCGCGAGGTCTTCGCGCCACTGGTGACGCTGCGCGAGGACCCGTTCATTCGGCGCGGCGCGGGCAGCGCCGCGTTCGACGGCGAAGGCGTCGCCACGCAGCGCCGCGTTCTCGTGGATGCCGGCGTGCTGCAGGGCTACCTGCTCGGCAGCTATTCGGCACGCAAGCTCGGCCTGCAGAGCACGGGCAATGCCGGCGGCGTGCACAACCTGGTGGTGCAGCCGGGCACGAAGGGCTTCGACGACCTGGTGCGCGACATGGGCGAAGGCCTGGTCGTCACCGAGCTCATGGGGCAGGGCGTCAACACCGTGACTGGCGATTACTCGCGCGGCGCGGCCGGCTTCTGGGTGGAGCGGGGCGCCATCGCGTTCCCGGTGGAGGAAATCACCATCGCCGGCAACCTCGCGCAGATGTACCGCTCCATCCGCGCACTGGGCAGCGACGTCGACGTGCGCAGCGGCATCCGCACGCCGTCAGTGCTGATCGAGCCGATGACCATCGCCGGCCAGTGACCCCGCTGCGGCTGCACCGTCCGGTGGTACCGTATCCGCAGGGCGGGATCACGGTCCTGTAGCCGGTTCAGACGAAAGCCCCGAAAGCCAATGGCCCAGCAGCAAGTCCGCTTCGAGCAGTTCTTCGCCGCGCCGCGCGAGCGCGTGTTCGAGTATTTCGCCGACCACGAGCGCTTCGGCCGCATCTGGGGCGGACGCTTCACGCGCATCCGCAACGGCGCCGCCGAGCCCAACGGCCTGGGCAGCGTGCGCGAGATCCGCACCCGGGGCATGCGCTTCGAGGAAACCATCGTCGCCTTCGAGCGGCCCTCGCTGATCGAGTACGCGATCTCGCGCGGCAGCCCGATCCGCAACCATCGCGGCAGCATCCGCTTCGAGGCGGTACCCGGCGGCACCAAGGTGGAATACACGATCCGCTTCGACCCGAAGCTGGCGCTGACCGGCGGGCTGATCGCCGGGATCCTGTGCGCGACCTGGCACGCCGGCGTGCACCGCGCGGTCGAGGACCTGGCGCAGGCGGCCTGAGCGCGTGCGGGTCGTCTCGCACACCTGCTCCAACACCGAGATCGTCTGCGCGCTCGACTGCGGCGCGCAGCTGGTCGGCGTGGACGCCGACTCGGACTTTCCACCGGACGCCGTCGCCCCGCTGCCGAAGCTGGGCCGCGATCTCGACCTCGACGTGGATGCCGTGCGCGCACTGAGGCCCGACCTGGTGCTGACCTCGCTCACCGTGCCGGGGCACGAGCGCGTCGTCGAGGCCCTGCGCGCCGCCGGGCTGCCGATCCTGGTGGTGGACCCGATCGGCCTGGAAGGCGTCTACGACTCCATCATCCAGGTCGCCGGGGCGCTCGGCGTGCTCGCACGCGGCCGTGCACTGGTGGCGCGGATGCAGGCCGCGATGCCCGCGGTGTGCAGGGACCCGGCGTCGCGGGTGCTGGTGGAGTGGTGGCCGAAGCCGGTGATCGTCCCCGCGCGCGATTCATGGGTGAACGACCTGCTGCGGCTCGCCGGTGGAGTGAACCCGTTTGCGCACGCGCCGGGCAAGAGCGTCGAGGTCGGCGACGAGGCCGCGCGAACCGCCGCACCGGACGCCATCGTGATGTCGTGGTGCGGGGTGAAGGAGGAGAACTACCGGCCCGCGGTGGTCGCGCGCCGGCCGGGATGGGAGCAGGTCCCCGCGGTGCGGGATGGCCGGATTTACGCGGTGACCGAGGCCTTCCTCGGCCGGCCGGGGCCGCGGCTGGTGGAGGGGTATCGCGCGCTCAGGCGGATCGTGGAGAACCCGGGCCGCTGAGCGCGCGCCCGATGCGGCGAATCAGCCCTTTTTCGCCGCCACTGCGGCGATCCACGCATCCACGTTGCGCTCCAGCACGTCCAGCGGTACCGCGCCGCTGCCGAGCACGACGTCGTGGAAGGCGCGCACGTCGAAGCGGTCTGCCAGCTTCTGCTCCGCGCGCGTCCGCAGCTCGCGGATCTTGAGCTGGCCGATCTTGTACGCCAGCGCCTGCGCGGGCCAGGAGATGTAGCGGTCGACCTCGACCGCGATGTCGTTCTCGGTCTTGGCGGCGTTCTCCTTGAAGAAGGCGATCGCCTGCTCGCGCGTCCAGCGCTTGTGATGGATGCCGGTGTCCACGACCAGGCGCACCGCGCGCCACATCTCGTAGGTGAGCTGGCCGAACTTCGAGTAGGGATCCTGGTACATGCCCAGGTCCTCGCCCAGGCTCTCGGAGTACAGGCCCCAGCCTTCGACGAACGCGGTGTAGCCGTTGTTGCGGCGGAACTTGGGCAGCTCGCCCAGCTCCTGCGCCAGCGCGATCTGCAGGTGGTGGCCCGGCACCGACTCGTGCAGCGACAGCGCTTCCATCTCCCAGCTCGGGCGTGTCTCCAGCTTGTAGGTGTTGGCGTAGAACCAGCCCGGCCGGCTGCCGTCCTCCGCGGGCGGGTAGTAGTAGGCCGTCGTGCTGTTCGGCGCCTCGTCCTCGGGGATCGCCTTCACGCCGTAGGGCGTGCGCGGCAGCCGCCCGAACAGGCGCGCCAGCTCGGGATCGACGCGCTTGGCGATGACGCGGTAGCCATTCAGCAGGTCATCCGGCTTCGCGTAGTAGAACTTCGGGTCGGAGCGCAGCGACGTGAAGAACTCCTGCATCGGGCCCGCGAAGCCGACCTTGGCCTTGATCTTCTCCATCTCGCGGCGGATGCGCTCGACTTCCTTCAGCCCGATGTCGTGGATCTGGTCGGGCGTCAGGTCGGTGGTGGTCATCAGCCGGACCTGGAAGGCATAGAGCGCGGCGCCATCGGGCAGCGTCTCGGCCGAGATCGCGTCGCGGCAGCCGGGCAGGTATTCCGCCTCGAAGAACTGCTTGAAGTGCTGCCAGGCCGGAATGACGCTGGTGCGGATGGCCTCGCGGCCCCGCGTGCGCAAGGCTTCCTGCTGCGCCGCATCCATGGACGCGGGGAAATTCCGGAACGGCGCATACAGCGGGCTGTCCTCGGGGTTCTGCACGATCTGCGCGTCGACCTGGCGCGGAATGCGCTGCATCGTCACCTTCGGCGGGACGCGGCCCTCCTTGAGGCCCCGCTTCATCAGCGCGATGTGCTGGTCCACGTAGGCGCCGTACGCGCCGAGCCGCTTGAGCCAGTCCTCGTAGTCCTTCGCCGTGGCGAAGCGGATCGCCTGCGCGAGCTGACTGGCGCCGCCGAAGCCGCTCCAGTTGATCGGCGACACCGGCATGACGAAGCCGCGGAAGCGGTAGCCCTCGATCGAGAAATCGAGCTGCTTGCGGAACAGGTCGTAGTTGAGCTGCTCGTCCTTCGGCAGGCCCTGGCGCCAGATCGCGGCCAGCTTGCGCCGCGCGACGAGGTCGCCCTGGTGCGAGCGCTCGATCGCCTCGGGCGACAGGTCCGCCCAGCGGTCGTTGAAGCGCGTGTCGCCGAGGAAGGATGCGGTCTCCGGGTTTTCGCGCAGGCCACGCTCCCATTCGGAATCGAACAGCGCGTGCAGCGCCTTGACCGAGGCAGCGGAAGTGGCCGCACCGGCCGCCGGCTGCGCCAGCGCCATGGCGGCGATGGCCGCGAGCATGAGCTTTTTCATCACCAATCTCCCTGTGTGCATTTTGTCGTCGGTCATTCGATGTTCAGCTTCTTCACCTTGTAGCGCAATTGCCGGAACGTCATTCCCAGCAGGGCTGCCGCGCGGGTCTTGTTGCCCTGCGTCTTCTCCAGCGCGTCGCGGATCGCGCGCTTCTCGATTTCCTCGACGTGCCGCTCCAGCGGCGTTCCCGGGGCGGCCGCCACGGGCGCGGCGGCGGCCGGCGCTGCCGAGGGTGCGCCGCGCAGCTGCAGGTCGGCGTCGCGGATGCGATGGCCATCGCTGAGCGTCAGTGCGCGTTCCAGCACGTTTTCCAGCTCGCGCACGTTGCCGGGGAAGTCGTAGGCGCACAGGCGCTCGACCGCCGTGTCGTCGAGCGCCGGCGTGGCGGCCACCTGGTGGTCGCGCGCCAGCTTCTCGAGCAGGTGCCGGGCCAGCAGCGGGATGTCCTCGCGCCGCTCGCGCAGCGCCGGCACGTGCACGTCGATGACGTTGAGGCGGTAGTACAGGTCCTGCCGGAAGCTGCCCTGCGCAGCGAGGGCGGGCAGATCGCGGTGCGTGGCGGAGATCACCCGCACGTTGACGGGCACTTCCTTCTCGGCCCCGACCGGCCTAACCGCGCGCTCCTGCAATGCGCGCAGCAGCTTCACCTGCATGTGCAGCGGCAGGTCCGCCACCTCGTCGAGAAACAGCGTGCCGCCCTCGGCGGCCACGAACAGGCCCTGCTTGTCGCGCGCGGCGCCGGTGAACGAGCCCTTGAGGTGCCCGAAGAACTCGCTCTCCATCAGCTCGTTCGGGATGGCGCCGCAGTTCACCGGCACGAACGGGCCCTGCGCGCGCGGACCGCGCGAGTGGATCAGGCGCGCCACCAGCTCCTTGCCGGTGCCGGATTCGCCGGCGATGTGCACCGGTGCCTGGCTGCGCGCCAGCCGGTCGATCAGGTCCCGCAGGGCGCGGACCGCCGGCGCGTCGCCGAGCAGCGGGCTGGGCGCGTCGCGGTCGGGCTCGCCGCCCAGCCGCAGCGCCGTGTCCACCAGCTTGCGCAGCACGCCGAGATCGATGGGCTTGGAAACGAAATCGAAAGCGCCGGCCTTGAGGCTTTCCACCGCGGCCTGCGCATTGCCGTACGCCGTGATCACCGCCACCGGCAGCTGCGGATGCTGCTTCTGGATGTGCTGCACCAGCTCGATGCCGTTGCCATCGGGCAGGCGCATGTCGGTGATGCACAGGTCGAAGGCGTGCTCGTCCAGCAGCTCGCGCGCGTGCTTCAGGTCGGCGGCGGCGTGGCTCGACAGGCCCATGCGGGAGAGCGTGATCTCGACGAGCTCGCGGATGTCGGCCTCGTCGTCCACGACCAGCACGCTCGCCTTGCTCAATGCCGATCCCCCTGGCTCACGCCGCCTTGCCGGCCGCGGGTCGCGCCGCCTCGGTGAAGAGGATGCGGAAGCATGCGCCTT
Organism: Binatia bacterium; assembly: GCA_035526525.1. Classification (GTDB taxonomy): domain Bacteria; phylum Pseudomonadota; class Gammaproteobacteria; order Nevskiales; family Nevskiaceae; genus JACPFV01. Next base: position 23,246 of record DATLCG010000129.1, read on the forward strand.
CCTTCTGCGGCCGGTAGGTGAGGCGGGCGTGATTGTATTCGCACAGCTCGCGCGACAGGAAAAGGCCGAGGCCGGTGCCATCGTGCGCGGTCGTGAAGAAGGGCTCGAACATGCGGTCGAGGAGCTCCGGCGCGATGCCGATGCCGTCGTCCTGCACGTCGAGCCACAGCGGTCCGCCAGGCGTGATGCGGCCCGCCGAGAGCCGCACGACGACGCGGCGGCCGTCGCGGCTGCCGTGCGCGAAGCTGTTGTCCCAGAGGTTGAACAGCACCTGCTGCAGGTGGCTGGCGTCGAACTGGATGGCGAGGCGCGCATCCACGTCCTCGACGCGCACCTCGCGCGACGCGCGGTGGGCCTCGCGGTACTGCAGGATGGCCTGCTCCAGCCAGCTGCGCAGGGCGATCGGACCGGGCGCGGGCGCCTCGCGCCGCGACAGCGCCAGGACGTCACGCACGATCTTGTCGATGCGGACCGATTGACGCTGGATCATGGACAGAAGCCGCTGGCTTTCGGCGCTGAGCGCCGGCGCCTCGGACAGCAGCTGGCCGGCGTGCGCGATCGCCGACAACGGGTTGCGGATCTCGTGGGCAATGCTCGCCGACAGGCGCCCGAGTGCCGCCAGCTTCATCTGCTGGGCCTGCTCGCGCAGCGTGCGCGCGTTTTCCAGCAGGATCAGCACCGATGCGTCGGGGCGGTTGCTCAGGCGCGTGAAGCGCGGCACCACTTCCTCGGTGCCGGGGCGCGGCGCCATCGGCGCGGCGGCGACCGGCCGGCCCTCGCGCCATTGCTCGAGCGCCGCCGCCAGTGCCGGCGCGGCCAGCTCCAGCGCCGCGCCGGCGCGCGCCCGCAGCAGCTGGCTGGCGGCGGCATTGAGCAGGCGGATGCGGCCGGCGAGGTCCACCACGACGACGCCGGTCTGCATGGACTCGAGCACCCGCTCGTTGAGCCGTGACAGGTCGGCCAGTTCGCCCGCCGAGCGGGCCACCTCCGCCTCGCTGGTGCGGGCGCGCAGCGCGACGGCGTTCGCGGCGATCCCGGTGGCGAAGAACATCAGCCCGAGGATGCCGGTCTGCGCGAAGGTGGCCGAGTCGAACTCCTCGACGCGGTACTGGCGCAGGATCTCCTCGCCCAGCAGCGCCAGCGTGGCGACCGCTGCCTCCAGCAGCGCCATGCGCCGCGTCAGCACCAGGCTCACGCCGACCACCGGCGTCATCACCAGCATGCCGAAGCCGCTGGACACGCCGCCGCAGGAATACATCATCAGCAGCAGCGCGGCCAGGTCCACGCCGAAGTGCAGGTGCGCCTGCAGGGCCACCCTCGGCCGGCGGTAGGTGATCGGCAGCAGCAGCAGCAGCGCGGCGATCGCGTAGAGGATCGCGGTGCTGTAGAAGTCGCGCGCCTGGACGCGGTCGGCAAACAGGCCGAGCATGCCGCTCTCGTAGAGCACCAGCTCCAGGGCGACCAGCACCAGCCGGTAGAACGCCAGCCCGCGCAGGATGCGCCAGTCTTCCGGCGTGGCGTGCGCGGTGGCGTCGGAGACGGCGCGGATCATCGGAAGTGCGCGCAGCGTGCGCAGCGGCCGCCCGCGGCAGCGAGCAGGATCAGCCGGACCAGGGCAGCCATTTTCCGAGTGTAACGGCGCGCGCGGCCACCGCGCAGGCACGGTGCGTCGTTTTGCGCCGCCGCTGCGCACAAGCGACAATGCCGCCCTTTTTCGGGGGCGTCGCATGAACCTGCACGAGTACCAGGCCAAGGAGCTGTTCGCGCGCTACGGAATCCCCGTGCCGGAGGGCCGGCTGGCGGAGAGTCCCGAGGCCGCACGCGCGGCGGCGAAGGCCCTCGGTGGCCGCGTCGTGGTGAAGGCGCAGGTGCACGCAGGCGGCCGTGGCAAGGCCGGCGGCGTCAAGCTGGTGAACGACGCCGACGCGGCCGAGGAAGCGGCCAAGAAGATGCTCGGCACGCAGCTCGTCACCAAGCAGACCGGGCCCGGCGGCATGCCGGTGAACTCGGTGTGGGTCGAAAAGCCGTCGAACATCGAGCGTGAGCTGTACGTCTCCGGCCTGGTGGACCGGGCGCGCGAGCGGCTCATCTTCATGGCGTCTGCCGCCGGCGGCATGGACATCGAGGAAGTCGCGGCGCACACGCCGGAAAAGATCCGGCACATCGCGGTGAATCCCGCCGCCGGCCTTCAGCCGCACCAGGCGCGCCAGCTGGGCTTTTTCATGGGCCTCAACAAGGAGCAGACCGACCAGTTCAGCCGCATCCTGTTCGGCCTCTACCGGCTGACCATGGACCTCGACGCCAGCCTGATCGAGATCAACCCGCTGATCGTCACCAAGGAGGGCAACGTCTTCGCCCTCGACGCCAAGCTCAACTTCGACGAGAACGCCCTGTTCCGGCAGCGCGCCATCGCCGAGCTGCGCGACCCGTCGCAGGAGGACGAGCGCGAGCGCAAGGCGAAGGAGAACGATCTCAACTACGTCACGCTCGAGGGCGACATCGGCTGCATGGTCAACGGCGCCGGCCTGGCGATGGCGACCATGGACATCATCAAGCTGCACGGCGGCGCACCGGCCAACTTCCTCGACGTCGGCGGCGGCGCCACCAAGGAGCGCGTCACCGAGGCCTTCAAGCTGATCACCTCGAGCAGGGATGTGAAGGCGATCCTGGTGAACATCTTCGGCGGCATCGTGCGCTGCGACCTGATCGCCGAAGGCATCATCGCCGCGGTGAAGGAGGTCGGCCTGAAGATCCCGGTGGTCGCGCGGCTTCAGGGCACGAACATGGAGCAGGGCCGGGACCTGCTGAAGAACAGCGGCCTCAAGATCATTCCGGCGGCGGACCTGACCGAGGCCGCCAAGGCCGTGGTCGCCGCGGCCAAGGGACAATAAGAATGAGCATCCTCATCGGCAAGAAGACCCGCGTCGTCTGCCAGGGCTTCACCGGCAAGCAGGGCACCTTTCACTCGGAGCAGGCGGTCGCCTACGGCACGCAGCTGGTCGGCGGCGTCACCCCGGGCCGCGGCGGCGAGAAGCACCTGAACCTGCCGGTGTTCGACACCTGCCACGATGCGGTGAAGGCGACCGGCGCCGAGGCCACCATGATCTACGTGCCGGCGCCGTTCGCCGCCGACGCGATCCTGGAAGCCGCCGACGCCGGCATCCGCGTGATCGTCTGCATCACCGAAGGCATCCCGGTGCTGGACATGGTGCGCGTCAAGGCGGCGCTGAAGGACTATCCGGGCTCGGTGCTGGTGGGCCCGAACTGCCCCGGCGTGATCACGCCGGGCGAATGCAAGATCGGGATCATGCCCGGCCACATCCACAAGCCGGGCCGCGTCGGCATCGTGTCGCGCTCGGGCACGCTGACCTACGAGGCGGTGTACCAGACCACGCAGGCCGGGCTGGGCCAGAGCACCTGCGTCGGCATCGGCGGCGACCCGGTGCACGGCCTCGGCTTCATCGACGTGATCAAGCTGTTCAAGGACGACCCGCAGACCGAGGGCATCATCATGGTCGGCGAGATCGGCGGCTCGAAGGAAGAAGAGGCCGCGGAGTACATCCGCCAGAGCGTGAAGAAGCCGGTGGTCGCCTACATCGCGGGCGTCACCGCGCCGCCGGGCAAGCGCATGGGCCACGCCGGCGCCGTGATCTCCGGCGGCAAGGGCACCGCGCAGGACAAGTTCGCGGCACTCGAGGCCGCGGGCGTGAAGACGGTGAAGTCGCCGGCGGACCTGGGCGCGGCGATCAAGGCGTGCCTGAAATGAAGCCGTCGCCCCGGCTTTCGCCGGAATGACAGCGTGAGTCTTCGCATCGCCGCCGCCCAGCACAACTTCTGGGTCGGCGACGTCGAGGGCAATGTCGACCGCATCATCCGCGCCGCGCACGACGCGCGCGACCGGCTGAAGGCCGACCTCATCGTCTTCCCCGAGCTGTCGATCCTCGGCTATCCGCCCGACGACCTGCTGCAGCGCTCGGGCCTGCCGCCCGTGATCGAGCAGGGGCTGCGCCGCATCGGCCACGAGGTGCAGGGCATCCACCTCGTCGTCGGCCATCCCGAGTACACCGAGGAAGGCATCTACAACTCGGCGACCGTGTTCCGCGACCGGCGCGTGGTCGCGCGCTGCCGCAAGCAGCTGCTGCCGAACTACGGCGTGTTCGACGAGAAGCGGCATTTCCTGCCGGGCAGGGGCAGCTGCGTGTTCGGCCTGAACGAGGTGGCGGTAGGGCTGTGCATCTGCGAGGACATCTGGGGCCCGGGTCCGGCGCAGCAGGCGCGCCGCCACGGCGCCGAAGTGCTGATCAACATCAACGCCTCGCCGTTCAGCCTCGGCAAGTCGGCGGAGCGCCGCACCATCCTCGGCGCACGCGCGCAGGAGTCGGGACTGCCGTTGCTGTACGTGAACCTGGTGGGCGGGCAGGACGACCTGCTGTTCGACGGCGACTCGGTGGCGATGGACGCCGACGGCCGCATCGCGTTCCGCGCGCCGGCGTTCGAGGAAGGCACTTACCTGGTCGAATTCGACGGCGGCCGTTTCCGTGGCGAGGTCGCGCGCGAGGAGCCGGAGGAAGCGCTGGTCTACCAGGGCCTGGTGCAGGCCGTGCGCGACTACGTGGACCGCAACGGCTTTCGCGGCGCGCTGGTCGGCATGTCGGGCGGCGTGGATTCGGCGCTGGTCGCCGCCGTGGCCGCGGACGCCCTGGGGCCGCGGCGCGTGTGGGGCGTGTCGCTGCCGTCGCGCTACACCGCGGGCATGTCGAACGACGATGCCGAGGCGCAGGCGCGCGCCATGGGCATCCGCTACAGCACGCTGCCGATCGAGCCCGCCTTCGCCGCGTTCCTGTCCACGCTCGCGCCCGAGTTCGCCGGCCAGCCGGCGGACCTCACCGAGGAGAACCTGCAGTCGCGCTGCCGCGGCGTGCTGCTGATGGCGCTGTCGAACAAGTTCGGCTATCTCGTGCTGTCCACCGGCAACAAGAGCGA
>DATLCG010000138.1:0-3959 GCA_035526525.1 Binatia bacterium
CTGTGCGGCTCGGCGTCCAACCCCGGCCCGACCTGCGGCTACGTGATCCTGCTGAACGACAACCTCGGCGGCGTGAACACGAACGGCATCGACATCGCGGCGAACTATCGCCTGCGTACCGGTATGGGCAACTGGGTCTTCCGCATGTCGGAAACCTATGTCGCCAAGTACGAGTACCAGAACGAGAAGAACGGTCCGTGGGTGCAAAACGTCGGTTCGTACGAAGGCACCGGCCCGATCTTCCGCAACCAGTTCACCGCTTCGGCACACTGGACGATGGGCCCGTGGTCTGCCGGCATCGTCAACCACTACAAGTCGGGTTACGTCGACCAGGACCTCGGCGTCACGCCGCGTCCGGGCGTCGGTTCCTACTCGACGTGGGACCTCTACGGTTCGTGGGCGCCGAACAAGCAGCTGACGATCACGGCCGGCGTGAAGAACGTTCTCGACAAGGCGCCGCCGCACACCGAACAGGGCGCGACGTTCCAGGTCGGCTACGACCCGCGTTTCACCGACCCGTTCCTGCGCACGTTCTACCTGCGCGGCCAGTACCGCTTCTGATCGAGGCAGTCCCCAACAAAAAGCCGGCCCTCGGGCCGGCTTTTTTCATGCCCGCGTGATTACTGCTTGCGCTGTTCGCGCTCCTGGCGCGCTTCGCTTGCGCGCTCGCGGCGCTCTTCGGCGCGTTGCGCGGGTGTCGGGCGTGCAGGTGCGGGCGCTGCTTGCGGAGCCGGCGTGGCGGCCGCAGGCGATTGCGCCGGTGCAGGCTGTGGCGGGGCCGCGCGAGGGGGTGCCGGCGGCGGCGTCGCTTCGCGGCGTTGCTCTTCGCGCTGCTCACGGCGCTGCTCGCGTTGTTGCTGGACAGGCGCGGCAGGTGCGGGTGCAGGTGCAGCCTGCGGGGCTGGCGGCGCGGCCCGCGCTGCCGGCGGCGCCTGCACGGCGGCGGGCGGCTGCGGCGCGGCCTTTTCTTCGCGGCGTTCTTCGCGCTGCTCCTTGCGTTGCTCGCGCGCGGCCGGAGCCGACGCAGGCGCCGGCGGTGCAGCGGGCGCGGCACGAGGTGCGGGTGCGGGTGCAGGTGTCGGTGCCGGTGCCGGTGCCGGAGCGGCAGCAGGCGCGGCTGCCGAGGCCGCGGCGGCGGGCGACGTTGGCCGGCCCGGTTGTGTCGCCGATGCCGATTGTGCGGGTCGCGGCGAGCCGAGCGAAGGACGTTCTCCGCGCTGGCGCTCTTCGCCCCGGGGCCGCTCTTCATCGCGGCGTGCAGCGGGCGCGGAAGCAGCGGGGGGCGTTGCGGCAGCAGGGGGCTGGGCTGGCGGCGCTGCCGCAGCCGGAGGCGCTGCAGGACGCGCAGGGGTAGCACCCGACGCAGCAGCTTGCGGTGCTGCCGCAGATGCTGCCGCAGCAGGAGCGGCCGCAGCCGGAGCGGCCGCAGCCGGAGCTGCAGCAGCAGGCGCACGGCCGGCGCGTTCGTCGCGGCGTTCTTCGCGACGGCGTTCACGCTCGACGCGAGTCGCAGCAGGTGCGGCCGTGGGCGGGGGCGGAGCTGCTGCAGGTTGGGCGGGCTTGATCACCTTGACCGGCGCGGGGGATGCCGAAGTCTGCGCGGGCGCTTGCGTGCGCGCAGGCGCGGATGCCGGCGCCACGGGCTGGCCCGGATGCTGTTGCAGCTGCGCCATCCTGTGCTCGATGGACGCGGGCGGCGGCGGCGGTGCCGTCTGCGCGACGACCTGTTTGCGGAAGGCCTGCTCGGGCGGGCGGTGCTGCGCGGCCTGGGGACCCATCACGCTTTGCTTGGCAGGCGCAACAGGGGCGGCTTGCACGAACGCTTGCGGCTGCAGGTTCTCACCACGCACGCGCACGATCTCGCGTGCAACCGGCCTGGCTTGCACGAACACCTGCGTGGGGACGGCGACAACGGCACCGGGCACGCGCTGGTTGACGTACACGGTGGTCGCGCTGCGCGTGTTGTAGACGTTGGTCACTTGCGTCACGTTGACGACGGTGTTCGACGTGTTGACGCGCGTGAAGTACTCGCGGCTCACGACATACGATGGCCGGTATACCTCGCGCGGGCCGAGCGGGAACCACCCGACGACACCGGAGCCACCGCCGATCGCTACCGACAGCGCGCTGCCGCCGACGAATGCAACGAGGGCAGGCGCATACACCGGCCTGACGTTCGCGGGACCCGGGATCCAGGACCAGCGCTGTTCGACAAAGGCCCAACGCCCGTAATGCGAGGGTGCAAATCCCCAGGGCGCATCGTCCACCCACGTCCAGCCCCACGGCTCCACCCATGACCAGTGACCGTCACGGTACGGCGCCCAGTCGCGTGCGACGCGAGTCGGCGCCCACACCCAGCCGTAGTCGCGCACTTGCCGCCACGTGCCGTATTCATCGAGGTCCTGGAAGCCGATCATGTCGCGCGACACATAGCGCGCGCTGGCAGAACGCTCCCACCGGCGGTCCCGGTCCGTCGCGAAACGCTGCAGGTCATCGGGCGCGGCCGCGCGGTACGTGTCGTAGTCCGTCAGCTGCGTGTCGTAGAACCGCCAGGTGTCAGCCGGGCCGACGCGGAACGCGCGGCCTTCGCCGTAGAGCGTCGCTGCGCCGGCGCGAACCGTCACGCCTGTCGAGCCTTCTTTCGCATCCACGTCGACGCGATAGCTGCCGGGCTGGCGGATGACGTACGCGAGATTGGGCGTATCGATCTCGATCACCTGGTTCGGATCGAGGCGCCACACGCGGATGTCGAGCGCACCCTGCGTCAGCTGCATTTGCGCCATCCGGTCGTCGATGTTCAGGATGGCCAGGCTCGTCTCGTCACCGACGCGCAGGGAGGTGGCCCCCAACTGCAGCTCGGCGCGTGCGGACGCGTCGACCCACAGCCGGTCACCGTTGAACAGCGGGCGGTTGACGACGGCGCCCGACCATTCGGACTCGCCGCCGGGCGAGAAGCTCACGCCGCCGGTCGCATAAGACAGGCGTGCGACGCGATTGGGGGGATCGGCCTGGGCTGCCGTGCTGGCAAACAGGAAGCCCAGGGCCGCGAAGATCAGCAGCGCGATCTTGCGGATTGATTCGGTCATGTGGCAGTCTCCGGTGGGGAACACACACTCTTGTAACGGGCGTGGGCACGCGGCGGCGGACCGCAGCATGCAACGCATTGTTCGAAAGCCGGCTCGAGCGCGGCTGTAGGAGTTGCGCCTGAGCTTGCGTCAGGCGGCAGCTTGGGGGAGTTTGACTTGGCCCGGGAGGCGGGTGAGCTTCCAGCCGGCCAGCGCGAGCGCGAGGGCGCCGATGCCCCCCGTAGTCAGGGCAACGCGCAGTCCGAGGTGCTCGCCGAGCCAACCGCCGAGCAGCGCGCCGGGGATCGACGGCAAGAGGATGAGCCAGCGCATCGTGCTGGTCATCCGGCCGAGCAAAGGCTCGGGCGTGACGGCTTGGCGCAGCGACAGGAAGTTGATGAAGATGAGCACCGCCCCAAAGCCGAAACAGATGAGCATCAGCACGAACGATGCAACGCCGACCGGCCCGCGCGGTGCAGCTGCGAGTTGCAGCCAGCCGAAGCCGCACACACCGAAACCCCACAGCAAGCTCGCCCCGACGCCGATCCTGCGGGAAATGCGATGGCCGAGCGCGCCTGCCGCAATCGTCCCGACGCCGAGGCCGACGTAGCAAAGTCCCACCTGCTTTTCGTCGAGGCCGAGTTCGCGCGTCGCGAACAGGATCTGCACCACCATCGCCGAGTGATGGCACAGCTGCCACAGCCCCACCATGATCGCCATGACCACGAGCAATCGCACGCCCGCGACGAAGTGCAGGCCTTCCTTCAGGGCGTGCCAGAAGCTTTCAGGGACGTCCCGATTGGGCTTCTCTTCGATCTTCAGGCCGCGCAGGATCATCACGCTGCCCAGCAGCAGCACGGAGTCGACGATCAAAGCCAGGGGCGCACCGACAAG
>DATLCG010000003.1:0-23964 GCA_035526525.1 Binatia bacterium
GTCCGGGGCTTTCGCGGAGGGAGTAAAAGCGGACCCGCGCGGAGCCCCCGCAGCATCTTTTCGCTGCGGGGGTGGCCCGTAAGGGCCACGCGGGGAGCCATCCCGTAGCGGAAGCACCGGATGCGGCCGTCCGCCACCGACCTTCCGGCCTTCACCATACGGTTCCCGCAAACCGGGGTCTGTCCCCGATTTCGGTAGCGACAGCGCCACGCCAGCGGACCTACGCCCCCTGAGGCTCCGCACCCATCGGACCGCGCGGCGACCGGGATTCCGGTGCGCGGGAGGGGAGGGCGTGGCGGAAGATGCGCAGCAGGACGCTGGCGAACTGCACGGTGAAGCGACCGGTGTTGTAGCGCACGCCGTACTTGGCGCACAGCGCGCGTACGCGGGGCGCGATCTCGGCGTGGCGGTGCGCGGGGATGTCGGGGAACAGGTGGTGCTCGATCTGGTGGCTCAGGTTGCCGCTGAGCAGGTGGAACAGGCGCCCGCCCTCGATGTTGCTCGAGCCCTGGATCTGGCGCAGGTACCAGTCGCCGCGCGTCTCGTTCGCGGTCTCTTCCTTGGTGAAGATGCGGACGCCGCCGGTGAAGTGGCCGCAGAAGATGATGCCGTAGGTCCACAGCGCACGGATGCCGTTGGCCACGAGATTGCCGAGGAACACGCGCGGCGCATTCCAGAAGCACACCGCGGGAAACAGCGCGTAGTCCTTGAACAGCTGTCGCGCCGCCTTCCTCACGAACGGACGGGCGCGCTGCGTCAGCTCGCGGGTGGACATGCGACCCGCGGCCCAGCGGTCGATCTTCAGTTCCTGCACGCCAACGCCCCACTGGAACAGCACCGCCAGCAGCGCGTTCCACACCGGCTGCAACAGGAAGTACGGCTTCCAGCGCTGGCGGCCGCTGATGCGCAGCACGCCGTAGCCGAGGTCGTCGTCCTTGCCCTGGATGTTGGTGTAGGTGTGATGGCGATAGTTGTGCGAGTAGCGCCAGTGGTCCGTGCAGTTGACGTGGTCCCACTCGTAGGTCTGCGAGTTCAGCGCCGGGTCGTTCATCCAGTCGTACTGGCCGTGGATGACGTTGTGGCCGATCTCCATGTTGTCGAGGATCTTGGCCGTGGCCAGCGCGATGACGCCGGCGATCCAGGTGAAGGGGTCGAAGCCGAAGGCCAGCAGCGAGCGGCCGGCGATGGCGCTGGCGCGCGCGCCGCGCACCGTGCGGCGGATGTAGCGCGCGTCGCGCTCGCCCAGGTCCGCCACCACCTCGTTGCGCAGCGCATCGAGCTCGCCCTGGAGGGCGTCCACCTGGTCGCGCGTGAGCTGGGGAGCGGGCATGCTCAAATCTCCAGGACCACGTCGGTGCGTGCCGCCGACACGCACAGCTGGATCCACTCGCCGGGCTCGGCGGAGACGCGCCCGGTCAGCAGGTTCTCCACGGTGCCGCGCGTCTTGCGGCACTTGCACGACTGGCAGATGCCGATGCGGCAGCCGTGGCGCGGGCTCAGGCCGGCCGCCTCGGCCTCCACCAGCAGCGCCTGCGCGCCACCGCTGAATTCCTTCGACGAGCGTGCGGCCAGCACGCGCACGGCGGCGCCGGCGCGCGCCGCGACGATGGGCGCGCCGAAGCTCTCGCGGTGCAGCCGGTGAGCGCAGCCTTCGGCCTGCCAGTGCGCCGCGACCGCTTCCATGAAGGCGGCCGGCCCGCAGACGAAGGCGTCGCGCCCGGCGAAGTCGGGGACGCACCCGGCGATGCCGCGTGGCGTCAGCCGTCCGAGCGGCGCGCTGTAGTGCAACTGCAGGCGCAGCCCGGGCATGCGCTGCACGATCGCGCGCAGCTCGCGCGCGAACGGCAAGTCGTCCGGGGTACGGCAGCTGTGGACCAGCACCACGTCGGCGTCCGGCCGCTGCACGGCGAGCGTGCGCAGCATGGACATGACCGGCGTGATGCCACTGCCGGCCGAGACCAGGAGCAGGGGGCCGGAAGCGGCGGGCAGCACGAAGCCGCCGCCGGCGCGGCTCAGCGTGACGGCGCTGCCGACGCGCCAGTGGTCATGCATCCAGCGCGTGACCTTGCCGCTGCGCTGCACCGTGATCTCGATCGTCCGCGCGCCGGGCGCGGACGCGATGCTGAAGCTGCGGTAGTGGCGCACGCCGGCGATGTCCAATTCCAGCACGACGTGCTGTCCCGGGCGGAAGCCGCGCCAGCGCCAATTGGGGCGCAGCACGAAAGTGCGCAGCTCCGGCGTCTCGTCGCGTACCGCCACCAGCTGCGCGCGGATGCGCGACAGCGACCAGGTCGCGCGGACCAGCGACAGCAGGTCGTCGAGCGCCTCGACGTCGTTGAACGGGCGCAGCCAGTGCGAAGCCCACCAGGGCCCGCGGGGCGCGGTCACTGCAGTTGCGGCAGCGAACATGGAGAAGTCCGGATGCCCGGCTTCGGGCTCAGTGAACATATGTTCACTTGAGGAATCGGCCATGTCAACAGTCGTTTACGCATTTCGCGCGTCTGTGGCATTCAATCCATCAAAAACAATGAATTGAACCGTGTATAGTCGTTCGCATGGCGTCCCCGGAACTGGTCTCTGGCGTTTCGCGCGAGCCTCGCGGCCTGCGCACGCGCGTGCTGCTGCAGCAGGCGGCGCTGCGGCTGATGGGACAGGGGCGCGGCTTCACCAGCCTCGGCTTGCGCGAGGTCTCGCGCGAGGCGGGGATCGCTCCCGCCGGCTTCTACCGGCACTTCCGCGACATGGACGAGCTGGGCCTGGCGCTGGTGGAGGAAGGCGGGCGCGCACTGCGCCAGCTGCTGCGCGAGGCGCGCAGCGGCCTGCCGAACGACGACATGATCCGCCGCTCGGTGAAAATCTATCGCGACTACATCGCGCATCACCGACTGGAGATGCTGTTCATCGTCGGCGAGCGCTCCGGCGGCTCGCGCGTGGTGCGGGACGGGGTGCGCCGCGAGATCAGCCATTTCGTCACCGACATGGCGCACGACCTGCGGCAGCTGAACTTCCTGCCCGCGCTGTCCACGCCCGCGCTGCAGATGGTGTGCGGCCTGGTGGTGAACACCATGCTGTTCGCCGCTTCCGACATCCTCGATCTGCCGCCGCAGCAGCCGCGGGCCGAGGCCGAGCTGATCGGCGACTTCGTGCGGCAGCTGCGCGTCATCTTCCTAGGCGCGCAGCGCTGGCGCGACGACATTCCGGCGGCGGCCTGAGCGGAATGTGACGCCCGCCGCACTCGCGGCGGTGTGAGGTGGGGCACACGCGCGGAAACGATGCCCGCGCAGCCCGGTCCAATCGTCGCTGCAGAGCGACATCGGCCATCCCATGAGCGTCGTCACCCCCAAATTCAGGGACCTGCCGCTGTCACCCGAGGCGGACAGCGTGGCGCGGCCGTGGAGTGCCTGGCTGCCGAAGACGATGGTCGGCATGGTCGCGGCGGGCTGCCTGCTCGCCGGAATGCCGCTGCTCGTCACGGTGGTGCTGGCCAGCGTGCAGCTCGAGCGCCTGACCGGCCATTCGCACCAGCTGATGGATGACGGGCTCACCGTGGTGCGGCTCGGCGCGCAGCTGCACGACAACGTCATCGACCTCGAGCGCAACGCGCGCCAGTACGCGGTGCTGGCCGACCCGGAGTTGCTCAAGGTGTTCAACAACCGCCTGGAGGCGATCGAAATCACGTTGCGCCAGATCGAGGAGCACGATTTCCGCGCCGCCTTCGTTGGCGAGCTGGCACGCGCACGCGATGGCCTGACCGACGCCGTGCGCAGCTGGAACCTGGCGCTGCAGAGCCACGGGTCGCTCGACGACGCGATCGACAAGATCCATTCGCTGACCGCGCAGTCGGACGTGATCATCGCGTCCGGCCGTGCCGCCATCGACGCCGAATCGTCCCAGCTGCGGCGCGCGAGCCTGGCCTCGCGGCGCCTGATCTTCGTGGCCGCCATGGCCGTGATCCCGCTGACCGCCCTGCTGGCGTGGGCCTTTTCGCTGGCAGTGACGCGCCCGCTGCGCCGCCTGGCCGCGGCGATCGGCGCGCTCGGCCATTCGCAGTACGAAAAGCCGATCGTCATCCGCCAGCCCGCGGAGATGCAGGTGCTCGGCGAGCGCCTCGACTGGCTGCGCCGGAGGCTGGCGCAGCTCGAGGCGGACAAGGACGCCTTCCTGCGCCACGTGTCGCACGAGCTGAAGACCCCGCTGGCGAGCCTGCGCGAGGGCGCGGTGCTGCTGCACGACGGCTCGCTGGGGCCGCTCGCCCCGCAGCAGCAGGAAGTGGCGCAGATCCTGGCCGAGTCGGCGCGCGAGCTCGGCCAGCAGATCGACAACCTGCTGACCTACGCCGAGTGGCGCGAAGAGCGCCGGCACGCCGAGGCGGCATGGTTCGACACGCGGCCGCTGGTCGAGGAGGTGCTGCATGCGCAGCGCCTGCCGATGGCGCGGCGCCACCTGCGGACGGAACTGGATCTTGCGGCGCCGCGTCTGTTCGGCCAGCGCGCGCGCCTGCGCGTCGCCCTGGACAACCTCATCGGCAATGCCCTCAAGCACGCGCCGGCCGGCAGCGCGATCCGCGTCGCTGCGCGGCAGGACGCCACCGGCGGATTCGAGCTCGCCGTGCGCGACTACGGGCGCGGCGTCGCCGCGTCGGACAAGCAGCGCATCTTCGAGCCCTTCGTGCGCGGTACCGAGGCCGAGGAGTTCAGCGTCCGGGGCACGGGGGTCGGGCTGTCGATCGTGATGGAGGCCGCAATGGCGCATGACGGAAGCATCGAGGTGGAGGACGCGTGCCCCGGGGCGCGCTTCGTGCTGCGCTGGCCGGGAGCGAGCCATGCGCACGCCTAGCGGCGCCGCCTGGGCGCTCGCACTGCTGCTGGCCGGCTGCGCGAACCTGGGGGGGCTGCCCGCAGGGGCCGATGGCGCGCGCCAGCACCTGGAGTTCTACGCCCGCGCGATGAGCGCCGAGGCAGCGGACCGCGAGCAGATGTGGCGGGACGTTTCGGCGGCTGCGCCCGGCGAGGATGCCGCGCTGCGCCGCGCGCTGATGCAGGGCGTGCCGGGACATTCCGGCTACGACCCGTACGCCTCCATGGCGGCGCTGGAGGGAGTGCTGGAGCGCAAGCCGTCGGCGGACGTGACGGCGGTCGCGCGCGCGCGGCTGTTCGAGCTGCGCGACGACAACACCTGCCGCGACCAGGTCGCGGCGCTGAAACGGCGGCTGGCGGATCTCGTGAACATCGAGCGCAGCCTGGAGCAGAGCGGCAAGAGCCCGGAATCGGGCAGGAACTAGCAGGCAACAGGATCCCAGGAGCTACGATCATGGCGGCACGCATTCTTCTCGTGGACGACGACCCCAAGCTGCGGCGCATCCTCACGCTGCGTCTCGAGACCGAGGGCTACACGGTCGCGGCAGCGGAATCCGGACAGCACGCACTGGAGCGCCTGAACGAGGTGCGCCCGCAGTTCGTGCTGGCGGACCTGCGCATGCCCGACATGGACGGCATCGAGCTGATGCGCCAGCTCCACCAGCGCAGTCCCGGCCTGCCGGTGGCGATTCTCACCGCGCACGGGGACATTCCCGAGGCGGTGCGGGCCACGCACGCCGGTGCGGTCGACTTCCTGACCAAGCCGATCGAGCGCGAGCAGCTGATCGACTGCATCCGCCGGCACCTGCAGGCCGACGCCGGGCTGCCGACCGGAGAATGGGCCGCCGAGATCGTCACGCGCAGTCCGCTGATGCAGCAGGTCCTGGAGGACGCGCGCCGCGTGGCGCGCACCGATTCCGCCGTGCTGATCGCCGGCGCCAGCGGCACCGGCAAGGAAATGCTGGCGCGCGCCATCCATCGCGCCAGCCGGCGTGTCGACCGGCCGTTCATCGCGATCAACTGCGCCGCCGTGCCCGCCGACCTGCTCGAGTCGGAGCTGTTCGGTCACAAGCGCGGATCGTTCACCGGCGCCCACACCGACCACCCCGGCCTGTTCCGCGCCGCCGACGGCGGCACCGTGTTCCTCGACGAGATCGGCGACATGCCGACCGAGCTGCAGGTGAAGCTGCTGCGCGTGCTGCAGGAACGGGAGCTGCGCCCGGTCGGCGAAACCCGCACGCTGCCGGTGGACGTGCGGGTGCTGTCGGCGACGCACCGCGACCTCGATGCGCACGTGAAATCCGGGGCCTTTCGCGAGGACCTGTTCTACCGCCTGAAGGTGGTGGAGCTGAAGCTGCCGACGCTCGACCAGCGCCGCGAGGACATCCCGCTGCTGGTGGCGCACCGGCTGGGACAGCTGGTGGCCGACGGCGCGCCGCGCCGGGTCTACTCGCCGGAAGCGATGGAATTGCTGGTCGCGGCCTCGTGGCCGGGCCACGTGCGGCAGCTGTTCAACGTGGTCGAGCAGAACGTGGCGCTGTCGCCGGGCCGGGTCATCAGCGGAGCGCTGGTGCGCAAGGCCCTCGGCGAGCAGGGCGGCGGGCTGCCGTCGTTCGACGAGGCGCGCGCGGAATTCACGCGCAATTACCTGCGCCAGCTGCTGGAGCTGTCGAACGGCAACATCTCGCGCGCCGCGCGCCTGGCGGAGCGCAACCGCACCGACTTCTACAAGATCCTGTCGCGCTACGGCATCGACCCGTCGGAATACAAGGGACGCAGCCGCAAGCCGGCAGCACCAGCACCGTCGCAGGGCGGCGACGTGCACGCGCCGCCTGCCTGAGGCTTGTCGTCCACTGGCGACAGTTCCGGTGCGGCGATGTGGTCCAAGTGGCTGAACCGGCAAGCGTCCTGAACCTTGGCACCGCGTTTGCGTCCAATCGCTACAACGGGGATCTCGTGCCCCCCTCTTCGTCGACCGACGAACAAGCGCACGCCAACGCTGGAGGACTATCCATGAAGATTCACGGCCTCATCGCGCTCGGCATCGCCGCCTCGTTCGGCGCCGCCATCGCGCAGACCCCGCCGGTCGGCACGCCGAGCACCCCGACCACGCCGATCACGACCAAGTCGCAGACGCAGTCGACCACGACCACGGCGTCGGGCATGACCACGGACACGACCAATACCGGCCTGTTCGACTCCCTCGACAAGGACAAGGACGGCATGCTGAGCAGGAAGGAAATCTCGTCCAACAAGGACCTCGGCAAGAAGTGGTCGAACCTCGACGTCAACAAGGACGGCAAGCTCGACCAGTCGGAATACGCGCGCTTCGAGGCCGAAGGCTCGATCCCGGGTGCCTCGGGCAGCGCCAGCGGCGCGGCCGGCAGCTCCGGCGCTTCGGGCACGGCCACCGGCACCACGGACCAGACCGGCACGACGACCACGTCCACCGGCACCGAGACCGACGCGAAGGGCAAGCCGAAGTTCTGAAGCTTCGCGCACGCACAGACGCCTTCCCCGCGAGGGGAAGGCGTCTTTTTTTTTTAAGCGCCGCGACCGGCTATTCGGCGCGGCGAGCGTCCGCGGCCACGACCGGCGAGCCCGCTTGCCCGGCATCGAACGCGGCAGCTTCCGCATCGGCTTCGCAGCGCTGCAGGTTGATCTGCGCGGGCTCGGCCGAGAAGGTGAAGGGCGACAGGCGCGCCAGCACGTTCATGCCCAGGATCGGGCGCACGTTGCCGGGAATGATCGCGGCTTCCACCTCGCGGACCCAGCACGAGTCGCCGATGCGCAGCGCGGCGAGACGGTAGATGGGCACGCCGCGCGGCGAGCCGTCGGCCATGACGCCGCGCGTCTGCCGCACGAATGTCGCGTTGCCCGATTTCTTGAGCATCTCGAGCATGGCTTCGTTGATCACCATGTGGCTCGAGCCGGTGTCCACCAGCAGCCGCAGGTCGCCATAGCCCTGCAACGCGCCATCCACGTAGAACGTGCCGGCGGTGTGGCGCTCGAGCACCACGGGAGTCATGTGCGGCGCGATCATGGCAGCGGCGGCCGGGATTTCTTCCTGGGCGAGCAGCGCGGCGGGCATCGCCGCGGTCGCGAGGAGGAGGAGTGAGCGGATGAGGCGGATGGCGGGCTCCCAGCCGGTGGCGACGTTCGCCTCCGGTTGCCTGCATCGTGTCACGCGGGCGGCGCGCCGCCACGGGGCAATACCTACTGGCGCGCACGCGGCGATGCGGGGCGCCGCCGTGGTGCTGGCGCTGGCTGGCCTGCTGCCGGGCTGCTCCCCGGTGCGCCACGAGCCCGGCCTGCGCGAGCTCGCCGTGCGGCAGGCGCTGTTGGAGACCGCGCTCGGGCAGATTGGCCGGCCCTATCGCTACGGAGGCGGCGACGGCGACGGCTTCGACTGCAGCGGGCTGGTGCATTTCGTCTACAGCGAAGCCGGCGTGACGGTGCCGCGCACCGCGGCGGACCAGCGCCGCGCGGGGCGCAAGGTGCCGCAGCGCGAGCTGCAGCCGGGCGACGCGGTGTTCTTCGACGTCGACGGCGGCCTGCACGTCGCGCTGTACGTCGGCGATGGCCGCGTGATCCACGCGCCTTCGCGCGGCAAGGACGTGCGCCTGACCGCGCTCGCCCTGCCGTACTGGCGCGAGCGTTACGCCGGCGCCGTGACCCTGCTGGATTTCTAGCGGACCGTCGCGGGGTGCACCTGCGCGTAGCCCTCGCGAAAGGCGCGCAGTCCGGACGACAGCACCACGATGGCCCCGATGTTGGCGGCCACGCCCACGCAGATCAGCGAGGCGCCCACCAGGTTGTCGTCATGGAACACGCGGTCGGTCAGCAGCGCCACGGCGGTGGGACCGATGCCGAGGCCGACGAGGTTGACGATGAACAGGTAGACGGCGGTGGCCTGGCCGCGCATGCGGTTGGGCACCAGCTCCTGCAGCGATGCCGGCGCCGCACCGAACGGCATGCCGAGGCAGAACACGCCGGGAATCATGCCGAGCACGGCAAGCTGGCCGCTGGGCGCCAGCAGGTACAGGCCGCCGATGCTCAGCGCCAGCGCCGCGGCGAGCCGCCCGACGCGCAGGCCCGCATCGGTGTGTCCCTGCGCCAGCCAGTGGTCGGCGAGACGGCCGCCGAACACGATGCCGGCGGAGCCGAACAACATCACGATCGGCCCGTAGCTCACCGCGACCTGGCCGATGTTCCAGCCGTAGGTGCGCATCATGAAGGCCGGAACCCAGAACGCGCTGCCGTAGCTGCACATCGAGATCAGCGCGAAGCCGAAGTTGTGGCACAGCACCGCGCGGCGACGCTGCCAGAGATATCCGAGCACTTCGCCAAAGGACGCGGCGCCGGCGGCGCCCTGCCGCGGCGGCTCGCGCACCAGGGTAAAGGCCAGCGCGAAGACGATGCCGGCGCCGCCGATGAGGAAGAACACCACGCGCCATGGCGCGGTCTCGCCGAGCAGGGGCAGCGCGACGGCGCCGTTCGCGGAGATGAAATGGACCACCAGCCCGCCGAGCAGGAAGGCGAGCCCGGAGCCGATGTAGATGCCCATCGAGTAGACGCTGATCGCGGTCGCCCGCCGCTCCGGCGGAAAGTAGTCGGCGATGAGCGAGTAGGCCGCGGGCGACAGCGCGGCTTCGCCGATGCCGACGCCGATGCGGAACAGGAACATCTGCCAGTAGCGGTGCGCGATGCCGCACAGCGCCGTCATCACGCTCCAGGCCACGACGCCGGCCGCGATCAGGCCGCGGCGGCTGCCGCGATCGGCGATGCGGCCGAGCGGGAAGCCCATCACCGCGTACAGCAGTGCGAACGACAGGCCGCCGAGCAGGCTCATCTGCGTGTCGTCGATGCCCAGATCCCGGCGGATCGGCGCGACCATCAGGCTGAGGATCTGCCGGTCGATGAAGGAGAACACGTAGGCCATCATGAGGATGCCGACCACCGTCCACGCATAGGCCATGGACGCACGCGGCGCGGGGCTTGCCTGCATCGGTATCTCCTCGGGCCCGTTCTGGGGATGCGGCGGGCCTGCGCGCCACGATACGCGTTTCGGCCGGCGGAAAAAAAGAAGGCCCGACGATGAGGCCGGGCCAATCATGCGATCGAGGAGAGAAGTTCGTCGCATTCGGCGAAAGGGAGTGTTTCGCCGGGATCCATGCTGGGCCTTGCGCGGGGCTACCGCATTAGACAAGAGTTACTCGCACAAGCCACTGATGCCGCGGGACAAAGTCGCGCCGCCGCGAAGCCCAAAAACAAAAAGGCCCCGGAGACCGGGGCCTTTTCGTGTGCAGCGTCGCTTAGAGCGGGCGGATCTGCGCAGCCTGCAGACCCTTCGGGCCCTTGACCACGGTGAACTCCACGCGCTGGCCTTCCTTGAGGGTCTTGAAGCCCGAGCCCTGGATCTGGGAGAAGTGGGCGAAGAGATCTTCGCCGCCGTTCTCCGGCTTGATGAATCCAAAACCCTTGGCTTCGTTGAACCACTTCACGGTGCCGGTGACGACATTCGACATTGATATACCTTCTACATGTTTGAGTGAGTTCGGGCTGACCGCCCGCGGGTGCCGTGATCAAGAAGGTAGGCGGATGTTCTTACGAAGCGCCGCTTTTTTTGAAGCGGGTAAGGACGCTGCTCACACTTGATACTGCGGGGCGAACTGTACACGCAGGCCGCTGTTTGTAAAAGGGGCAATGCGTACTGCGTCGCATCTCATTTCAGCAACCCTTCCTCGCGCATCGCCTGCTGCACGGCGGGACGCGCGGCGACGCGCTGCTGGTACTCCTGAAGCTTCGGAAACGGCGCCAAATCGAGCTTTACCGTGCCTGCCCAGTTCGTCACCGTGAACAGGTACGCGTCGGCGACCGTGAACTGCTCGCCGAACAGGTAGGGCCGGTTGCCGAGGCGCTCCTGGATCCAGCCATAGCGCAGGCCGAGCCGCTCGGACTGCGCCTTGCGCGTCTCCGGCGGCGTGCCTGGGTAGAACAGCGGGCTGTACTGCTTGTGCACCTCGGTGGAGATGAAGTTGAGCATCTCCTGCAGCTGGTAGCGCTCCAGCGTGCCGTTGGCGGCAGCCAGCTTCTTTTCCGGTTTGCGATCGGCGAGGTACTGGACGATCGCCGGGCCTTCGGTCAGCACCGCGCCCTCGTCCAGCTCCAGCGCCGGCACGTAGCCGCGCGGATTCACCGCGGTGAAGTCCTTGCCGCTTTCGGTCTTCTTGCTGCGCAGGTCCACCTTCTCCAGCTGCGCGTCGAGTCCGGCTTCCCGCAGGACGATATGGGGCGACAGGGAACAGGCACCGGGGCTGTAGTACAGCTTCATCGCTCTCTCCTGGGACGAACGAAGGGCGCACAGGCTAGCAAGGGATCGTGCGCGGTGGGAGTGACGGGGGCCGCGGTGCGTTGCTAGGCTGCGGCGCATGCAGGCAGCCAGCGGGAGCGCGACGTGAGCGGGCAGGCGGCGGTGCTGTTCGCCGACGTCGCCTCCAGCGCGCAGCTCCACGTGCAGCTGGGCGACAGCGCCGCGCAGAGCACGGTGGCGCGCGTGATCGAGCTGCTCGCGAAGGCCGCGCGCGAGGCGCGTGGCACCGTGGTGCGGACGCTCGGCGACGAGATCATGTGCCGCTTCGGCTCGGCCGACGATGCGGTGGATGCCGCCATCGGCATGCAGCGCGGCGTGCAGGCCGCGCGGGTGGCGACCGGCGCCGGCGAGCGCGCCGGCGTGCGGATCGGCCTGCATTGGGGCGAGGTGGCCGGGGCCGAGGCGGCGCTCGGCGGGCCCGCCGTCCAGGTCGCGGCGCGAATCGCGTCCGCCGCACGCCGCGACCAGGTCCTCACCAGCGAGGCGACCGTGGCCGCGCTGGGCCCCGCGCGCCGCGAGCGCACGCGCGCCCACGAGCGCCTCGCGCTGCGAGGCATCGGCGGCGAAGTGCAGCTGCACCTGGTCGAGTGGGAAGACACGGTCACGGTGCGCGCCGCCCGGCTGCGCCTGAAGGTGGCCGGCCGCGAGCGCGTGATCGGCGAGGCCGACGTGCCGCTGACGCTGGGTCGCGCGCCGGAATGCGGCTTCGTGGTGCCGTCCAGCTATGCCTCGCGCCTGCACGCGCGGCTGCTCGTGCGCCGCGGCCGCTTCGTGCTGCTGGACGAGAGCACCAACGGCACCTACCTGCTGCCCGATGGCGAGGCCAGCGGGCAGGAGCTGTTCGTGCGGCGCGAGGAGCGCGCGCTGCCGGATGCCGGGGTGCTGAGCCTGGGCCAGTCCTGCGCCGAGGAGGACGCGGTGCTGATCCGGTTCGAGACGGCCGCCTGACCGCGACCGCGCGCATGGCTATAATGCGCGCCCTTTCGCGCCCCGCGCGCGAAATTCGGTCAGCACCGCGCGCCCGTAGCTCAGCTGGATAGAGCACCAGGCTACGAACTTGGGGGTCGGAGGTTCGAATCCTTCCGGGCGCGCCATATTTCCTGCGGGAAGGCGTGCCCGAAAGCGCGCATTCGCACGGTGGTGCCGCGGGCGATCGGGTATTCTGGCCGCGCTTCCGGGCCGGACCGCCGGAAGGAAACGATACGGAGAGATGGCCGAGCGGCTGAAGGCACTCCCCTGCTAAGGGAGTATGGGCCAAAAGCCCATCGAGGGTTCGAATCCCTCTCTCTCCGCCACCCAGGAATCGAAAGACCGGCGCCGCCGGTTTTTTCGTTTCTGCCGCGGCTATTTCTTCCGCGGTTCGGCCGGCGCC
Organism: Binatia bacterium; assembly: GCA_035526525.1. Classification (GTDB taxonomy): domain Bacteria; phylum Pseudomonadota; class Gammaproteobacteria; order Nevskiales; family Nevskiaceae; genus JACPFV01. Next base: position 12,602 of record DATLCG010000003.1, read on the forward strand.
TCGGCGCGGCCGACCTTCACCTCGCGCGGCGCCTCGATGCCGAGCTTCACCTGCTGCCCCTCGATCGCGACCACCCGCACCACGATGTCGGGGCCGATGGCGATGGCGTCGCCGGGCTTGCGCGTGAGCATCAGCATGGGCGGTCAGGCCGTGCCCGGCGCCTTCTCGAGGTCGAACGCCTTGTGCAGCGTGCGCACCGCGAGCTCCAGGTACTTGTCCTGGATCACGACCGAGATCTTGATCTCCGAGGTCGAGATCATCTGGATGTTGATGCCGTCGCCGGCGAGCGCCTTGAACATGCGCGAGGCGATGCCCGCGTGCGAGCGCATGCCGACACCGACCAGCGAGACCTTGGCGATGTCGTTGGCGCTGCGCACGCCCTTGGCGCCGAGGTCGGCGGCGAGCTTGCGCGCCAGCTCGTGGGTGCGCTCGAAATCGTTGCGGTGCACGGTGAAGGTGAAGTCGGTCGTGCCGTCGGCCGCGACGTTCTGCACGATCATGTCCACCTCGATGTTGGCCTCGCCAATGGGGCCGAGGATCGCCGCGGCGATGCCGGGGCGGTCGGGCACGTTGCAGACGGTGAGCTGGGCTTCGTCGCGGTTGAACGCGATGCCGGAGACGAGCGGTTCTTCCATGTCGGCTTCCTCGAGCGTGATCAGCGTGCCGGGGCCTTCCACGAACGTGGACAGCACGCGCAGCGGGACCTTGTACTTGCCGGCGAATTCCACCGAGCGGATCTGCAGCACCTTGGAGCCGAGGCTGGCCATCTCCAGCATCTCCTCGAAGGTGACCCGGTCGAGCCGGCGCGCCTTCGGCTCCACCCGCGGATCGGTGGTGTAGACGCCGTCTACGTCGGTGTAGATCTGGCACTCGTCGGCCTTTAGCGCGGCGGCGAGCGCGACGCCGGTGGTGTCCGAGCCGCCGCGGCCGAGCGTGGTGATGCTGCCGTCGTCATCCACGCCCTGGAAGCCTGCGACCACCGGGACCACGCCCGCGGCGCAGTCGGCACGAAGGCGCCCGGTGTCGATGTGCTGGATGCGCGCCTTGGAGTAGGCGCGGTCGGTGCGGATGCAGACCTGCGCGCCGGTATACGAGCGCGCCGGCACGCCGCGCTTGTCGAGCGCCAGCGCCAGCAGTCCGATGGTGACCTGCTCGCCGGTGGCGGCGATCTGGTCGAACTCGCGCAGGCTGCCGCGCGGATGCACCGATTTCGCCAGCTTCAGCAGGCGATCGGTCTCGCCGGACATGGCGGACACCACGACGACCACCTGGTGGCCGGCAGCGCGCGCGGCCGCGACCTTGCCGGCGACGTGCTCGATGCGCTCGACCGAGCCCATGGAGGTGCCGCCGTATTTCTGGACGATGAGGGGCACGGACGGGGCTGGGGGCTCGGGGCTAGGGGCTAGGGGGCTTCGGTGCCGGCTTTCAGAGCCGGTCCGCGACCCACTTTTCCACCGACGCGATCGCTGCCGGAAGGTTGTCGGGTTGCGTGCCGCCGGCCTGCGCCATGTCGGGGCGGCCGCCGCCCTTGCCGCCGACCTGCTGCGCGACGAAATTCACCAGCTCGCCGGCCTTCACCCGGGTGGTGAGGTCGCCGGTGACGCCGGCGATCAGCGAGACCTTGCCGTCGGCGGCGCTGCCGAGCACGACCACGCCGGAGCCGAGCTTGCTCTTGAGCTGGTCCTGCAGCGTGCGCAGGCCGGCCGCGTCGACGCCGCCGACCACGGTGGCGAGCAGCTTCACGCCCTTGATGTCGCGCGCCTGCGCGCCAAGGTCGCCGCCGCTGCCGCCGCCCGATGCCGCCTTAACGCGCAGCTGCGCGATCTCCTTTTCCAGCTGCTTCGTGCGTTCGACCAGCTGGCGGATCTTCGGCACCGCCTCGCCGCGCGCGGACTTCAGCGCGTCTTCCGCGCCGCGCACGGTCGCGTCGAGATCGCGCAGCAGGGCCAGCACGCTCTCGCCGGTGGTGGCTTCGATGCGCCGCACGCCGGCGGCCACGCCGCCTTCGGCCAGCACCTTGAACAGGCCGATGTCGCCGGTGCGCCCGACGTGCGTGCCGCCGCACAGCTCCGTCGAGAAATCGCCCATGCGCAGCACGCGCACCTCGTCGCCGTACTTCTCGCCGAACAGGGCCATGGCACCGGCCTTCACGGCATCGTCGTACTTCATGTGCGCGATCTCGACCGGGACGTTGGCGAGGATCGCGCGGTTGACCTGGTCCTCGATGCGCGCGATCTCCTCCCCGGTCACCGGCGCGCCGTGCGAGAAGTCGAAGCGCGTGCGCGAGTGATCCACCAGCGAGCCCTTCTGCTGCACGTGCGGGCCGAGCACCGCGCGCAAGGCTCCGTGCAGCAGGTGCGTGGCCGAGTGGTTGCGCATGGTCGCGCGGCGGCGCGACTCGGTGACCTCGGCCCGCAGCGCCGTGCCGATGCGCAGCGCGCCCGACTTCATCGTGCCGTGGTGGGCGACGACGCCGGCGCGCAGCTTCTGTGAGTCCGCCACCTCGAAGTGGACGCCGTCCGCGCGCAGATCGCCCTGGTCGCCGACCTGGCCGCCCGATTCCGCATAGAACGGCGTGTCGGACAGCACCACGACACCCGTGTCGCCGGCCGCGAGACGCTCGACCGGCTGGCCGGCCTTGTAGAGCGCCAGCACCTTCGCGTCTTCCTTCACCAGCGCTTCGTAGCCCACGAAGCAGGTGTCGGCTCCCGCGTAATCGAGCCCGTCGCCGGCCTTGAAGCTGCTGGCCGCGCGGGCGCGCTCGCGCTGCTGCTCCATCGCCCGCTCGTAGCCGCTTTCGTCGAGCTTCAGCCCACGCTCGCGGGCGATGTCGGCAGTGAGGTCCACCGGGAAGCCGTAGGTGTCGTAGAGCCGGAACACGGTGTCGCCGGGGATGACGCCCGCGCCCGCCGAGGCGATCGCGTCCTCCAGCAGCTTCATTCCCTTGTCGAGCGTCTGCGCGAAGCTGTCCTCCTCGCGGCGGAGGGTCTGCTCGATCGCCGCGCGCTGCAGGACCAGCTCCGGGAAGGCGCGTCCCATCACCTCGGCCAGCGGCGCGACCAGCTTGTGCATGAAGGGCTGGTTGAGCCCGAGCTTGTAGCCGTGGCGGATGGCGCGCCGCAGGATGCGCCGCAGCACGTAGCCGCGGCCCTCGTTCGAGGGCAGCACGCCGTCGGCGATCAGGAAGGAGGTGGCGCGGATGTGGTCGGCGATGACCTTCAGGGACGGGCTGGATCCCGGGGCGACGCCGGCGAGCTGCGCCACTTCGCGGATCAGCCGCTGGAACAGGTCGATGTCGTAGTTGTCGGTGACGCCCTGCATGGCCGCGCACAGGCGCTCGAGGCCCATGCCGGTGTCCACGCTCGGCGCGGGCAGCGGCGCGAGCGTGCCGTCGGCGGCGCGGTTGTACTGCATGAACACCAGGTTCCAGATCTCCACCCAGCGGTCGCCGTCGGCGTCGGGCGAGCCGGGCGGTCCGCCGGCCACCTTCGGCCCATGGTCGTAGAAGATCTCCGAGCACGGCCCGCACGGGCCGGTGTCGGCCATCTGCCAGAAATTGTCCGACGCGTAGGGGGCGCCCTTGTTGTCGCCGATGCGCACGATGCGCTTCGACGCAATCTTCTTCGACCAGAGCGCGTAGGCCTCGTCGTCCGTGTGGTACACGGTCACCATCAGCTTCTGCGGGTCGATCCCCAGCCAGTTCTTGGCGGTGATGAACTCCCAGGCGAAGTCGATCGCGTCCTTCTTGAAGTAGTCGCCGAAGGAGAAGTTGCCGAGCATCTCGAAGAACGTGTGGTGGCGCGCGGTGTAGCCCACGTTCTCCAGGTCGTTGTGCTTTCCGCCGGCGCGCACGCACTTCTGCGAGCTGGCCGCGCGCACGTAGGGACGCTTCTCGCGGCCCAGGAACACGTCCTTGAACGGCACCATGCCGGCGTTGGTGAACAGCAGGGTGGGGTCATTGCCCGGCACGAGCGGGCTCGAGGCCACGCGCTGGTGGGCGTGGCTCTCGAAATACTTCAGGAACAGCTCGCGCAGCTCGTTGCTGGTCATGCGGAACGCCCTCCGCGGCCAGCGAGGGAACGTCGCGAAAAAAGGGCGGCTATCGTAGCGCGCTGCGCCCGGGCGCGTGCCGTCAGTCGATGTCGCCGCCCTTCAGGGCCCGCGCGATCTGGCCCGCGTCGAAGCCCCGACCCGCGAGGTATCGGTACTGCCGGGCCCGCTCCGCGCCGTCGCGCGGCAGCGCATCGAAATGACGCTGCTGCGCGGCCGCCGCGAGCCCGGTCCAGTCGGCATCGGCCGCGGCCAGGGCCGCCGCCGCGACGTCGGCAGCGATGCCGGCCTGCCGCAGCTCGGCCTCGATGCGCAGCGGGCCGAAGCCCTGGCCCACGCGCGAGCGCACCAGCATCTCCGCGTAGCGCTCGTCCGACTGCAGGCCGGAATCGGCCAGCGCCGACACCGCCGAGGCCGCAACGTCCGCCTCGACGCCGCGCTGGCGCAGCTTGCGCTGCAGCTCGGCGGCGCTGTGCTCGCGCCGCGCGAGCAGCTGCACGCCCTTGGCCTTCGGGTCGAGCGGCTCCTTCTTCTTCAGGGCCTACTCGTTGACCGCGACCGGGCGGACCGTCTTCACCGGCATGATCCGGGCGCGCAGGTCCTTTTCGAGCTTCGCTGCAATCTTCGGGTTTTCCTTCAGGTACTGCTTGGCAGCGTCCTTGCCCTGGCCGATCTTCTCGCCCTCATAGGCAAACCAGGCGCCGGACTTCTCGACCAGGCGGTGCTCCACGCCGAGGTCGATCAGCTCGCCTTCGTGCGAGATGCCTTCGCCGTACATGATCTCGAAGAACACGATCTTGAACGGCGGCGCCAGCTTGTTCTTGACGACCTTGACCTTGGTCTCGTTGCCGACCACTTCCTCGCCCTTCTTCACCGCGCCGATGCGGCGGATGTCGAGGCGCACCGAGGCGTAGAACTTGAGCGCGTTGCCGCCGGTGGTGGTCTCGGGATTCTGGCCGGGCATCATGATGCCGATCTTCATGCGCAGCTGGTTGATGAAGATGACCATGGTGTTGCTGCGCTTGATGTTGCCGGTGAGCTTGCGCAGCGCCTGGCTCATCAGCCGCGCCTGCAGGCCCGGCAGCTGGTCGCCCATCTCGCCCTCGATCTCGGCCTTGGGCGTGAGCGCCGCCACCGAGTCGATCACCACCACGTCGACGCCGCCGGAGCGCACCAGCATGTCGGCGATCTCCAGGCCCTGCTCGCCGGTGTCGGGCTGCGAGATCAGCAGGTCGTCGACGTTGACACCGAGCTTGGCGGCGTAGGTGGTGTCGAGCGCGTGCTCGGCGTCGATGAAGGCGGCGACGCCGCCGGCCTTCTGCACCTGCGCGACGACGTGCAGCGTCATGGTGGTCTTGCCGGAGGATTCCGGCCCGTAGATCTCGACCACGCGGCCACGCGGCAGGCCGCCGATGCCGAGCGCGGCGTCCAGCGACAGCGAGCCGGTGGAGACCACCTCGACGTCGCGGATGGTCTCGCCGTCGCTCATGCGCATCACGGCGCCCTTGCCGAACTGGCGCTCGATCTGGCCGAGTGCCGCCTCGAGGGCCTTCTTGCGGCCGTCGTCCACCTTGCTGCGAATGTCGCTCATGAATGCTCCCGCCTCACTGTCTGGTAGCTGCCGTCTGGTGCCGCAAATTATTCCTCCGCACCGGAAACCTGACCAGACTTGACGCGGCGCGGTGCGTGGGCGATTGGCCAGCGCGTTATAACGCGCCGGCCCGCCCCGCCGGGCGCGCTGCGCAGCGCCGCAAGCAGCGGCCGCCCGTCACCCGCCCCGCAGCAGCCGCGCGCGCAGGCCGGCGATGGCCGCGCGGGCGGCGGCGGCGCGGATCGCGCTGCGCCCGCCTCGAAAGCGGAAGCGGCGCGCCTCGATCCCGCCCGGCCCGGCCCAGGCAATCCAGACCCGTCCGACGGGCTTGGCGGCGGTACCCCCGCCCGGCCCGGCGACACCGGTGATCGCCACGGTCCACTGCACGCGCGCACGCCGGCGCAGCCCCGCGGCCATGGCACGTGCGCAGGCTTCACTGACCGCGCCGTCCCGCTGCAGCAGGGCGGCCGGTACGCCCAGCAATTGCTGCTTCGCCCGGTTGGCGTAAGTGACCACCCCGCGGTCGAACCACGCCGAGCTGCCGGGGAGGTCGGTCAGCTGCTTTGCCAGCAGCCCCCCGGTGCAGGATTCGGCGACTGCCAGCCAGGCCCCCTGCGCGGTCAGGCGCCGGGCGATGTCTCGGATCGCGGTGGTGGTCATGGCAACCGCGCCGCCGAGGGAAAAATGCAGCGGCGCGCTATTAATCGGTCGGGGACACACTTTATACTTGCGCCCGGGCGGTTTGAGCGCGTCATTCTTCAGTTCGCCGCCGCGCTGCACTCTCGACCCAGGGAGCGAGATTCGAAATGAGCAAAGAAGGCGTGGACGGCGGCCGCCGCCGGTTCCTAACGCTCAGCACATCCGTCGTCGGCGCCGTCGGCGCCGGTTTCGCCGCGGTTCCGTTCGTGGCGTCGTGGATGCCCAGCGAGAAGGCCAAGGCGCTCGGTGCCCCGGTCACGCTGGACATCAGCAAGATCGAGCCGGGACAGCAGATCGTCGCGGTGTGGCGGCGCCAGCCGGTGTGGGTCATCCGCCGCACGCCGGAGATGCTCGCCAGCCTTGAGAAGGTCACGGCGGTGCTCAGCGACCCGGAGTCCAAGGCCAAGCAGCAGCCGGACTACGTCACTGGTGCGGCGCGCGCGATCAAGCCGGAATTCCTCGTGCTGAAGGGCGTGTGCACGCACCTCGGCTGCTCGCCCAAGTTCCGGCCGGATCATCCGGCGCCGGACGTGGCGCCGGACTGGGAGGGCGGGTTCTTCTGCCCGTGCCACGGCTCCAAGTTCGACCTCGCCGGCCGCGTGTTCAAGGGTGTGCCGGCGCCCCTCAACCTGGTCGTGCCCCCGCACCGCTACGCCGACGACAAGACGCTGGTCATCGGCGAAGACGCGAAGACGGAGCACGCCTAAATGGCCATCGTCCCGAACCCGCACAAGACCACGGGCTTCCTCGGCTGGATCGACGACCGTTTCCCGCTGACGAAGATCTGGAAGGATCACATCGCGGAGTACTACGCGCCGAAGAATTTCAACGTCTGGTACTTCTTCGGCTCGCTGGCGCTGGTGGTGCTCGTCAACCAGCTGATCACGGGCATCTGGCTGGCGATGCACTACAAGCCGGGCGAGGAGACCGCGTTCGACTCGATCGAATACATCATGCGCGACGTGCCGTGGGGCAACATCCTGCGGTACCTGCATTCGACCGGCGCCAGCGCCTTCTTCATCGTCGTCTACCTGCACATGTTCCGCAGCGTGATCTACGGCTCGCACCGCAAGCCGCGCGAGCTGATCTGGATCTTCGGCTGCCTGATCTACCTGGTGCTGATGGCCGAGGCCTTCTGCGGCTACGTGCTGCCGTGGGGCAACATGAGCTACTGGGGCGCGTCGGTCATCATCAACCTGTTCGGCACGATTCCGTTCGTCGGCGAAAAGCTGGTGCTGTTCATCCAGGGCGATTTCACGCCATCGGACCCGACGCTCAACCGGCTGTTCTCGCTGCACGTGGTCGCGCTGCCGTTCGTGCTGGTCGGCCTGGTGCTGGCGCACATCCTTGCGCTGCACGAGGTCGGCTCGAACAATCCCGACGGCATCGAGATCAAGCAGCAGAAGGACGCGCAGGGTCACCCGGTCGACGGCATCCCGTTCCACCCGTATTACACGGTGAAGGACCTGTGGGGCACCGCCGTGTTCCTGACGATCTTCCTCGCCGTGGTGTTCTTCGTGCCCGAGGGCGGCGGCTACTTCCTCGAGCATCCGAACTTCACGCCGGCCAACCCGCTGTCCACGCCCGAGCACATCACGCCGGCGTGGTACTTCGGCGCCTTTTACGCGATGCTGCGGGCGACCCCGTCGTTCTGGGGCACGCAGATCTGGGGCGTGCTCGTCATGTTCGGCGCGGTGGCCCTGCTGTTCTTCCTGCCCTGGCTCGACCGGAGCCCGGTCCGGTCGATCCGCTACCGCGGTCCCATCTTCAAGGTCGCGGTGATGCTGTTCGCGGCCGCCTTCGTGATGCTGAACTACCTCGGCATGCAGAAGCCGGACCCGCTGGCGACCACGCTGGCCCAGGTCGGCACGCTGGTCTACTACGCGTTCTTCCTCGGCATGCCGTGGTATTCGCGCCGCGACAGCTACAAGCCCGTGCCCGAGCGGGTGACGTCGTGAAGCGGGCGCTCTGGCTGGCGCTGGCGCTGGCGGCCGCTCCGGCCGTCGCGTCCGAAAACCTGCCCTACAGCTTCAAGGCCAACACCGCCAACCTCGCGTCCCTGCAGCGCGGCGCGCGCGACTTCATGGCGTACTGCTCCGGCTGCCACTCGCTGAAGTACCTTCGCTACAACCGCATCGCCCGCGACCTCGCCATTCCCGAGGACCTGGTGCAGGCGAACCTGATGATCAACGCGGACAAGCTCGGCGACACCATCCGCACGGCGATGCCGGCCGCGGAAGCCGAGAAGTGGTTCGGGCGCACGCCGCCGGACCTGTCGCTGTCGGCACGCGAGCGCGGCGCGGACTGGATCTACAGCTACCTGCTGAGCTTCTATGCCGATCCGTCGCGTCCGCGCGGCGTCGACAACCTCGTGCTGCCGGGCGTGTCCATGCCGCACGTCCTGGGCGAACTGCAGGGCTGGCAGGTCAAGCCGGAAGCCAAGGAAGGCGAGGACGGTCACGGCGAGCACCACGCGGCCCCCCTGGTCCTCGCACAGCCGGGGACGATGAAGCCGGATGAATACAAGGCGTTGGTCGGCGACCTGACCAACTTCCTGGTGTACGCCGCCGAGCCGGGCCGCAACGCGCGGATGGCGACGGGCGTCGGGGTGCTGCTGTTCATGCTGGTGTTCTCGGGCCTCGCGTACCTGCTGAAGGCCGAGTACTGGAAGGACGTGCACTGAGTACCAAGAAGCCGTCTCCGCCCCGTCCGGCCCTGGTGCCGGGCATCGGCGCGCCCGTGAAGGGCAAGCCGGTGAAGCCCGTGCCCACGGCCGCGGTCACGCGCGCGGGCATGACCGTGTACTGCTACGGGGAAGACCTGGCCAGCCACTGGGTCCGCATCGTGGTCGCCGAGAAGGACATCGACGGCCTGCACCTGGAATACCTCAAGCCGGGCGTGCCGGCCGAGGACCTGCTGGCGCTGGACGCCTTGCACGCGGTGCCCACGCTCGCCGATCGCGAGGTGGTGCTGAACACGCCGCGCATCATCGTGGAGTACCTCGACGAGCGATACCCGCATCCGCCGCTGATGCCGGTGGAGCCGTCGGCGCGCGCGCGCCTGCGGCTGGCGCTGCACCGCGTGGAGCAGGACCTGGTGCCGCTGGTGGCGCAGATCAAGGCCGGGCCGGCGGCGGTGGCGCAGAAATCGCGCAAGCAGCTGTGCGAAAGCCTGGTGGCCGGGATCAACCTGTTCACGCTGCGCAACTACTTCCTGTCGGGCGACTTTTCCTGCGTGGACGCACTGTGGGCCGCATTGCTGTGGCGGCTGCCCTCGCTCGGCGTGGAGCTCGGCGCCGCGGGCAAGCCGCTGCAGCGTTACTCGGAGCGGCTGTTCGGGCGCGCCGCCTTCCTGCACAGCCTGACGCCGGCCGAGCGCGCGCTGCGCTAGCACCGACGTGCCGCGTTCCCGCCGGCCGTACCTGATCCGCGCGGTCTACGACTGGGCCGCCGACAACGGCTACACCCCGCACCTGCTGATCGCCGCCGACGCCGAGGGCGTCGCGGTGCCGCGCGAATTCGTCAAGGAAGGGCGCATCACGCTGAACATCAGCCCGATGGCGGTGCAGAACCTCGACCTGCAGCGCGACCCGATCCGCTTCTTCGCGCGGTTCTCGGGGCATCCCTTCGAGGTGCAGGTGCCAAGCGGCGCGGTGCTCGCGGTGTTCGCGCGCGAGAATGGCGAGGGCATCGTGTTCGGCGAGGTCGAGCCGCCCGATCCGGCGTCCGGCGCCGGCACGCCCGGGCCGTCGGCGCCGAAGAGGCCCAAGCTGCGCGTCGTGAAATGACCTGTCCACTGCGCCCGTCCGCGCGCGCAGCTTCGCCGCCATGACCGTGCCGTTCCTGCGCGAGGACGAGGTGGACGTGCGGGCGCCGTCGCCACTGCTGCTGATCGCCGAGACCCGCGCGTACGCCGAGTACCTGCGGTTCCTGGCGGTGCGCGCGAAGCTGCTGCGCGAGCTGCCGCGCGGCGACGGCCACGCGGTGCTCGTCATCCCCGGATTCGGCACGCGCGACCATTCGACGCGGCCGCTGCGCGAGATGCTCCGCGCGCTCGGCTACGACGCCCGCGGCTGGGGGCAGGGCCGCAACCTCGGCATGCGCGGCGGCATCCGCGACGCGCTGCGCACGCTGATCCGGCAGCTGCACGAGCGTGAAGGCCGCAAGGTCAGCCTGGTCGGCTGGAGCCTGGGCGGCGTGTTTGCTCGCGAACTGGCGCGCGCCGCGCCGGAATGCGTGCGCCGGGTATTCACGCTCGGCAGCCCGTTCAACGGCCACCCCAACGCCAACAACGTCTACGCGTTGTGGAAGATCATGAACCGGGGCGCTGCGGCGAAGCTCGACTGGGACGGCTTCCAGCGCCGCCGCACGCCGCCGCCGGTGCCCTGCACCGCGATCCACTCGAAGAACGACGGCATCGTGGCCTGGCGCTGCTCGGTGGAAGAGCAGGCGCCGAACACCGAGAACGTCGAGGTGCGCGGCAGCCACTTCGGGCTCGGCTACAACCCCGAAGTCATCCGCGTGATCGCCGACCGGCTGGCGCGGCCGGCCTGACTCAGGCCGCCGCGGCCAGCGCCCCGCCGGAGAAGAACGTTTCCACGCACGCGCGCTGGGTGCGCGCGTCCCCGATGCGGCTGACCTCTCGCCAGAAGGCCTCGCGCCCGGGCCGATCCTGGCAATACCAGCGGATGTGCTTGCGGGCGAACTTCACGCCCTGCGCCTCGCCATACAGGGCGTAGAGGCCGTCGAGGTGCGACAGCAGCAGCGCACGCACCTCGGCGAGCGACGGCTCCGGCAGGAATGCGCCAGTCGCCAGGTACTGTGCGATCTCGCGGAAGATCCACGGCCGGCCCTGCGCCGCGCGCCCGATCATGAGTCCCGCCGCGCCGGTGCCGCGCAACACCTGCGCGGCCTTCGCGGGCGAATCCACGTCGCCGTTCGCCCACACCGGGATGCGCACCGACGCCACGATCTGCGCGATGGTGTCGTACTCGGCCTCGCCCTCGAACAGGTCCTCGCGCGTG
>DATLCG010000004.1:0-3268 GCA_035526525.1 Binatia bacterium
ATGCCGGCGGTGCCGGTGAAGATCATGATGAACGTCGGCAACCCCGACCAGGCCTTCGACTTCGCCGCGCTGCCGCACCGCGGCGTCGGGCTGGCCCGCCTCGAGTTCATCATCAACAAGCAGATCGGCGTGCATCCGCGCGCCCTGCTCGAGCTCGACCGCCAGCCGGCCGAGGTGCGGGCGCAGATCGAGCGGCGCATCGCGCCCTACGGCGATCCGCGGCGCTTCTTCGTCCAGCGGCTGGCGGAAGGCATCGCCACCATCGCCGCGGCGTTCGCGCCCGAGCCGGTGATCGTGCGCCTGTCGGATTTCAAGTCGAACGAGTACGCCAACCTGCTCGGCGGCCGCGCCTTCGAGCCGCACGAGGAAAACCCGATGCTGGGTTTTCGCGGCGCGGCGCGCTACATCGCCGCCGACTTCCGGCCGTGCTTCGACCTGGAGTGCCAGGCGCTGAAGCACGTGCGCGACGACATGGGCCTGACCCACGTCCAGGTGATGGTGCCGTTCGTGCGGACCCTGGGCGAGGCCCGGCGCGTCGGCGAGATCCTCGCCGAGAACGGCCTGCGGCGCGGCGAGAACGGCTGAAACTCATCATGATGTGCGAGCTGCCGTCGAACGCCGTGCTGGCCGAGGAATTCCTGGAGCACTTCGACGGCTTCTCGATCGGCTCCAACGACATGACGCAGCTGACCCTGGGCCTGGACCGGGACTCCGGGCTGGTGGCCGCCGCGTTCGACGAACGCGATCCGGCGGTCAAGCGCATGCTGGCGATGGCCATCCAGGCGTGCCGCAAGCACGGCAAGTACATCGGCATCTGCGGCCAGGGACCCTCGGACCATCCGGACCTGGCCCGCTGGCTGCTCGACCAGGGCATCGACAGCATTTCGCTCAATCCCGATACCGTTGTTGAAACATGGCTTTATCTCGCCCAGACTGTGGATCACGCTCCGCCTGGGAAGCGGTCCGCAACGGCCGCATGACGCGAGTCCGATGACGCGACGACCGAGAGACACGGATGTTCCGACGGTCGACGACAACAATTTCCGCCCGACCGGCGAGCGTCTCGACAGCTTCTACCGCGACCTGGAGACGCTGCTGCTGCAGCAGCTCAACGACGACGCCAAGCAGCATGCGGTCCGGCTGAAGCTGCTGGAGCTGTATTTCGAGACGCGGCGCACCGAGGACTTCCTCAAGCAGGCGCGCACCCTCTGGGCCAAGCAGGGCAACGCCACCACCCGCGAGTGGCAGAAGACCATCAGCATGGGGATGATCCTCGCCCCCACCGACCCGCTGTTTCGCCAGGCCCAGCGCGAGCGCGTGGAATTCGTCGACGCCGCCGAGATGCCCAAGGCGCCGCCGGTACGGCGCTTCGGCGACGAAGCGCGGCGCATGCGGCTGTTCGAGCAGCTCGCCGCCGATTACCAGAAGGTCCGCAGCGATCCCCCGTTCCTGGAGCTGCTGGACCGCGAGCTGATCGCCCACGCTCGGCGGCCTTCCTCGCTCATGCACTGCAAGCGCCTGTCGGACGAGATCAAGGGCGCGCAGATCTTCCTGAAGCGCGAGGACCTGTCGCCGGCGGACACGCACCTGACCATTGCCGTGGTCGGCACGGCGCTGTTGGCGCGGCGGCTTGGCCGCAAGACGCTGGTGACCGGAACCACCGACGGCCGCCGCGGCGTGATCATGGCGTCGATCGCGGCCCGGCTCGGTCTCGAGGCCGTGGTCTACATGGACTCGGACGAGATGCACCGCCAGTCCAGCAACGTCTTCAGCCTGTGGCTGATGGGCGCCAACCTGCAGGCGGTGGACGCCAGCACCCTGCGCAATGCCGACGTGCGCGAGGCCGCGCTCGAGTACTGGGGCCAGCACCCCGACGACGCGCTGCTGGTGCTGGGCCTGGACGCCGCCCCGCCGCCCTACCCGATGATGGCGCGGGAGTTCACGGCTGCGATCGGCCGTGAAACGCGCCGCCAGGTGATGGCGGTGACGCGCCGGCCACCGGACGTGCTGGTCTCGCGCGGCGGCAACAATGCCGACGCGCTGGGGTTCTTCCCGCCCTACCTGACCACGGGCTGCGAAACGCGGCTGGTGTGCGTGACCCCGAAGCCCGCCGCCAGCGAACCCGCCCCGCGCCGGAACACCGGCGCGATGGACCCGTCGCGGGTGCCGATGAGCGAGCAGGAAAAGCGCGTAGCCCGCTCCATCATGGAAGGCCTCGAATACCCGGCCGTCACGCGCGAGCACGCCTGGCTGCGCAGCACCGGCCGCGTCGAGGACGTGCTCTACGCGGAGGACTCGGCCAAGAATGCGATCCAGCGCCTGAGCCAGCGCGAAGGCATCATCCCCGCGCTCGAATCGGCGCATGCCCTGGCCTGGGCCCTGCACGCGGCGCAGGGCATGAAGCCGGAGCAATCGATCGTGGTGATGATGGCCGAGGACGCCCAGAAGGACCTGTGGGACATCGGCCGGAAAATGGGCGTGCCCTTCTAGGACGAGGGCAGGCCCCGCGCTACCATGCGCGCGCACTCCATTCGAACGACAACGCCATGCGCACGCTCGTGCCCGTCCTCCTTGCGTCCCTGCTGCTCGCCTGCAACACGCAGCCGCCGAAGCCGGCCCAGCCGTGGCCGCAGTTCCTCGATGCGTTCATGGAGGATTACTTCCGCGCCGACCCGCCATTCGCGGTGCGCCAGGGACGGCACGAGTTCGACGGCCAGCTGCCGGACTGGAGCCGCGGCGCGATCGAGCAGCGCATCGCGGCGCTGAAGACGTCGCGTCTCGCGGCCGCGGGCTACGACGACGCCGCGCTCACGGCACAGCAGCGCTACGAGAAGCAGTACCTGCTGTCGCGCATCGACAGCGACCTGTTCTGGATGGACGAGGTGGAGCAGCCGTTCACCAATCCCGCGTTCTACGTCAACGACGAGATGGACCCGAGCGTGTACGTCGCCCGCCCCTATGCTCCGGCGGGCGTGCGGCTCAAGGCGTTCATCGCCTATGCGCGCGCGCTGCCGGCGGCCGCCGCGCAGATCCGCGCCAATTTGCGCACGCCCATGCCGAAGACCTGGGTGGACCTCGCGCAGAAAAGCTTCGACGGCTACGCCGCGTTTTTCCGCAAGGACGTGCCCAAGGCGTTCGCGGGCGTCAAGGACCGCCGCCTGCAGCGCGAGCTGAAGGACGCCATCGGGCCGGCCGCGACCGCGATGGACGAGCTGGCCGCGTGGATGAAGGCCGAGCAGGCGCGCGCCACCGACGATTTCGCGCTCGG
>DATLCG010000012.1:0-29531 GCA_035526525.1 Binatia bacterium
CAGTCGCTGAACCTGTACATGGCGCAGCCCAGCGGCAAGAAGCTGGACGAGCTCTACAAGCACGCCTGGCTGAGCGGCCTGAAGACCACGTACTACCTGCGCACGCTCGGCGCGACGCACGCCGAGAAGACCACGATCGACGACGATCGCCTGAACCAGGTGAGCAAGGGCGCCAAGCCCGGCGGCAACCACGCCGCGCCGCGCACGGCCGCACCGGCACCGGAAGCGGCCAGGCCCGCGAAAGGCGCCAATGGCCATGCCAACGGCAACGCCGCGGCGGCCACCGAGGCGTCGGGCGCGAAGGTCTGTTCGATCCTGGATCCGGAGTGCGAGGCGTGCCAGTAAGGCGCGCCGCGGACAGGGGCTTGCCGATGTTCCGGAGACGATGGCGATAGACGATCCCAAGGACCCTCTCTTCCCGCCGTGGGAGGAGAGCCAGGGCTCCGCCGAAAGGCAGGGTCCCCCGCCCGAGGAGAACCACTGGATGACGCTCTTCAAGACGAAGGTACTGAACCCGAAGGCCGGCACGCAGACACTCGCGCCGATGGGCGTGGTGGAGGCGGGCTTCCAGCTGGCCTACCTGGCCAACGAGGCCGAGGTGGATTCGTTCCGTTCCTATTGCATCGAAGAGATCGAGCGCGTCTGCGAGAGCCTCAAGCGCAGCATGCGCAACGCCGGCGAAAAGCAGAACCGCGACATGTTCGCCAGCGGCGCGAAATTGAACTGAAGGACGCTGTCCAAACACCACACCACGACTTTTCCCGGTGATGTGCCGCTCCCTTCGGGGCCGCGGTCCAGGGAAAGGGATTCAGAGGAGATGACCATGCTGACCTGGGACGATGCTCCGGCCCCCGCGCCGAAGGCCCGCGACACCGCGCCGAAGCACAGCAAGCTGCCCCCCGCCTTCGCCGGCGGTGACGCGCTGGAAGCCGCGCGGCTCGCCGCGCAGCTGCGCAAGCTCGATGCGACCGCCGGGCTGCACCCCAGCCCGGTGGTGCCGACCGCGCCGGAGCCGGGCTTCACGCTGGTGCCGCCGCCGGTGGCCGGCGCCACGGGGCTCGAGAGCCTCGAGATGGGTGCGCGCCGCATCCACGTCGACGACAAGAAGATCATCAACTGCCGCGCGGACCTGAACCAGCTGGTGCCGTTCAAGTACGAGTGGGCCTGGAAGAAGTACATCGACGCCTGCAAGAACCACTGGATGCCGGACGAGATCGGCATGAGCGCGGACATCGCGCTGTGGCAGGACCCGAACGGGCTGACCGACGACGAGCGCACCATCATCAAGCGCTCGCTCGGCTTCTTCTCGACGGCCGACAGCCTGGTCGCCAACAACCTGGTGCTGGCGGTCTACAAGCACCTGACCAACCCCGAGTGCCGCCAGTACCTGCTGCGCCAGGCGTTCGAGGAGGCCATCCACACCCACGCCTACCAGTACTGCATCCAGAGCCTGGGCCTGGACGAGGCCGAGGTGTTCAACATGTACCGCGAGGTGCCGAGCATCCACGACAAGGCCGCCTGGAGCCTGCCGTACACGCAGTCACTCGCGGACCCGAACTTCCACACCGGCACGCCGGAAACCGACCAGCGCTTCCTGCGCGACATGATCGCGTTCTACGTGGTGTTCGAAGGGATCTTCTTCTACGTCGGCTTCGTGCAGCTGCTGAGCTTCGGCCGCCGCAACAAGATGGTCGGCACCAGCGAGCAGATCCAGTACATCATGCGCGACGAGTCGATGCACATGAACTTCGGCATCGACGTGATCAACCAGATCAAGCTCGAAAACCCGCACCTCTGGACCGCCCAGTTCCAGGAAGAGATCTCGCAGATGATCCGCGAGGCCACCGAGCTCGAGATCCGCTACGCCCACGACACCATGCCGCGCGGCGTGCTGGGCCTGAACGCCAGCCAGTTCAACGAGTACCTGAAGTTCATCGCCAACCGCCGCTGCCAGCAGATCGGCATCAAGCAGCTCTACCCCGGCGCCACCAACCCGTTCCCGTGGATGAGCGAGGTCATGGACCTGAAGAAGGAGAAAAACTTCTTCGAGACGCGGGTCACGGAGTATCAGACGGGTGGGGCGTTGAGCTGGGATTCATAAGCGAATAGGGGACAGACCCCCCTTTTCCAGAACCAGGCGGGGGTTGAGCGCCGGCGGAAGCGTCCAGCGCTTCGGCTGTGCGCGAATCAGCACCGGTTCTCGGCGCGCACGACAATCCTCTCTTCGCCGCAGACCACCACCTGCCCCGCCCGGATCTTCGCGGTCTTCCGCGCCTCGGGCTTGCCATCGACCATCACCTTCCCCTCGGCCACGAGCCGCTTGCCCGCGCCGCCCGAGTCGCACAGCCCCGCGAGCTTCAGCAGCTGGTTGAGCTCGATGTGTTCCCGCGTCAGCTCGAATTCGATCGTCGGCATGAGGGCTAGTCCGGTTTCTTTTGCGCCAGCAGGCTTTTCAGGTCGCTGAAGGGGTTGCCGGTCGCTACCGACGCCTCGCGCGGCGCACCGGAGCCGGCGGCGTGGCGCGCGACCTGCCGCTGGTGCTCGTTGTCGTGGCAGTACAGGCACAGCAGCTCCCAGTTGCTGCCGTCCTCGGGGTTGTCATCGTGGTTGTGGTTGCGATGGTGGACGGTCAGCTCCTGAACCGTCGCCGGCGTGAATTCACGGCGGCAGCGGCCGCAGATCCACGGATACAGCTTGAGGGCGCGCTCGCGGTAGCCGAGCGCGCGCTGGTCCATCGCGCGGCGGGCGTTGGCGACGGCCTGGTCGGGCGGGGTGGTGGGGGACGTGGCCTTGCGCTTGCGCATGGCGCGATTATCGGCGGCTTCGGACGGATGCGCCCTTCGACACGTTCACGTTGATGGGGCGGGGGCGCGGCTTCCAACCTTTGCAGCGGCCGCGGCATCTTTCGGGAAATTCCGGATCCCGTGAAGCCCGCATGCACCCCCTCATCCTCGCCGTCACCCTCTCCATCGGCGGCATCACCGTCGAGACCGATTCGGGCCGCATCGGCGATGTCGGTTCCGATCCGGTGGTCCACAAGGAACAGCAGTCGTACAGGTTCGACCCGAAGGGCAGCGTCGAAGTGAGCCGCATGGCCGGCTCGGTCAAGGTCGTGGCCGGCGCGGTGGACCGGGTGTCCTTCACCTACGAGCGCAAGGCAGCGACGCAGCAGGACCATGACTGCGAGGTGCTGAAGCACGAGCACTCCGACCGGTCGCTGCGCATCTGGCTCGAGCGCAAGCCCGACAAGGCCTGCCAGCTGGTCCGCGCCGTCGATCTCCTCACGGTGACGGTGCCCAAGGGTGCCTCGGTCGCGCTCTCGAACATCGGCGACAGCGCGTCGATCAGCGGCGTGGAAGGCATGCTGCGGCTCGAATCCATCGGCGATGCGGCGGTGCTCGATGGCGTGCAGCAGCTGCAGGCCTCGTCCATCGGCGATTCGCTGAAGCTGGCGGTGACCCAGGTCGGCGCCGGCGGCATCCGGGTGGACAGCGTCGGGGACAGCGTCGAGCTGTCGCTGCCGGAGCAGATCGACGCGGAGCTGCTCATCGACAGCGTCGACGACGAGATCCGCGGACCCGGCCTGCGCGTGGAGTCCCCGGCCCGCTACGAGGCCACGCTGGGCGACGGCGGCCGCACGATCCGCATCAGCAGCGTGGGCGACAGCGTGGTGATCCGCGGCAAGGCGCTCGTGGGCGCGCAGCGCATCGGCGACTGATACGACCGCGCCCTTCCCGCCGCGCGCGGGCCGGGCGTAGAGTGTCGGCTCTTTTTCCGAAGGGGATCACGCGATGGCGACCTACAACGGCAAGTGCTTCTGCGGCTCGGTGGAGTACACGGTGACGGGCGCGCCCGAGGCGATGGGCTACTGCCACTGCGAATCGTGCCGGCACTGGTCGGCCGGACCCGTGAACGCGTTCAGCCTGTGGAAGCCGGATGCTCTGAAGGTGACCAAGGGCGCGGACAGGATCGGCACCTACAACAAGACGCCTGGCAGCGCGCGCAAGTGGTGCAAGAACTGCGGCGGCCACATCTTCACCGACCATCCGGGCATGGGCCTGGTCGACGTCTACGCGGCGACCATTCCCTCGATGCCGTTCAAGCCGGCGGTACACGTCTCCTACGGCGAGAAGGTGCTGAGCGTGAAGGACGGCCTGCCGAAGATGAAGGACTTCCCGAAGGAGATGGGCGGGTCGGGGATCACGCTGCCGGAGTAGCCTGCCCGCGCACACTAAGGTCCTGCGGGAGCCTCGTACCACACCGGGCTGGACCAGCCTTTCTCGCGGACCACGTTGAAGCTGTTGCGCCCGGTGAAGCTGCCGGGCGCACCCGCGATCAGGCAGCAGCCTTCGAAGCCGTGCAGGCCGCTGTCGTCAGGGAACATGCCGTTGGCGGCGTCGAGCTTCGTGCAGTCCACGTGGTTCGTGGTGCACAGCTGCGTGCTCCAGCGGCACGAGGGGATTTCCTGCACGCGGGCGTACCAGAAGGCGTCGTGCGCGGCGTCGAAGTCGGGATCGCGCCACACCGCACACAGCTTCGCGGGATGCCCGGTGCGCACGACGCCGCAGTCGGCGTGGGAAGGCTCGACGCTCGCGGCGCCGGTGGACGCCACGCCCGCGTAGACCTTCACCTTCGGCTGACCGCCCGCGTCGAGCCAGGCCTTGACCAGGTCGAGGCGCTCCAGCGGCAGGCCCGGATCGCCGCCGACGTCGCGCTCGGCGGCCGCCACGATCCACGGCGCGCCCGCGCCGGCTCGCAGCGGCAGGTTGCTGCCCATGGCGATGGCGCCGGCGGGCGTGCGCCCGGACAGCACCACGTCGCAGGCGTTCGCGGGCGGCGTCTGCCACATCGCCACCGTGCGGATGCGCAGTCGTGGCCCGGACGTGGCGAAGGTCTCGCCGCGCTGCAGCGCCCCGAAGATCGCGCCGCGCGTGTTCTCCGGCGCCCACGCGCCGGCAAGGCCGCCGGGATTGAAGCCGCGCGCCCAGTCGAGGAACACGCGGTTCGTGCAGTTCGCCGGGTTGGACGGGTCCTCGGTTTTGCTCGTGTTGTCGCAGGCCCAGAAGCCGAGCTGGTCCTTGGGCTCGTCGTCGAGCACGCCGCCGTGGCCGGTGAAGCCCTGCTCGCGCACATTGCCGGCGTCGCCGCCGTGGGTGTCGGTCGAGCCGATGAAGCCGAGGTGCTGCGGGTTCACGCCCAGCTTCCTGCGGATCGCCAGCCCCTGCGCCAGCACGTTGCGCGCCATGTCCAGCGGCGCGATGCAGTTCTCGGTCGGCCCCGAGGTGCCGTCGCGGCCCTCGACCTGGCAGACGTCCGTGGCGAACGTCGGGTGGTACTGCAGGCGGCACCACGCCGGATCCTTCGCCGGATCACCGCTGCACGCGGCGCGGCAGGCCGCGGGATTGGCGGGATCGTCGTGGGCGCGCCAGCAGATGTTCTTGGTCAGCTCGAAGTTGCAGTCCGCGTCATCGCCGACGAGCCAGCCGCCGTCGAGCCCGATGCCGCACTCCGAGTTGCCCTTGTGCTGGAAGATCTCGATGACGCGGTCGTACTGCGCGCGCAGCTCTGCATCGGCCTTGCTCATCGGCACGCCGCCCCGTGCGGGCGGTACGCCCGTCACCGGGTCGGCCGGCAGGAACAGCCCGCCGTCCGACAGGTTCGGGTTGTGCGGGATGGTGAGCGCGTTGCACTCGCCGCCCGGCGGGCACTGCTGCGCCAGTTCCTCGAGCAGGTCCCAGTCCTCGTCGGCGTTGCTGCCGAGCACGAGGTCCGGCGGCTGCTGCACGTGGATGACGTCCGGCGGCCTCGTGCCCGGGCCGAAGATCACCTGGCGGTGGATGTGCTGGCCGTGGCGCTGCGAGGTGAACTCGTAGCCGGGAAAGGTGCTGAACGAGCAGGGCACGTTCTGCTCGTCGGCGATCGCCACCTGGCCGGCCCACGGCATCTGCGTCTGCGGCGTCTGGCCGGTGATCGTGGTGATCGCCAGCAGCGGCACCGGCGCGTCACCCTCCACGAACTGGCGGATGTTCTGGCGCACGTAGTCGCCGACGACCTCGCAGCCGGGATTGGTGCCGGCCGGCACCGCGCCGCTGCCCTGGCACACCTCGTACCAGCCGCCGAGGAAATCGGAATGGTCGATCACGGAAGCGAAGTCGAGCGGGCGATCGAGCTGCAGCAGCCGCAGCGGGATGTGCGGGTCGCTGTCGCCGCCGGGCAGCCCGAGCGGCTGCCCGCGCGCGAACTGGTAGGCCTCGCGCGGGCCGTTCATGGTCTGGAAGTTGTAGGCGTCCACCGAGTCGCGCGTGTGGACGTGCAGGTCGCCGTAGTACGCGTGCTTGACCTCGGCATGCGCGCCGGTGCAGCCGACGTCGGCATTGCCGGGAACCGTCACCGCGCTGCTGCGGCCGCCGTCGCTGCAGGCGGCCAGCAGCGCGCAGGCGCCCATCGCCAGAACCGGCGCCCAACCTGCCCGCGTCGCGCTCATCATCTTTCCCCAACGCAGCGCCCCCGCGCGGCGAGGACAGCTTGCGCCGGGTCGTGGGTGTCGCACAATGCGGCCATGTCGCGTCCTGCCGCCGTGCTGCTGGTGCCGCTGCTGCTGGCCGCGGCTGCGCCACAGGCCAGGACGCCCGCGAAGCCCCGCACCAGCGCCGAGATCCTCGAAGCCTCCACGCCCGCGGACTGGCGCACGCTCGACCCCGCCCACACGCTGTACGTCGAGCTGGCCAGCGGCCGCGTCATCGTCGAGCTGGCTCCGGGCTTCGCGCCGAACCACGTCGCCAACATCGAGTCGCTGGCCCGCGAGGGCTATTACGACGGCCTGTCCATCGTCCGCTCGCAGGACAACTACGTGGTGCAGTGGGGCGATCCCGAGGAGGACGCGGCGAAGCAGAAGCCGGTGAAGACCGGCAAGGCGACGTTGCCGGCGGAGTTCTTCCGCACGCTCGCCGCGGACCTGCCCTTCACGCGCTCGCCGGATGGCGACGTCTACGCACCGCAGGTCGGCTGGTCGTCCGGGTTTCCGTCGGCGCGCGACCCCGCGAAGAACAAGGCCTGGCTGTGCCACTGCTACGCCATGGTCGGAGCTGGGCGCGGCGATACCGCGGACTCCGGCGGCGGCAAGGAGCTGTACGTGGTCATCGGCCACGCCCCGCGCCACCTCGACAAGAACGTGACGCTGGTGGGACGCGTCGTGCAGGGCATGGAGAAGCTGTCCACGCTGCCGCGCGGCACCGGGCCGCTCGGGTTCTACGAAAAGCCCGGGCAGTACGTCGCGCTGAAGTCGGTGCGCGTCGCGGCCGATGTCCCGGCCGCCGAGCGCACCGCACTGCAGCTGCTGCGCACGGACACGGCGACCTGGAAGGAATACGTCGCTTCGCGCCGCACGCGCCGCGAAGACTGGTTCCTGGACAAGGCAGGCCACGTCGAGCTGTGCAACGTGCCGCTGCCGGTGCGTACGCCGCCGCCCGTCAAGCCATGAGCGGGCAGCCCGCACTGCCCGAGATCCCCGGCGTCACGCACCGGTTCATCGAAGTCAACGGCCTCCGCGTCCACCTGGCCGAAGCCGGGCAGGGCGAGCCGCTGGTGCTGCTGCACGGCTGGCCGCAGCACTGGTGGATGTGGCGACGCGTGATCCCCGGGCTGGCGAAGCACTACCGCGTGATCTGTCCGGACCTGCGGGGCTTCGGCTGGTCGGAGGCGCCGGCGCTGGGCTACGACAAGGAGAACCTGGCGTCGGACCTGCTGGCGCTTCTGGATGCGCTGCAGCTGCCGCGCGTGCGGCTGATGGCGCACGACTGGGGCGGCTGGGTCGGGTTTCTCGCCTGCATCCGCGCGCCGGAACGCTTTCATCGCTACGTCGCTCTGAACATCCCGCACCCGTTCCAGCACCGCAATCCGCGGCGGCTGAAGGATCTCGCGCGCTTCTGGTACCAGGCCTACATCGCGCTGCCCTTCATCGGCACGCGCAGCGTCGGCTCGCGCGGCGGCATCGCCGAGACGATCCTGCGGCGCGCCTACGTGAAGCGGAAGCTCACGGACGAGGAAGTCGAGACCTTCGCCGCCGTGCTGCGCGTCCCGGAGCGCGCGCGCGCCAGCACCGCGCTGTACCGCACCTTCCTGCTGCGCGAGCTGCCGGCGCTGCAGCGCGGCCGCTACAGGAAGGCGCGGCTCGAGACACCGGCGCTGCTGCTGTTCGGCCGGCGCGACGCCGCCATCCCGGTGTCCATGCTGGGTGGGCACGAGGACAATGCCGCCGACCTGCGGGTGGAGCTGGTGGATGATGCCGGGCACTTCGTCGCCGAGGAGTCGCCGGAAATCGTCGCGCGGCGTGCGCTGGAATTCTTCGGGGCCGCCTGACGGCCCGCGACCGCCATGACCGCCGCTCCCGCCGCATCGCGACGCGCCGTCGCCTTCATCCTGGCCACGCTGCTGGTGGACACGATCGGCTTCGGCATCGTCATCCCGGTGCTGCCCGGGCTGATCACGCAGCTCACCGGCGAGGGCATCGCCGATGCCGCCGTGCACGGCGGCTGGCTGGCTTTTGCCTTCGCGGTCGCGCAATTCTTCTGCGCCCCCGTGCTCGGCAACCTGTCGGACCGTTTCGGGCGGCGGCCGGTCCTGCTGCTGTCGCTGCTGGCCTTCGGCGTGGATTACGCGGTGATGGGATTTGCGCCGACCCTGGCCTGGCTGTACGCCGGCCGCATCGTCGCCGGCATGGCCGGCGCGGCGTTCTCGCCCGCCTACGCCTACATGGCCGACGTGACGCCGCCGGAGCAGCGGGCGCGCAACTTCGGGCTGCTCGGCGCCGCGTTCGGCGCGGGCTTCGTGCTCGGGCCGGCGCTCGGCGGCCTGCTGGCGCAGCTGGGGCCGCGCGCGCCGTTCTTCGTGGCCTCTGGCTGCGCGCTCGCCAACTTCGCGTTCGGCTGCGTCGCCCTGCCGGAGACGCTCGACCCGGCGCATCGCCGGCCGTTCGAGTGGCGGCGGGCCAATCCGCTCGGTGCGCTGGCGCAGATGCGGCGCCACCCGGCGGTGCTCGGCCTGCTCGGCGTGATGTTCCTCTGGCAACTCGGCCACCAGGTGCTGCCGGCGACCTGGTCGTTCTATTCGATGTTCAAGTTCGGCTGGTCGCCGGTGCAGGTCGGCGCATCGCTGGCCGCGGTGGGCGTGCTGATGATGATCAGCCAGGGCGGACTCACCGGGCCGCTGGTGGCACGTTTGAAGGAGCGTCGCGCGGCCGTCGTCGGCCTGGTCTGCGGCGCCACCATGTACTTCGGCTACGCCTTCGCCACGCAGGGCTGGATGGTCTACGCGGTGATGCTGGTGTGGCTGCTCGGCGGCCTGACGTATCCGTCGGTGAACGCGCTGCTGTCACGCCAGGTCCCGCGCAATGCCCAGGGCGAGCTGCAGGGCGCCGTCGCCAGCCTGTACTCGCTGAGCGCGATCGCAGGGCCGCCGCTGATGGCGCACTTGTTCAGCGCCTTTTCCGCACCTGCCGCGCGGGTGTATTTTCCAGGGGCTGCATTGTTCTGCGCCGGGCTGCTCACGCT
Source organism: Binatia bacterium (assembly GCA_035526525.1). GTDB lineage: Bacteria > Pseudomonadota > Gammaproteobacteria > Nevskiales > Nevskiaceae > JACPFV01. The sequence continues at coordinate 9,549 of DATLCG010000012.1, forward strand.
CGGCGCGCTCGCGCTGCTGCTGCGCTCGGCACCGGTCGAGCCCGCAGCCGCGCCCATGGAGGCCGCGTGACGGGCGATCCGGTGCATCTTTCGCGCTACACGCGCACCGCGCAGCTGCTCCACTGGCTGATCGCGCTGGCGCTGTTCTTCTCGTTCTCGCTCGGGCTGAGCATGGCGGACATGCCGGTGTCGCCCAAGCGGCTGCAGCTGTTCTCGTACCACAAGTGGATCGGCGTGACGGTGTTCGCGCTGGTGATGCTGCGGCTGGCGTGGCGGCTGTTCCACGCGCCGCCGCCGCTGCCGCCAACGATGCGGCCTTGGGAAATGCGCATCGCCGACGTCACGCATCACCTGCTGTACCTGTTCCTGTTCGCGATGCCGCTCACCGGCTGGCTGATGAGCTCGGCCAAGGGTTTCCAGACGGTCTGGCTCGGCGTGCTGCCGCTGCCCGACCTGCTGTCCAAGAATCCGCCGCTCGGCGAAGCGCTGGAGGTCGTTCACAAATGGCTCGCATGGATGTTCTTGGGACTGATCGGAATGCACGTGGCCGCGGCCATCAAGCACGCGGTGATCGATCGCGACGAGGTGCTGTGGCGCATGCTGCCCCGCCGGCGACCGCCCGGGCCGGCGCCGTGATCCGCGTGCTGGCGGTGACGTTCCTGTTGCCGTTTGCGGCCGCCGCGGCGGAGCCTGCGGCCGCGCCGGCAGCCGCCGGCACGCGCAGCGTGGTCGCGTCGAAGAGCGAGATCGGCTTCGCCGTGAAGCAGATGGGCGTGCCCGTCACCGGCACGTTCAAGCGCTTCTCCGGCAAGGTGCGGCTGGACCCGGCGAAGCCCGAGACCGGCTCGGCCGAGCTGGACGTGGAAATCGCCAGCATCGCCACCGGCAACGAGGAAGCCGACACCACCGCGCTGACCGCGCCCTGGCTCGACGCCGCCGGCTTTGCCAAGGCGACGTTCCGCAGCACGCAGGTGAAGGGCCTCGGCGCCGACCGGTACGAGGTGCGCGGGCAACTCACGGTCCGTGGCCAGGCACGCGAGATCCGGGTGCCGCTGACGCTCAAGGCCAATGCGGACCACACCGCGGTCGCCACCGGCGAGTTCGGCATCCGGCGCAGCGATTTCGGCGTCGGCGGCGGCGAATGGAACGAAGGCGACCTCGTCGCCAACGAGGTGCCGGTGCACTTCCGCCTGGCCCTGTCGGCCCCGAAATAGCGCGCCGGCGCTGGAGTCGCGGCGCCCGCGTCCAGTACCATCCGGCTCCCCCGAGAAACGCACGAGGAATCCATGAAGACCACCATCGCCCTGCTGCTGCTTGCGGCCGCTGCGGCTCCCGCCTGGGCCGAGACCTACGAGATCGACCGGACGCACACCTTCGCCAACTTCGACTGGATGCATCTGGGCTACTCGCACCACTCCGGCAAGTTCACCGACACCAAGGGCACGGTGACGCTCGACGCGGCCAGGAAGACCGGCAGCGTGGACGTGACGATCCAGGTCGCGTCGATGGACACCGGCGTGCCCAAGCTCGACCAGCACCTGCAGGGGCCGGAATTCTTCGATGCCGCCAAGTACCCGGTCATCACCTTCAAGTCGGGCAAGCTCGACTTCGACGGCGACAAGGTGAAGTCGGTGACCGGCGACCTCACCCTGCACGGCGTGACGAAGCCGGTGACGCTGAAGGTGACCCACTTCGCCTGCATGGACCATCCGATGCTGAAGGTGCCGGCCTGCGGTGCGGATGCGGTGGCCAGCATCAAGCGCTCCGACTTCGGCATGGGCGGCTACGTGCCCGCGATCAGCGACGAGATTGCGCTGCGCATCGAGATCGAGGCGCAGAAGGCCGGCGCCGCGAAGAAGTAGCGCCACGCTGCAGCAAAAAGGCCGCCCCAGGGCGGCCTTTTTTTCGTCTGACGCCTGTCAGTCAGCGCCGCATCCCGTCCACCAGCGTGAAGGCCAGGGGCAGCACTCCCAGGAACCAGACCGCGAGCAGCAGCGCCGCCAGCGCATCGAATACGACGTTGTCGGTGACCCGCGCAAACACTCCGTCGTGGAATGCCAGGAACGGATCGCGCGGCCCGATCAGCGGGCGCAGCGCCACGTCGCAGAAGAAGAACGGCTGCCAGGCGTTCTGCCGCGCGTAGCGGCCCGCACGCCAGATCGTGCGCAGCGCCCGTCGCCAGCCCATGCCCGCGAGCGTTTCGCGCAGCAGTCCGAGCGCCACCGACAGCCGCAGGCGGCCGGTCTCGGCCTGCGAAGCGTAGAGCCGCGAGGCATGCGCGAAGAACTCGTCGGCGCCGGCGGCGTGCATGCCCATGATCAGCGACATCAGCGTGTAGCGCCGGTAATGGCCTTCGGTCTCGAAGCGCCGCGCCGAGGTCAGCAGCCGGCCGGGCAGCAGTACCCAGCGGCCGTGCGCGACGATGCGCGCGGCGAAGCGCTGGTCCTCGAGGAACGGCAGCCGCTGGTCGAACCCGCCCAGCTCGCGGAACCATGCCGCCGGCAGCAGCATCGCCTGGTCGCCGTTGATCGTGCCCGGACGGTTGCTGACGGTCTTTTCCTCGAGGTACCGGTAGAACAGCGGGTGCCCCAGCGAGCGCCGCGCGAAGCGCAGGCCGAAGTGCCCCGCGCTGCGCGGCTGGTGTGCCATCACTTCCCGCAGCGCACGCACCGCGTCGCGCAGCTGCGTCGGCGAGGTGAAGCCGCAGTCGGCGTGCAGGAACAGCAGCAGCGGCGCGCGCGCGGTCGCCGCGCCCTGGTTCATCTGGATGGCGCGGCCGCGCGGCGCCTGCACCACCCGCGCGCCGGCCGCCTCCGCGCGCTGAGCCGTGCCGTCGCGGGAGCCGCCGTCGGCGACGATGATCTCCAGCGTCACGCCCTCCTGGGCGTGCAGCTGCTCGATCAGCTGCGGCAGCGCGTGCACCTCGTCCAGCGCCGGGATCACGACGGACAGTTCGGGCGCAGCGGCGTCGCTGCTCATTCGCGGGTGCCGTGCAGCTGCTCGAGGTGAGCCGCGAGGCGCATCTCCAGCCAGTACCGCGGACGCAGCCCCGCTCCCGCCGCGACGAAGCCGACGTGGCCGCCGTGGGCGCACAGCTCCAGCGTCACGTGCGGCGACAGCTGCTCGGCGGCGGGCACGATGTGCGGCACCATGAACGGGTCGTCCGCGGCGTGCACGACCAGCACCGGGCGCCCGACGCCACGCAGGAAGCGCCCGCACGAGGCCCGCCGGTAATAGTCCTGCGCATCGACGAAGCCGTGCAGCGGCGCCGTCGCGGCGTCGTCGAATTCCACGAAGCTGCGCGCGGACAGCGCGGCCGCTGCGTCCACGCCGGGCGGCACCGGCATGGCCGCGAACTTGCGCGCGAAGCCCCGCTTCAGCGTGCGCAGCAGGTCGGCCTGGTAGACGCGGGCGAAGCCGCGGTCGAGCCGCTCGGCGCACTCGCGCAGGGAGAAGGGCGGGCACGCCGCGGCGCCCCCCGCCAGCGGCGTCGCGTCACCGCTCTCACCCAGGTACTTGAGCAGCACGTTGGCGCCCAGCGACCAGCCGACGGCGTACAGCTTCGTGCCCGGCTCGCGCCGGCGCAGCTCGGCCAGCAGCTCGCGCAGATCCCCGGTCTCGCCGTGGTGATAGAAGCGCGGCAGGCGATTGGGCTCGGCGCCCGCACCGCGGAACTGCAGCAGCACGCAGCGCCAGCCGCGCGACAGCAGCTCGCGCGCCAGGCCCCGGGCGTACTTCGATTCGAAGCCGCCGGTCAACCCATGCAGCAGCACGGCCAGCGGCGCCGAGGGCGCGGGCTGCCGCGGCTGGCACCAGCCGAGGTCCACGAAGTCGCCGTCGGGCAGCTCCAGCCGCTCCACGCGGAATCGCACCTGCGGCGCCGGACGCAGCAGCGTCGCCAGCGTCTGCAGGTGCGGATTGCGCAGCAGCGGATGCGGAACGAACGCCCCGGGCACCACGCGCCCGTGCGGAGGACTCGGTGAATCGGCGGGCATGCGCGGCGGATGTCGCGGCGGTCGGATGGGAAGCCCGATTCTCTGCACGCAGCGAGGCCGCGCGCAAGGCGGCGGCGTGAGCGTGCTCACGGTCTGGCGCGGGCCTTTTTCAGTTGCCGCGGCCCCCTCTTTGAGGCATCTTGGTCGCGCTGCACGCACCGCTGCGACGACGCTCACGGTGCGGCACAGGGAGACAAGAAAGATGAGGAGTCCGATGCGCGGATTGCTGCGGGGTTTGGTCGCGGCAGTCCTGACCCTTCATGCCGGCTTCGCCGGAGCGCAGCAGAAGGAAACGCCCCCCCAGTGGTACGTCGGGCCATTCCTCGGCTACACCTTCCCGGATTCGGTCCGCGACGCGGACTTCGGGATCAACCTGGACCTCACCGGCGGCTACGTGCTGCTGGACGCGCTGTCGCTGGAGGCCATCGTGCTGGCCGAGCAGGTCCAGCGCACCTCGGATCATCGCTACGACTATTCCTATGCGGGGGGATTGGCGCTCGCACTCGGCACGCCGCTGCCCGGCAACCCGGTCTTCCTGCTCGGTGCGGGTGCGATCTACGAGGACCTGATCCAGGGCACCTTCACCTCGGGTTATGCGGATCTCGGCGTGGGCTATTACCTGCCGTTCCGCTTCGACCGCGAGCTGTGGCGCGTGGAAGCCCGCTACAACCCGGTGCTCAACGGCAGCGCGTATCCCGACAACAACGTGATCGAGGACGTGCGCCTGAACGTCGGAGTGCTGTTCGGCTTCGGCGAGGGCGGCGGCCAGGACACCTACACCCCGCCGGCGTCCGACGAGGCGCCCCTGCCGCCGTCGCCGCCCCTGGCGGACGAGGACGGCGACGGCGTGCCCGACGGCTCCGACCGCTGCCCCGGCACGCCGCGCTGGGTGCGCGCCGACGCCAACGGCTGCGTGCCGGACGACGACACCGACGGCGTCGACAACACCAAGGACTGCTGCCCGAGCACGCCGGCCGGCGCACCGGTGGACGGCCAGGGCTGCCCGCCGCCTCCGGCGGCCACGCCGGCGCCTGCCGTGCTGGTACCTCCCGCGGAGACACCGCCGGCGGCCCCCGCGGCACCGGCGCCTGCGCCCGCGGGCGCCCCGCTCGCCGACGAGGACGGCGACGGCGTGCCGGACGACGTGGACAAGTGCCCGCACACGGCGCCCGGGCTGACCGTCACCGCCGAGGGCTGCGTCAAGGTCGAGACGGTGGTGCTGACCAACGTGCACTTCCGCTTCAACTCGGACGAGCTCACCGACGAGGCCTACCGCATTCTCAACAGCGTTGCCGCGACCTTGCGCACACGGCCGAATTCGCGGCTGCTGGTCGCAGGCCATGCGGACGAGATCGGCAGCGCCAAATACAATATGGCCCTGTCGCAGCGGCGCGCGGACTCGGTGCGCGAATTCATCGGCTATCTCGGCATCGACGGCGACCGCCTGGTGACCAAGGCGTTCGGCGAGTCGCAGCCGGTGGCCAGCAATCGCACCGATGAAGGGCGTGCACTCAACCGGCGCGTGGAATTCAAGCTGCTGACGCCGTGATGCGACGCAATGCCCCGCGCGGGGCCGCACAGGAGAACACGATGAACCGTTCGTTCGTTGCTCATGGGCTCGCAGGTGCCTGCGCTCTCGCGTTGCTGGCGCTGCCGGCCGTCGGCGCGGGGGCCGCCGAGACGGCCCGTGCCGCCGAGGCCACGACCACCACCACGACGACCACCACCACCACGACGAAGAAGCGCGTGGTCCGGCCGGCTCCGGCTCCCGCACCGTCGCAGCCATTGCCGCCTCCGTCTCCGGGCGTCGCGGCCAGCGCCCTGCACGCCGCGGGCGCGGACAGCGACCGCGACGGCGTCGCCGACTCGAACGACTGGTGCGTGGGCGGCGAGCGCGGACACGTCGATGCCAACGGCTGCCCGGTGGGCGCCGGCGGCGAATGGAACGCGATGTATCCCTGCGGCTCCGGCGGGCCGCGCGAAGCGGGACGCGATGCCGACCATGACGGCATCCCCGACAACGAGGATTGGTGTCCGACGACTCGCAACGGCGAGCGCGTGGGCGCCGACGGCTGCGCGCTGGGCGAAGTGGGCGCGGGCGCCTGCGCGACGCCCGCGGCGCGCACGACGCAGAAGCCGCGTGCGCCGCTCGCGGCGGCCGCCGGCAACGACGCCGACTTCGACGGCGTGGCCGACGCCGACGACGAGTGCCCGGGCACCGCCCGGGGCATCGCGGTGGACGCCAAGGGTTGCGCCCTCATCGACAAGGTCGTGCTGAAGGGCGTCAATTTCGCCACCGCTTCCGCCACGCTCAAGCCGGTCGCGCACGACACGCTGCGCAGCGTCGCGGCGGCGATGAAGGCCAACAAGGACCTGCAGGTCGAGGTGCTGGGCTACACGGACTCGCAGGGCAGCGAAGAGCGCAACCGGCCGCTGTCGGAGCGCCGCGCGCAGTCGGTGAAGGATTTCCTGGTGAAGGAAGGCGTCGCCGCCGGCCGCCTCAGCGTCAAGGGCAACGGCAGCCAGAACCCGGTGGACACCAATGCCACCGCCGCCGGACGCGCCAACAACCGCCGCGTCGAGTTCCGCGTGCTCGCGCAGTAACCGGGCAGCGACAGGGAAGGCCGGCGACAGCCGGCCTTCTTTTTTTGCGGGGGACAAAATCCGGGCGGGAGGCCCGGGGCGGCTACGCCGCCTTGAGGCAGAGCCGGCTTTCCGCCAGCGACCATCCGGGCGCCGCCTGGAGAATCTGGGCGATGCGGGTGCCGGCGACGAACGACGGCGCGCCGCCATCGTCGGTGACGACGTGCGTGAGCAGGCCCGCCGCCGAAAAATCGGTGAGCCGCACCGGGCTGCCGGAATCGCCGGACACCGAATGCGTGTCCCAGCCGAAGGCCTGCGTGCGCCAGCGCGCGGCGGCGCCCGACTGCGGCTCACCGCCCTTGGTGCCGACACCATGACCGTAATACACGACGGTCTGCGCGCGTTCCTGGCGGTACTCGCCGCAGGGGCCGCCGACGACGGCCGCGGCCGCATCGGCCCAGCGGCGCAGCGCGGGCCGGATCTCGATCAGCGCGAAGTCGTCGCCGATGCCGCCGGCATGACGCTCGATCACGACGCCGATATCCAGCAGCACGGCGTCACCCGTGTCGGGCGCGCGCGTCAGGATGACGACGCGGTCGCCGACGCGGTCCACGCAATGCCCGGCAGTGCTGGCCGCCAGCGCGCCGTCCTTGCGGAACAGCCAGCCGAGCGTGCAGGCATAGGGCTCCACCATCCAGCTGCCGGGGCGGATGCCCGGCTCCGGCGGACGCGGCGCGGCACCCGGCGCGCTGACCGGGACGCCGGAGCGCACGCGCTGGCGCAGCGCCGGCGTATACCACTCCAGCGGCACGCCGCTCTTCAGGGGCACGGCCCAGCCGCTGCCGTAGCGCACCGCGCCGGCCGGCTGCGCCGAACTGGCGGGCACCCGCAGCGCGGGCGCCAGCTCGCCGCCGGCGCTTGCCATCGTCACGTAGACGACGGGCATCGCCATCAGGGCCAGCAACACGCGCAGTCGGTTCATCGCTCGCCTCGGGCCCGTGCGGAAGACGGGTCCTTCTTGCGAGCCTCCGCGCAGCCGCGAAGTTTCGCGGGGCCGCCGGCGGTCGGCGACGGCCTGAGAAATTCCTCACAGCAGCGAATCCTCAACGCCCATCGGCGCGGTTCGCGCGGCGTTGTCTGCGCGCGGCGACAGGACGCGACGAGCGTGCGCTGCCTCTCGCGCGGGTTCCGCGGCGACGGAACCCGGCGCGCACGCGGCGCGCCGCAAAGCGCTCAGCGCGCGGCGGCGGGCAGCGTGGCGGCGTGCGCGTCGCCGTCCAGGAATTCGACGCGGCCGGTTTCGATGGAGTATTCCGCGCCGACGATCAGCAGCCCTTCGCGCTGGATCAGCTGCTCCAGCAGCGCCGAGCCGTGACGCAGGTGGTTCACCGACACGCTGACGTTGGCGCGCACCGCGCTGGCGTGCAGCGCGGGTCCCTGCAGGCCGGCGCGCATCAGCAGCTCCACCGCCGGCGCCACGCGGTCGACGATGGCGCGCAGGTTGCGCGACTGCGCCGCGGCCGGCCGCTGCAGCTCCTCGACCGTCGCTTCGACGGCGCCGCACTGGGAATGGCCCAGCACGACCACGAGGCGGGTGCCGAAGCGCGAGGCCGCGAACTCGATGCTGCCGATCTGCGAGGGCGCAACGATGTTGCCGGCGACACGGATGACGAAGAGGTCGCCCAGGCCCTGGTCGAACACCAGCTCGGCCGGCACGCGCGCGTCCGAGCAGCCGAGCACGATCGCGAACGGCCGCTGCTCCTGCGTCAGCTCGAGCTTGCGCGCCGGCAGGCCGCCTTCGGCGAGCCGCGCGACGAAGCGCCGGTTGCCGTCACGCAGGCGCTGCAACGCTTCCTGGGCAGGAATCATGGTCCGCTTCCGACCGGTTCGCGGCATTGTGCGGGGCGCGACCGGCAGAGGGGAAGAGCGTGCGTGCCGCGCGCGAAAAGCGTCGCAATGCCCGCGGTTCGGGCGCATAATGGGGGCCGGCAGTATCCTGCCCACCGCTCCCAGCCTCGCTACCTGGCCGCGTCACGCCCGCGATCCAGGAGCCTTGAATGTCCGCCATCCTTTCCGTGAGCAGCGCGGTGTCCGCATGAGCACCCCTTCCCGCCATGCCGTCGCCCGCCTCCGCGCGGCCCCGGTGTCACCGCAGCGCGACGCCCAGCAGCGCGCGTGGGCTGCCGCTCCTTCGATCCGCGAGCGCTTTCCGACCGCGCGGGAGTTCGCCATCCAGCTGACGTTCCGCGATCCGGCCGGCGTGCACCAGCCTTCGGCGTTCCGCCGCGTGTTCGAGCCGTCGATGCAGGCGCACTTCACCGCGCCTTGCGTGATGCGCGGCTGCGACGGGCATTTCGACCTGGACGATGCCGTCGCCGGCCTGTTTCGCGACGCGCGTGGCGATCACACCGGCACGCTGCAGTGCCGTGGCCGTCGCGATGGCGCGGACTGCGGCCTCGAGCTGAACTACCGCCTGGAGCTGGCGCGCCGCGCCAGCTGAAGGCAACGGGGCTGGCGCGGGCTACTCGCCCTCGCCGGCCTTGGCGGGCGTCGCGGCCTGCAGCTCCATCTGGGCGAACTCCGCCGGCGACAGCTTCATGTCGTGGTCGCGGTCCAGGTTGGTGAACTTCGCCCGCAATCCCTCGTTACGCGAGATCTCCGCCGGCGTCAGCATGCCGTCGAGGTTGTCGTCGTACTTTCCGAAGCGCAGGCCGGGCGCGCGCGGCGTGTCCGCCTTCGGCGTGGCCGCGTGACGGGTATCGGCCGGTGTGGCGGCCGCGGCGGTCTGCGCGCACAGCGGCGCGGCGATGCAGAGCAGGGCGGGGGCGAGCAGGCGCATGACGGCAATCCAGGGAGCGGACACGGGTCCTTGCTCTCTTATGGACCGGCCCGCCAGCAGTGCCGTTCCGGCGGTATCTGTCGCCATGTGGCGACGTGACACTCGATTGAGGAATGCGCGCCAGGGCGCGCCGAATCTCAGCTTGCGCGCGCCGGCCGGTGATGCCCGACCGCCTTGTGCTTCCGCGCGAACGCCAGCAGGAATTCCATCTGGTCCGCCAGGATGCGGCGGTTGCTGAGGATCAGGTACTCGGCGAGGTTCGGCGTGTAGGGCACGGCGATCAGCTTCATGCCGGCTTCCTCCGGCGTGCGGTCGTCCTTGCGCTGGTTGCACGACTTGCACGCCGTCACGCAGTTTTCCCAGATGCACTCGCCGCCGCGCGACACCGGCACGACGTGGTCGCGCGTCAGCTGCGACGGCGAGAACTGGTCGCCGCAGTACAGGCACAGGTTGTGGTCGCGCTGGAACAGCGTGCGATTGGTCAGCAGGGGCACGCCGCGCTCGAAGCGGCGCGAGCGGTCGCCCACCGCGATGATGCTGCCGATGCGCAGCGTGGACTGGCGGCCGGTGGCGGCGCAGATGCCGCCGTGCAGCGTGAAGTGCTCCTTGCCCGCCTCCCACACCACCCGGTCGCGCGCGTACAGGGTCGCCGCCGACTGCCACGTGATCCACGCGACCGGCAGGCCTCCCGTATCGAGCTTCAGGATGGAGGGAATCATGCTGGGGAAAATATTACACAGGATGCGCCGCGCAGGGAGCCGCAGGGTTGGACCCCGCTCCGGCGCCGTCAGCCGGCCTTCCGCTCCACGCGCTCCACCTCGCCGATGTACTGCCGCATGGCGTCGTCCCGGCTGGTGCCCTTCAGCGCCGCCCAGGCGTCGTGCTTGAAGCGCCCGACCGGGTCCATCATCCCCGGCCGCTCGCCGCTGACGTCGCCGTCGCGCGCCTGCCGGTAGAGCGCGTACATGCGCAGCTTGGCCTCGTTGCTCGGCTTGTAGCCGCCGGACGCCGGCGCGCTGCGCACCTTCTGCACGGCGGCATCGAAGCGGGCGGCCAGGTCGGGAGCCTCGTGGGCCACCACCACCTCGGGGGCGGTTGCGGGCAGCGTGCCGGGCACCGGCGCACCCGGCGCCGCCATCACGTCCGCACCCGCGGCGCCGGACGCGGTCGCCTGCTGCAGGAATTCCAGGATCTGCGGCATCAGGCGCTGCGGCTTGGTGCGCAGCTCGAAGATCGAGCGTGCCTCGAGCAGCTTCGCGCCGGGGATCTCGTGCGTCAGCGCGCGCGAGTCCTCCATGTTGTGCAGCCAGTCGCCGGCGTGGCCGATGATCAGCGTGGGCGCGGTGATCTTGCGCCGCTGGCGCCGGGGCGGCACCACCGACCCGACCAGGATGCCGTGCAGCACGGCCTTGATCGCCTCCGGCTCCTGGGTCGCGGCGTTGAGGCCGGCCTGCCAGATGCCGCGCCGCGGACGCGGCAGCTTGCGCAGGCCGCGGGCGAGCCAGCGCTGCGCATTCGGCGCCCAGTCCACCAGCGCGATGATCGGCGCCAGCAGCAGCGCGGCGAACACGGTGGAATGCTCCATCACCGGCATCTCGAGCAGCAGCGCGCGCACGCGCTGCGGACTGGCGCAGGCCACGTGCAGCGCGACGATGGCGCCGAGCGACAGCCCGCCGACGACGGCGCGCTCGATCTTCAGGTGGTCGAGGCAGCCGATCACCTGCTCGGCGAAATGGTCGTTGCGCAATTCGGTGGCGTCGGCGCGGTCGCTGCGGCCGTGGCCGAGCAGGTCGAGCAGGATCACGCGGTAGCCGGCGTCCACCAGCGGGCCGCACAGGTCGCGGTTCACCGCGGCGTCGAGCAGGATGCCGTGCATCAGCAGCAGCGGCACGCCCTGCGGCTCGCCGTGCTCCTCGTAGGCGAGGCGGAAGCCTTCGTGCTCGAACTCGCCCTGGCGGACCTGGTGCATGCGTGGATCCCTCGTTGGTGGCTGCGTCATCTTGCCAGTGCCGGCTGCTTCGCGGCGGCCCTCTCCCGCAAGGGAGAGGCCATCCTCAGAGTGTCGCTGCCAGCCGGCTCGCCTGGTTGATTGCGCGCTTGGCGTCGAGCTCCGCGGCGACGTCGGCGCCGCCCACCAGGTGCACCGGCACGCCTGCCGCGGCGAGCGGTTCCTGCAGTGCGCGCAGCGGCTCCTGGCCGGCGCAGATCACCACGTGGTCCACCGCCAGCACCTGCGGCTGGGTGCGTTCCTCGCCGAAGCTGATGTGCAGGCCGGCGTCGTCCACGCCCTCGTAGTTCACGCCGGCCATCATCTGCACGCGCTTCATCTTCAGCGTGGTGCGGTGGATCCAGCCCGTGGTCTTGCCCAGCCCCGCGCCGGGCTTGGTGGTCTTGCGCTGGAGCAGGAACACCTCGCGCGCCGGCGGCGTCAGCTGCGGCTTCGTCAGGCCGCCGCGCACCTGCGCCGGGTCGGTCACGCCCCATTCCTTCAGCCACTCGTCCAGGTGCAGCGTCGGCGAATGGCCGTCGTGCACCAGGTATTCGGACACGTCGAAGCCGATGCCGCCCGCGCCGATCACGGCGACGCGCTTGCCGACCGGCTTGCGGTGCAGCAGCACGTCCACGTAGGAAAGGACCTTCGGGTGCTGCTGCCCCGGAATCTTCGGGTCACGCGGCGTCACGCCCGTGGCCAGCAGCACCTCGTCGAACTTCTGCGCCAGCAGGTCCGCTGCGTCGACGCGCCGGTTCAGGTGCAGGCGCACGCCGGTGGCCTCGATCATCCGCGCGAAGTAGCGCAGCGTCTCGTGGAATTCCTCCTTGCCGGGGACGCGCTTGGCCATGTTGAACTGGCCGCCGATCTCGCCGGCGGCGTCGAACAGGTCCACCGAGTGGCCGCGCTGCGCCAGCACCGTGGCCGCGGCGAGCCCCGCCGGGCCCGCTCCGACCACCGCGAGCTTCTTCTTCGCCGCCGCCGGCGCATAGCCCAGCTCGGTCTCGTGGCAGGCCCGCGGGTTCACCAGGCACGAGGCGATGCGGTTCTGGAAGGTGTGGTCGAGACAGGCCTGGTTGCAGGCGATGCAGGTGTTGATGTGGTCGCTGCGCCCGGCTGCGGCCTTGCGCACGAACTCGGCGTCGGCCAGCAGCGGCCGCGCCATCGAGATCATGTCGGCGCAGCCGTCGGCCAGCACCTGCTCGGCGACCTCGGGGGTGTTGATGCGGTTGGTGGTGCACAGCGGGATGCCGACTTCGCCCTTCAGCTTCTTCGTCACCCAGGCGAAGGCCGCGCGCGGCACCGAGGTGGCGATGGTGGGCACGCGCGCCTCGTGCCAGCCGATGCCGCTGTTGATGATGGTGGCGCCGGCTTTCTCCACCGCCTTCGCCAGCTGCACGGTCTCGTCCCAGGTCTGGCCGTCGGGCAGGAGGTCGAGCATCGACAGGCGGTAGACGATGATGAAGTCCTTGCCGACCGCCTCGCGCACGCGCGAGACGATCTCCACCGGCAGGCGCATGCGGTTCTCGAAGCTGCCGCCCCAGCCATCGGTGCGCTTGTTGGTGTGCGCGACCAGGAACTCGTTGATGAAGTAGCCCTCGGAGCCCATCACCTCGACGCCGTCGTAGCCGGCCTCGCGCGACAGCGCGGCGCAGCGCGCGAACGCGCGGATTTGCCGCTCGATGCCGCGCGCCGTCAGCTCGCGCGGCGTGAACGGCGTGATGGGCGACTTGATGCGCGAGGGTGCGACCGAAAGGGGGCTGTAGCCGTAGCGGCCGGCGTGCAGGATCTGCAGCGCGATCTTGCCGCCCTCGGCGTGCACCGCACCGGTGATCTGACGGTGCTCGCGGGCGGCGCGATGCGTCGCCAGGCGCCCCGCGAACGGCGCCACCCAGCCCTCGACGTTGGGCGCGAAGCCGCCGGTGACGATCAGGCCGACGCCGCCGCGCGCGCGCTCGGCGAAGTAAGCCGCCAGCCGCGGGAAATGCTTCGCGCGGTCCTCGAGCCCGGTGTGCATCGAGCCCATCAGCACGCGGTTCTTCAGCGTCGTGAAGCCGAGGTCGAGCGGCGCAAGCAAATGCGGATAGGTGGACACGCGTGTGATCTCCCCGATGGCGCGAGCATGTTAGGCGAAATGGGGGACGGACCCCGACTCGCTGCTCAGTCGAGTCGCGGCACCAGCATGTGCGCGACGTCCGGCGCGCAACGGTTGTCGAGGACTTCGCGGTAGGCGGCCTCGATGGCGGCGGGGCCGCGCGCCTCGCGCACTTTCAGCCAGCCGCGCACCGACGGCAGGAATGCGGCCCACGCCGCGGCGAAGCGCGTGTCGACGCCGTCGGCGCCCCAGTCCCCGAGCCGCTTGGCGTAGCGCACCGGCGCGAAGAAGAACTGCGGCTTCGGGCCGGGCAGGGCGTGCTGGGTGGCGCGCGCCTGCCAGTGCGTGGCGCCGACGATGCAGCTGTGCTTCAGCGCGTCGCCGAAATGGTGATGCACTTCGTGCAGCAGCGCGCCGTCGCCCGCCATGTCCACGAACACGGTGGGCACCGCCGCATCGAGCGTCCGCAGCTGGCCGTACTCCAATACGCGGTCGTAGCAGCCGAGCCGCTCGCAGAACGGGCGGTTGCCGGCGGAGGTCAGGCCGATCACTTCCACGCCGCCGCGATGCTCGAGCAGGAACGCCACGCCCAGCGCGGTCTTGCTGGAGGCACTGGCAATGACGACCTGCCGCGCGCCGAAGCGCTGCATCTCGTCCAGGAAATCCTCGATCAGGAACGAGGTCACGAACAGCGGGAACAGCAGCGCCTGGTAGTCCTCGTCGGCCTGCCGGTAGGCGGCGTCGCCGGCACAGCGGCGGTACAGCTGGTAGGCCGCGGGCAACGCGCGCCGGTGCGCCACGCCGTCGAAAAAATTCCCCGCGGTGACGCGCTGCGGCTGCACCACCAGGTGCGTGGACATCGGCAGGTAGCCGTAGACACGCTCGCCTTCACGCAGCGCCGGATGCCGCGACGCGGCCACGTCGGCGAAGCCCCACACCGGCACCCGGCCCCAGCCGCCTTCGGCCGGAAAGAACTTCCAGTACTGCATGGCATCGCCGAACACGGCGTACGTGACGTTGTTGGCGCTGAAGCCGAAGCGGTCGACCCGGAGCAGCACCTCGCCGTCGCCCGGGGCCGGCAGCGGCGTGTCGCGCCACTGCACGCGCTGCAGCTCGTCACGGGCAACGCAGAAGTCCCGCGCGGGCGTCGTCGTGACGGAGATCATGCCCGCAGCATAACGGGCGACAGCGACGAGCGGCCCGCCCCGTTGTCCAAGCCTTGAGGCACCCGAAACCGCCGGGAACTTTCGCCACAGTCGCCATGAAAATCGTCGCCGTCCTGCTGATCGCGCTCACTTCGGCCCTCGCCTACGGGGCCAACCGGGTGCGCGGACCGGCCAGCCTGCCGGCGCCGGAGCCCGAGCTGCAACGGTCTCTCGCCGACGCGCGGCCGAGCCGCGAGTTCAGGCCGCTGGCCGTGCGCGACGAGGACCGGCCCAGCCTCTGCACCCAGCAGGCCCGCAGCCGCGACCTGCAGGGCGACGATTACCGTTTGTTCGTGATCCGCTGCGTCAACGCCCGCTAGCCGGGTTCCGCCGAATCTGCACTTGCCGCCACGGACGTGGCGCGCTATTGCTAGGGGCACGACGCACCGGAGAACACGCGTGGCGAAACAGCGGGGGCTGCTGACGGCGGCGGAGCTGAAGCAGCGCGTGCAGCGCGGCGAGATCGAGACCGTGCTGGTGCAGTTCACCGACCACTACGGCCGCTTCGTCGGCAAGCGCTTCGACGCCGAATTCTTCGTGGACCACGCCCTGGCGAACGGCGCCGAGGCCTGCGACTACCTGCTGACCGTGGACATGGAGATGAACCCGGTCCCCGGCTACGCGCTCACCGACTGGGAAAAGGGCTACGGTGATTTCCACCTGCGGCCGGACCTGGCGACGCTGCGGATCTGCGCCTGGGCCGAGCGTACGGCGCTGGTGATCTGCGACGTGCTGGATCGCGATACGCACGCGCCGGTGACGGTGGCGCCGCGGTCGCTGCTGCGCAGGCAGGTGGCGGCGGCGCGCGCGCTCGGCTTCACGGCCATGGGCGCATCGGAACTGGAGTACTACCTGTTCCAGAACTCGTACCGCGAGGCTTCGGAGAAACAGTACTCCGGCCTGACGCCCGCGGGGTGGTACCTCGAGGACTACCACATGCTGCAGGGCGCCCGCACCGAGCCGTACCACGCGGCGGTGCGGCGGGCGCTGCGCGACTCCGGCATCCCGGTCGAGAACTCCAAGGGCGAGTGGGGCCGCGGCCAGCACGAGCTGAACATCCGCTACGCGGAAGTGCTGGACATGGCGGACCGGCACGCGCTCTACAAGCAGTGCCTGAAGGAAGTCGCCGACGGCATGGGGCTGGCGGTCACCTTCATGGCCAAGCCCGACGCATCGCAGGCCGGCTCGAGCTGCCACGTGCACCTGTCGCTGTGGCGAGGCGAACGCGCCGCCTTCGCCGGCACACGCGCGGCGCGGCGCGGCGCGCGCGACACCGGTTCGGAAGTGTTCGGCCAGTTCCTGGCCGGCTGGATCGCGCACGCGCGCGAGCTGATGCCGTGCTTCGCGCCGACGGTGAATTCGTACAAGCGCTACCAGAGCGCCTCCTGGGCGCCGACGCGCATCGCCTGGAGCCATGACAACCGCACCGCCGGCTTCCGCGTGGTCGGCGCGGGCGATGCACTGCGCATCGAGTGCCGCATCCCGGGTGCGGACTGCAATCCGTACGTGGCGTATGCCGCCGCGCTGGCGGCTGGGCTCGACGGCATCCGCCGCAAGCTCAAGCCGCCGCCGGCATTCAATGGCGACATGTACGCGGCGGCGGACCTGCCGACCGTCCCGGCCACGCTGCGCGAGGCAACGGACCTGTTCGAGCGCAGCGCGTTCGCGAAACAGGCGCTCGGCGCCGACGTCGTCGCGCACTACGCGCATTTCTGCCGCACCGAGCAGGCCGCGTACGACGCCGCGGTTACCGACTGGGAGCGCCAGCGGTACTTCGAGCGGATCTGAGCGGAACGTGACGCGCCGCCCCGTCATCGGCATCACCACCTACGGCCGCGACGAGCGCGGGCGCTACACGCTGCCGGCGCCGTACGTGGACGCGGTGCAGCGCGCCGGCGGGCTGCCGATGCTGCTGGCGCCGCTGCCGGAGAACGCCGACGCCTACCTGCAGCAGGTGGACGGACTGATCCTGGCGGGCGGCGGCGACATCGATCCCAAGCACTACGGCGGCACCGTGCCGGAATCGCTGTACAGCGTGGATGCCGAGCGCGATGCGCTGGAACTGGCGCTGGCGCGCACGGTGATGCAGCACGCCCACCCGGTGCTCGCCATCTGCCGCGGCCTGCAGGTGCTCAACGTCGCCCACGGCGGCAGCCTGGTGACGCACCTGCCGGACGAGGTCGGCGAGCAGGTGCTGCACCGTGCCCCGCCGCGCGAGCCGGTGCCGCACCCGGTCGAGATCCGTCCGGGCTCGCGCCTCGCCCGCATCACCGGCGTCACCCGCATGAGCCCGATGTCCTGGCACCACCAGGCCGTGAAGCGCATCGCACCCGGCTTCGAGGCAGTGGCACACGCGCCCGACGGCACGGTCGAAGCGGCCGAGCGCGCCGCGCATCCGTGGATGATCGCGGTGTAGTGGCATCCCGAGCTGACCGCGCACGAGGACCCGGTGCAGCAGCGGCTGTTCGACGCGCTGGTCCAGGAAGCATCCCGCCAACATTGATCCGGAGAGCACCATGCGTCTGAAGAACAAGGTGGCCGTCATCACCGGCGCCGGCAGCGGCATCGGCCGCGAGGCCGCGCTGCTGTTCGCGAAGGAGGGGGCGAAAGTCGTCGCCGCCGATCTCAACGAGAAGGGCGGTGCCGACGTCGTGCGCGACGTGAAGAAGGACGGCGGCGAGATCACCTTCGTCCGCACCGACGTGTCGAAGGCCAACGACGTGCAGAGCATGATCAAGACCGCGGAGACCGCCTATGGCGCGCTCAACGTGCTGTTCAACAACGCCGGGGTGATGGACTCGCGCGACGACGACGCCGTCTCCACCGACGAGGCGGTGTGGGACTTCACCATGAACGTGAACCTGAAGAGCGTGTTCCTCGGCTGCAAGTACGGCATCCCCGCGATGAAGAAGAGCGGCGGCGGCTCGATCATCAACACCGCGTCGATCGTCGCGCTGGTGGGGTCCGCCGCGCCGCAGATCGCCTATACCGCCAGCAAGGGCGGCATCCTCGCCATGAGCCGCGAGCTGGCGATGATCCACGCGCGCCAGGGCATTCGCGTCAACGCGCTGTGTCCCGGCCCGCTGCGCACCGAGCTGCTGATGAAGTTCCTCGACACCGAGCAGAAGAAGCATCGCCGCCTGGTGCACATCCCGATGGGCCGCTTCGGCGAGTCGAGCGAGATCGCCAAGGCCGCGCTGTTCCTGGCGTCGGAAGAATCGTCCTATGTCACGGGCGCGACCTTCGTCGTGGACGGCGGCCTGACCAGCGCGTACATCACGCCGGAGTGAGCCCCACCGCCGTGCCCGGCTACAATCGGGCATGGCGTCCCGCAAGCGCATCGGCATCTTCGGCTGGGGCGTGGTCGCGCCCAAGTCGCCGGACATCGGCGCGTTCGAGCGCAACCTGCAGCAGGCCGGCTCCTGGCTGACGCCGTTCGAGGGCTTCGGACCGAGCAATTTCCTCGTCGGCCAGCCCGACTTCGACTTCGAGGCGTATCACGGCTGGTTCGACCAGCGCTTCCCGCCGGCGAAGTTCGCGCAGCTGCAGGACAAGATGGGCCCGATGGTGAAGTACGCGCTCGGCGCCTTCGTGCAGTCGCTGGGCCAGAACCCGGGCATCGAGCCCTACCTGCAGTCCCTCGGCACCGGCTGCCACGTCTACGTCGGCACCGGTCTCGGCGACATCACGGTCACGCACCAGCAGGTGCTGCTGTACGAGCGTGCGCAGCACAAGTGGAACGAGTTCTGGGCGGCCTCCGAGCACTGCGCGGCGTTGCGTGCGCACCGGCAGCAGCCCGACATCGCGGCGCCGCGCGATCCGGCCGGCCTGTCCCCGGGCTCGGAAGAATGGGTGGACGCCAAGCACGAGTGGGAGGCGTACTGGTCGTCGAAGAGCGATGCGCTCGCGCAGTACCTGAAGGACGCGGCGGAAATCCAGTCGGAGCCGGTGCCGCCGTCGTCGGGCTCCGCGAAGCTCGGCACCATCCGCCAGAAGCTGCAGAAAATCCGCGCGCTGAACAAGCGCTGGGGCTGCCCTGACGAGCCGTGGGCCGTGGTGTCGCCCAACCTGCTCTGGAACATCTCCAACATTCCCGCGGCGCAGATCTCGATGGCGGGCAAGATCACCGGCGCGGCGATCGCGCCGGTCGCGGCCTGCGCCTCGTTCGGCGTGACCCTGAAGCTGGCGGTGGACGCGATCAACCTGGGCGATGCGAAAGCCGTGGTGATCGGCACCACCGACCCGCCGCCGCACCAGATGATCCTGTCGGCGTTCTACAACGCCAACGTGCTCGCCGCCGACGGCGACGTGTCGCGGCCGCTCACCGGGCTGAAGGGCACGCACGTGGCGGGCGGCGCCTGCGTCTGGATCGTCGGCGACGCCGACGCGCTGATGGCGCAGGGCTTCCGGCCGCTGGGCCTGGAGATCGTCGGCGTCGGCACGTCGAGCGACGCGCACCACATCATCACGCCGAGCAAGGGCGGCCCGCAGCTGGCGATGAAGGCGGCGCTGGCCGAAGTGCAGGCCGCCGACGTCACCACCTGGGACATGCACGCGACGGCGACGCCGGGCGACGCCACCGAGATCGAGAACTCGCTGGAGCTGCTGCATCCCGACGTGATCTTCACCGCGCGCAAGGGCACCTTCGGCCACGGCATGTCGGTCGGCGGCGGCTGGGAGCTCACCGCGCAGCACCTCGGCATGGCCAAGGGCCGCCTGTACCCGATGGCGCTCACCGAGGGCGACATCCACCCGGACGTGAAGGTGCACGACCCGAAGTTCGTGCCGCACACCGGCGCCGAGATGAAGGACCGCGGTTACAGCGGCAAGCTGTCCATGGGCGTCGGCGGCATCAACTCCTGCGTCATCAGCCGCGCATGGGATCCGGCGGAAGTGGAGCGGTTGCTGGCGGAGTAGTCGGGGACAGACCCCGGTTTCGGAAGCGCCTCGGCGTTCGGTGGTGGACGGCCGCATCCGGCTTCCGCTACTCGGTGCGGTGGTGGGGCCGAAGCGCGGTGGAGGCTGCGCGTCGTGCGCCCTAAGCGGCGCCGGCTTCGCCGGTGCCCTGCGCTTCTCGCCCGGAACGGGGTACCGCGCATGCGCGCGCTTCTTCCCCGCTGTGGGGTTGGCGGTAGCAAGGCCATACCTCTTTCCCCGCCGAGCGCGTATGCGCTCGTGCCGCCACCGGCGGCCCGCCCCCGCCCCGGGCTGCGATGCTCGGCGCCGCTTCAGGTTGCACGCCGCGCAGCCTCCCCCGCGCTTCGGCCCGATCCCTC
>DATLCG010000067.1:0-4295 GCA_035526525.1 Binatia bacterium
GCACGCCGCGCAGCCTCCCCCGCGCTTCGGCCCGATCCCTCAGTGGTGTTCTTTTCCGAAAACAACCACCGTCGATGAACAGGCCGCGTCCGGGGCTTTCGCGGAGGGAGTCCAGCGGACCCGCGCGGAGCCCCCGCAGCATCCTGTCGCTGCGGGGGTGGCCCGTAAGGGCCACGCGGGGAGCCATCCCGTAGCGGAAGCACCGGATGCGGCCGTCCACCACCCGAAGTCGACGCGCAGCCTCACCCAACGGGTAGCGAGTGCTTGTGGCCCGCGACCAGCAGCGGAAGCGGACGCCGACGTCCCTTCACCGTACATGCACAACCGGCTGCTACAGTTCTCGCCCCGTGCCCGATCAAGCCGCCGTTCCGATGAACCACCGCTTCCGCGGCTTCCTGCCGGTGGTGGTGGATGTGGAGTGCGGCGGGTTCAATCCGGCGACGGACGCGCTGCTGGAGATCGCGGTGGTCCTGCTCGAGCTCGACGCCGAGGGCAATCTCAAGCCGGGCGCCACGCACGCCGCGCATGTCCAGCCCTTCCCCGGCGCCAACATCGAAGCGGCCGCACTCGAGATCACCGGCATCCGCGTGGATCATCCGCTGCGGCTCGCGCTGCCGGAGCGCGAAGCGCTGGAGCGCGTGTTCACGCCGGTGCGCAAGGCCGTGTCGGAGCAGGGCTGCACGCGCGCACTGCTGGTCGGGCACAACGCGCACTTCGACCTGTCGTTCGTCAACGCCGCCTGCACGCGGACGAACTACAAGCGCAACCCGTTCCATCCATTCAGCGTGCTGGACACCGTCTCGCTTGCGGGCGCCGCGCTCGGCCAGACCGTGCTCAAGCGCGCCATGGAGGCGGCGGCGCTGCCGTACGACCAGGCCGAGGCGCACTCTGCGATCTACGACGCCGAGCGCACGGCGGACCTGTTCTGCTGGATCGTCAACCGCATGCGGCCGCTGTTCCCGGCGCCCGCGAGGCCAGCGCCGGCCCCGGCAGAACAGCCGGCGGCGAATGCACCGGCAGGCACGCCATGATCGGCCGCCTGCTGCGCACGCTGCTGACGGTGCTGTTGCTGCTGCTCGTCTTCCTGGCCGTGCTGCTGCGCGTGCGCCATGGCGGCGGCGCGGAGTTTCCGGACCGCACCGGCGACCCGGTGCTGCCGGGGTCTGCCGTCGAGACCGTCGCCGAGCTGCCGACGCCCGCCGGCAACATCGCAGTGTCTGCCGGCGGCCGCGTGTTCGTGTCGCTGCACCCGGAGGCCCGGCCGCACGACAAGGTCGTGGAACTGGTGCGCGGCGCCGCGGTGCCCTACCCGACGCCCGGCTTCCAGGACGGCGACGGCGAGCCGCGGTATTTCCGCAGCGTGCTGTCGCTTCGCATCGACCGGCAGGAGCGGCTGTGGACGCTCGACTACGCCCATCACGGCAGCGAGCCCGGCCGTCTCATGGCCTTCGACCTGGCCACCAACTCGGTGGCGCACGAATTCGAGTTTCCGCGCGACATCGCCGGGCTCGGCTCGCACCTCAACGACTTCCAGGTCTCGCCCGACGGCAACTGGATCTACATCGCCGATGCCAGCATCTTCGGCAAGAAACCCGCACTGATCGTGTACGACGTGGCGCATCACCAGGCGCGGCGCGTGCTCGAGAGGCATCCGTCGGTGATGCCCGACTTCTATACGCCCGTGGTGCAGGGCCGGCGCATGGAAGTGCTGGGACTGTTCGCGATCCGGCCGGGAGTCGACTCGATCGGTCTGGACGCTCGCGGCGAGTGGCTGTACTTCGCACCGGTGACGAGCCTCAACATGTACCGCGTGCGCACCGCCGACCTGCGAGACGCTGCGCTGCCCCCGGCCGGGCTGGCGGGCCGCGTCGAAGTGCATGCGCCCAAGACCATGTCCGACGGCATCATCCTGGACCCGCAGGACACCCTCTACATGGCCGAGCCCGAGCACTCCGCCATCGTCGCGCTGCGTGCCGACCGTACCCTGGTGACGCTGCTGAAGGACGACAGGCTGCGCTGGCCGGACGGCTTCAGCTGGGGTCCCGATGGCTGGCTGTACTTCACCTGCAGCTCGCTGCACCAGGTCATCGGCCAGCTGCCGTCCTCCGTGCGGGACCACGCGCCCTACCAGGTCTTCCGGTTCCGGCCGCCGCCGTGACGGCCTAAACTCCGCCCATGAGCACGGCGGACAAGGTGATTCCGGGCGTCAAGCTGCGCGCCGCGGAGAAGATGGCGCGCATCCCCGTGAAGGTCGAGCCGACGCTCACGCCGCTGCGCAAGCCCGAGTGGATCCGGGCGAAGGTGCCGGGCTCGCCGGAAGTCACCCGCATCAAGCAGATCCTGCGCGAGCAGCAGCTGCACACCGTGTGCGAGGAAGCCAGCTGCCCCAACCTTGGCGAGTGCTTCGGCAAGGGCACCGCCACCTTCATGATCATGGGCGACATCTGCACCCGGCGCTGCCCGTTCTGCGACGTGGCGCACGGCCGCCCGAACGCGCTCGACGCCGACGAGCCCGCCAAGCTGGCGCGCACCATCGCCGCGCTGCAGCTGCGCTACGTCGTCATCACCTCGGTGGACCGCGACGACCTCAAGGACGGCGGCGCGGCGCACTTTGCCGCCTGCATCCGCCAGACGCGCGCGGCCTCACCGGAAATCCGCATCGAGGTGCTGGTGCCGGACTTCCGGGGACGCATGGACCCCGCGCTGGCGATCTTCCGCGACACGCCGCCGGACGTGTTCAACCACAACCTCGAGACCGTGCCGCGCCTGTACCGGCAGGCGCGCCCCGGCTCCGACTACGACTGGTCGCTCGATCTGCTCGAGCGCTTCAAGGCGCTGCACCCGGCGGTGCCGACCAAGTCCGGGCTGATGCTCGGACTCGGCGAGGAAATCGCGGAGATCGAGCAGGTGATGCGCGACCTGCGCGCGCACGGCGTGGACATGCTGACGCTCGGTCAATACCTGCAGCCGAGCCGGCATCACCTGCCGGTGGCGCGCTACGTGCACCCCGATGAATTCGAGCGCCTGCGCGGGCTCGGCGAGCAGATGGGTTTCTCGCACGTCGCCAGCGGCCCGATGGTGCGGTCCTCGTACCACGCCGACCAGCAGGCGCACGGCGTGCTGCCGGCTTCATGAAGGGCGCGCTGCTCGCGCTCCTGCTGATGGCAGGCGACGCCACCGCCGCAGAGCCGCCGCGCTGCGCCGACATCCATGACGGCGCGGCGCGACTGGCCTGCTACGACCGCCAGGCCGCGCCGCCCGCGTCCGCGCCGGATCGGACGGCGCCCGTGGCAAACCGGACGCCCGCACCTGCACCGGCAGCCAGGCCCGCAGCGCCGGATTCCGGGTTCGGCCTGCCGCCACCGGCGCCGCCGAAGGAGGCCACCACGGTGCGCAGCCGCATCGTCGGTCCGTTCGATGGGTGGACGCCGCGCCGCGAGTTCGAGCTCGCCAACCACCAGGTCTGGCGCTGCGAGATGAGCAACACCGCCTATTTCCCGCACGTGCCGGACGATGCGGAAGTCGTCATCGAGCGCGGCTTCCTGGGCAGCTACTGGATGCAGGTGCTCGCGCCCGACAGCGACACCATCAAGCTGAAGGTGCGGCGGGTGCGGTGACGCTGCGAGGGTGCGCTGCCGGCTCCTGCGCCTCAGGATGATCTTGGGGCACTCGGCGGCATCTGCCGCTCCAGCTGCTCGAGCCGCTCCGGCGTGCCGACGTCCGACCACGTTCCTTCGAACAGCTCGCCCGTCAGCTGCCCGCGCTCCGCCGCCGCGCGCCACAGCGGCAGCATCGGAAAGCGTCCCGGCTTGCAGCCCGCGAACAGCTCCGGCCGGTGCACCGACAGGCCGCTGAAGGTGTGGCACTGCGATCCGCCATTGGCGACGCGGCCATCCTGCAGTGCGAAGTCGCCGCGCGGATGCTGCGGCGGGTTCGGCACCAGCACCAGGTGCGCCAGCACTGCCGCGGGCAACTCGCGCGCGCGCCGCACCAGCTGCGCCATCGGGTAGTCGGTGTAGACATCGGCGTTGACCACGATGAAGGTGCCGCCGCCCAGCAGCGGCAGCGCGTGGAAGATGCCGCCACCGGTTTCGAGCGGCGGGTCGCCCTCCTCGGAATAGGCGATGCGCACGCCGTCGCGGCTGCCGTCACCGAGATGGCGGCGAATCTGCTCGCCGCGGTAGCCGAGGTTCACCACCACCTCGCGCACGCCCGCGGCGGCGAGCGCCTGCAGCGGAAAATCGATGAGGGCCTGGCCGCGCAGCGGCAGCAGCGGCTTCGGCCGCTCCTGCGTC
>DATLCG010000020.1:0-3273 GCA_035526525.1 Binatia bacterium
ACGTTCAAGCAGCTGGGCTTCCACAACGTCCACGCCGAGCCGGTCAGCGTGCGCCACTGGGAGCGCGGCGACATCCGCGCGGAGCTGCTCGGCGACAAGCCGCAGGAGCTGGTCGCGGTCGCGCTCGGCGGCAGCGTGGGCGGCAACGTCACCGCGCCGGTAGTGATGGTGGAGACGGTCGACGACCTGGCTGCGCTGCCGCCCGAGGCGGTCAAGGGCCGGATCGTGTTCCTCAACCGGCGCATCGTGCGCACCCACGACGGCAGCGGCTACGGCGATGCGGTCAGCATCCGGGTAAAGGGCCCGGCCGAGGCCGGGCGGCGCGGCGCGCTCGGGGTGGTGGTGCGCTCGGTCGGCACCTCGCGCGAGCGCATCGCCCACACCGGCGCCACGCGCTACGACGACGCGGCGCCCAAGGTGCCGGCGGCGGCGCTGTCGAACGTCGATGCCGACCTGATCGAGCAGCAGATCAAGGACGGCGTGCCGGTGAAGCTGCGCTTGCACATCGGCGCGCGCGAACTGCCGCGGGCGCAGTCGGCCAACGTGGTTGGCGAGATCCCCGGCCAGACCGACGAGATCGTGCTGCTCGGCGCGCACCTGGATTCCTGGGACCTCGGCCCGGGCGCCAACGATGACGGCGCAGGCGTCGCCATCGTCACCGAGGCCGCGCGCCTGGCCGCGGCCACCGGCCGCACGCTGCGCCGCACGCTGCGCGTGGTGCTGTTCGCCAACGAGGAGCACGGGCTGGAGGGCGCCAAGGCCTATGCCAAGGCGCACGCGGCCGAGCTGGGCAAGTACGTCCTCGCCACCGAGGCCGACTTCGGCAGCGGCGCGGTGCTCCAGCTCAACGCTGCCGTCGATGCCGAGTCGTGGCCGTCGGTCGCGGCGATCGCCGAAGCACTCCAGCCGGTGGGTGTCAGCCTGGGCAAGAACGTGGCCCACGGCGGCTCGGACCTGGGACCGATGCACGAGCGCGGCGTGCCGGTGCTGGACCTGCGCCAGGACGGCGAGCTGTACTTCGACGTGCACCACACCGTCGCCGACACGCTTGAAAACATCGACCGCGCCGGCCTGTCCGCCAGCGTCGCCGCCTTCGCCGCGACGGCTTACCTCGCCGCCGAGCACGCGCCTGGCTTCGGCCGCACGCCGGACCTGGAGGCGCCGCATGTGCTCGGGTGGAAGGAGACTGCAGCGCTGCCGCTTCCGGCCGCGGGAGAGAAGATCCCCTACGGGACCGACCCGCTTCAGTTCGGGGAGTTGCGTATCCCCGAAGGCGTCGGAAAATTCCCCGTCGTCGAACTGATCCACGGCGGCTGCTGGCTCAGCGCCTTCGACTACGCCTACATGACCCCGCTGGCCGAGGCGCTGCGCCAAGCTGGCTACGCCGTGTGGACCGTCGAGTACCGCCGCGCCGGCGACGCCGGCGGCGGCTGGCCCGGTACCTTCCAGGACGTGGGCGCCGCCACCGACTACCTGCGGACCCTGGCCGGGCGCTACCCGCTGGACCTGAAGCGCGTGGTCGCGGTCGGGCATTCGGCTGGCGGCCAGCTGGCGCTGTGGCTGCCGACCCGCGGCAGGCTGGCCGAGGACAGCGAGCTGCACGCCGCGGAGCCGCTGGCGTTGGCCGGCGTCGTCGGTCTGGCCGCGATCCCCGACCTGCGCAGCTACGCGGCCGGGCCGGAGCAGAGTTGCCACGCCGGGGTCGCCCAGGTGCTGGGTGGCCTGCCTGCGCAGGTCGCGGAGCGCTATGCGCAGGTCTCGCCGATCGAGCGCCTGCCGATCGGCCGCCCGCAGATCCTGGTCCAGGGGGCCCTCGACACGATCGTGCCGCCGGCCGGCGCGCACGCCTACGTCAAGGCCGCGCGGGCTGCAGGCGAGCGCGTGCGCCTGGTCGGAATCAACCCGGCCGGGCACTTCGAGCCGGTCGTGCCGGACGGGCCGGCCTGGGAGGCGCTGCGCGCGGGCCTTGCAGCCCTCGTAGGAAAATAGAGGGGGGTGCGTCAGAACCCGCCCGGGGCTGGCATAGAATGGCCCAACGTGGGGCACTACCGGCCCCGATAACCACACCGCCGGCGGCACTGACGCCCACCGCATGACCAGCGAAACCCTGTTCGACAACAAGGACCAGATGCGCCTGCCGACCGAGGCGCCGGCGCAGCTGGGCAAGTACGAGATCCGCGGCGAGCTGGGCCGCGGCACCTGCGGCGTGGTCTACAAGGGTTACGACCCCTTCGTCCAGCGTTACGTCGCGGTCAAGGTGGCGCAGGCCGACGCCGTGCGCACCAGCGAGGCGACCAACCCGCACCGCGCGTTCTTCGCCGAGGCGCGCGCCGCCGGCATGCTGCACCACCCGCACATCGTGTCGCTCTACGACGCCGGCGTGGAGGACATCTACAGCTACCTGGTGATGGAGTACATCGACGGCGAGACCCTGGCGCCGATGTGCAACAAGAAGCGCGCACGGCCGCCGACCGAGCAGGTCATCGACATCATCTTCAAGTGCGCCAAGGGCCTGGACTACTCGCACGAGAAGGGCGTGCTGCACCGGGACATCAAGCCCGGCAACATCATGCTGACCCGCGAGGGCGTGCCCAAGATCATGGATTTCTCCATCGCCGCGATCAACGCCGAGCCGATGGAGGAGGAGGGCATCGTCGGCTCGCCGTTGTACATGCCGCCCGAGCAGGTGCGGCGCGAGGAGCTGGGCCCGCGCAGCGATCTGTATTCGCTCGGCGCGGTGATGTACCAGCTGCTGACCGGCGAGGCGCCGTTCCCGCACACCGAGGCCAACAAGCTGTTCGCCGCGATCCTGAGCGAGCCGGCGCCGCGCCTGGACAAGGTGCGCCCGGAGATCCCCAAGGCGCTGGCCGACATCGTCGACACCTTGCTGCGCAAGGACCCGGACGAGCGCTACCCCAGCGGCAAGCGCCTGGCCGCCGCGCTGAGCCAGCAGTTCGACAAGCTGCGCTACGCCGAGAACCAGATCAGCCGGCGCGAGAGCGGCGATGCGCTGCGCCGCCTGCACTTCTTCCACAGCTTCTCCGAGACCGAGATCGACGAGTTGCTCAACGCCAGCACCATGTGCACGTTCAACCCCAGCGACACGATCATGGCCGAGGGCGAGATCGACAACGCCTTCTACATCATCGTCCTGGGCAGCGCCGAGGTGCGCAAGGGCGACCGCCGGCTGCAGGCGCTGGAGAAGGGCGACTGCTTCGGCGAGATCGGCATGCTGCGCACGCTCAAGCGCTCGACCTCGGTCATCGCCGGCAC
>DATLCG010000027.1:0-6568 GCA_035526525.1 Binatia bacterium
GCACACCGGGTCGCCGGTGGCATCGGTGGCATCCGGGCTCGGGTTCGGCAGCACGTACGGACCGCCGCTGAAGGCGACGCTGGCGTGCGTGTTGTCGATCGTCGCCGGGTCCGCCGCGAAAGCGGTGCCGGCAAGGCCGAGCGCCAGCACCGGCGCGAGGCGCGCGATGCGGCGGCGCAGGCCGGCCAGCGCGAGCAGCGGCAGCAGCAGGCCAGGGCCGGCCGCGCCGGCGGCGAGCAGTCCGCCCTTGTCGGCATTGCCGAGATCGGTGATCTCGACGCTGGCTTCGTAGCTGTCGGCAGCGGAATTGTAGGGAACGATCACGATGCGGTACTCCCCGTTTTTGAGATCGGATAGCGGGACTGAAGTGGACTCGGGCGCGCCGCCACCGTTGGTGGAGGAAGCCACCAGGTTGCCTCCCGAGTCATAGATGTAGAGGTCGAAATCGGACAGCGCGTTGGTGAAGCTCATCCTGAAGCTCACCAGCGCATCCGCATTGGCAGCGTCGCCGCGCAGGCCATCGCCGACATCGACGGTGAGCACGTAGGTGTCGCACAGCGGCGTGCCGTCCACGCACTGCGGATCGATCGCGTGCACCGGGTCCGGCGTCGGATTGGAAACCACGAACGGCCCGCCGGTGTAGGACAGCGCGCCCGACGTGTCGGTCAGCGTGCCGCTGGCGGGGTCGGCGGCGTAGGTGGCGCCACCCGCCAGCAGGGCAGCGGCGGCGAGCATCACGGAAAGGCGCATGGGCAAGCCTCTAGCGGCGGCGGCGCAGCAGCGCGCCGGCCAGGAGCGGCAGGAGCAGGGCGCCGCCCGCGGCGCCGCCGGCCAGCACGCCGGACTTGGCCGCGTCACCGGGGTTCAGGTGGATCGTCACGCTCGCGCCCGGATTGGGTGTGCCCGGGACGACCTGCACGATGAAGTGCTGCGTGCCGCCGGCGGGGAAGAACGTCACGCTCGGCTGGTCGGGCGGGTTGTCGCGCTGCACGACCACGACGTTGCCCTTGTCGTCGGACACCTGCAGGTCGATGTCGGTGGCGTCCACCGTGGCGGCAGCAGCGACCGTGATGGTGGCGTCGGGGTACGTTTCGATGTAGTCCGCCGGCAATTCCACCGTGAGGGCGAACTCGTCACAGGGATTGGTGGCGTCGCACTTGTAGGCCCCGCTGGCGGGAGCGCTGGCGTTGGGCAGGGCCTGGACGTCCGCCGAGTAGCTCAGGTCCGGCACGCTTTCGGACAGTGTGCCGCTGTCGGGGGTGGCGGCCGGGGCCAGAAGCGGCGCGGCCATCAAACAGGCGGCGGCAAGCCGCAGGAGCAGGTGGCGCATCGGCAGGATTCCGGTTCGCAGGATCATGGGGTAACGCACGAGGAGGTCGCCGGCTGACGCGACCGTCAGTTGCAGACGGAAGGCCGGTCGGACCGGCCGTGGACGGGCCGGGACGAGGCTGGACATCGGGGTACACCCTGGACGGGTGCCGTAGCACCCATCGTTAAATTTTCGTTGGCCCTAGCATAACGGCTGGCAGCCGCCCGTGGCGCCGCCGGGCGAAAAAAAAGGGGCGCAAGGCGCCCCTTCCGGCACTGCCGCCCCGTCAACGGCGGCGGCGCGCCCTTCCCAAGAGTCCTGCGAGACCCAGCAGCGGCAGCAGCACGCCGGTAAAGGCACCGGCACTGCCCAGGACGCCTCTCTCCTCTTCGAATTTCTCGAAACTGACCTTGCCCGTGTACGGGGTGTTGCCCGCGTTGTAAGGCACCAGCACCAGCCGGTACTTGCCGTTGACCGCCGGAATGGTCATGACTTCCGGGTTGTCGCCCGTGGCCTGCTGGGCCACGAAGTCCCCGGTCTCGTCGTTGTACAACTCGAGGTCATAGTCGGGGATGCTGACGTTCGCGTCCGGCGGCACACCGTCGTCCGCGGTCACCGAGTTGTCCCAGCCCACGCGGACGACGATGGCGTCGTCCTCCGGGTTCGGGCTCGACACCTTGACCTCGAAGCGATACTCGTCGCAGGTCATGCCGGTGTCGGACTCGCACACCGAGTTGACCGGAATCGGGTCGCCGGCCAGATCGTCGAGCTGGATGATGTTGGTCTGGTTCGGAACGATGAAAGGCCCGCCCGAGAATTCGGCGGTCGTCTGTTCGTCGGTGATCGTCCCGCTCTCGGGCGTGGCCGCGGTGACGGTGGCCGCCGCGGTGAGCGCGGCAACTGCGAAGGCGAAGGTCTGCAGGCGCATGGAGGAGTCCGGAATCAGTGGGAACGGGGATCGCGGCGCCAGCGGCGCAGCGTGAGCACGGCGGCGAACCAGCCGAAGGTCCCGAGCGTGAGCGGCGCCATCGCGCCGGTCGCGAACAGGCCCTTGTCGCCGCTGCCGCACAGGTCGTACGAGCCGTCGCGGCTGAGGTTGTCGGGCAAGCTGTCGATGACGGCCGCCGCGCCGCCGGCACCGGCAACGGACACGCCCTGCATGGAAGCGGCGTTGAAGGGGCCGAGGGTCTGGCCGGGGTCGAACACGCCGATGCTCTCCGGCTTCACGACGATCACCACCTTGTCGCCGTCGAGCGCGCTCGCGGCTTCCGCCGGAACCACGCTGCCCTCCGCGACGAAGCGGCCGTCCACGATGCCCCCGGTGCTGGCGTCGGCGCGATAGGAGAAGAATGCCGGCGTCGCCGTGCTGTCCGTCTCCATGCGCACGCCGTAGATGCTGCCGTCCGGCGTCTCAAAGGAGCTGAACCAGGCGGCGTTCGGGAGCAGCTGCGCCGGGGCGCCGGCGAGCTGGATCGTGAACCTGATGTTGCCGCCCACCTGCTCGACGGAAAGCGAGAGCAGGTCCTGCTCGGGGGTGCCGGCGCCGGCCGGCAGATCCTGTCCGAAGTTGCCGCCGATTCCCGACCAGTCGCCGGCCGGGTCCGTGAGCACCGTCTGCGCCGGCATCGAGCAGGAGTCCGCGCCGGGCGCGGCCGACGCGACGAGCGCCAGCGCCGCACCGGCCAGGAGGGGTAGTGGACGAACCGTCATTGCTTGCTCCGGCGGCGCAGCAGGGCCATCAGGGCCATCGGTATCCACAACGCGGGAGCACCCGCGCCGCCGACAGGCAGGTCCGCGTCGCTCTTGCCGTCGCCGGTGCACAGGTCGAAGTAACCATCGCGCTGCAGGCCGTCGGGCATCTCGTCCTGGGTGAAGGCCAGCAGGCCCTCCGGCACGCTCTGCACCGTGGCCGCGTTGAAGGGGCCAATGCCCTGGCCGCCCAGGGGCTCCTCGATGCCGAGGTTGACCGGCTTCACTACGATCGTGACCACGCCGCCGTCGAAGCCGCTGCCGCCCTCGGCCGGAATGGACGCGTCGACGAACCGCCCGTCCACCTGGCCGCCGTTGGCCGCGCCCGCAAGATACGAAAAGAAGCTGGCTGTGCCGGTTGCGTCGGTCTGCATGCGCACGCCGTAGACGACGCCGTCCGGGTTTTCGAAGGAGATGTACCAGGCCGCGGTCGGCAGCAGCTGCAGCGGCGGCGCACCGGCGAGCGTGAGCTTGAAGACCAGGTTGTCCTCGACCTGTGCGACGGAGGCCTGCAGGATGTCCTGCTCGGGCGTGCCGGCGCCGCTGACGCCGGCAAGGGCGGCGACGTCGCCGGACCAGTCACCCGCCGCGTCGGTGAGCACCACCGATTCTGCGGCGTTGCAGCCGGCGAGCGCGGTGCGCGAAGCGAGCGCGGCGATGAGCGCCGCGGCAGCGAAGGTGGTTTTCATCGGCGGTGCCCCTTGCGGCGATCGTTGGAAGATGCAGCCCGCCGCTGGCGGCGGCGATGGTATCAAGGCGCAACGCGCATCGCGCGGAGCGGTTGACCCGCCGCTACACTACGCGCCCTTTTTTTGCCCCCCGCACGAGCCGAACGCCCATGAGCGCGCATCACGACATCAAGGACGCCACCCGCCCCAAGCCCGACGCGGTGCTGCTGCAGATCGCCGACTACGTCTGCGGCTTCGACGGCTTCTCGGCCGAGGCGCTCGACACCGCGCGCTACTGCCTGATGGACACGCTCGGCTGCGGACTGCAGGCGCTGATGTATCCGGCGTGCACCAAGCTGATGGGGCCGTGGGTGCCGGGCGCCGACATGAAGGGCGGCGCGCGCGTCCCGGGCACCAGCTACGAGCTCGACCCGGTGACGGCGGCGTTCAACATCGGCTGCCAGATCCGCTGGCTCGACTTCAACGACACCTGGCTCGCGGCGGAGTGGGGCCACCCGTCGGACAACCTCGGCGGCATCCTCGCCGTCGCGGACTGGCTGTCGCGCCGCAACCTGGCGGAAGGAAAGAAGCCGCTGACCGTGGGCGACGTGCTGCGCGGCATGATCATGGCGCACGAGATCCAGGGCGTGCTGGCGCTGGAGAACTCCTTCAACCGGGTCGGCCTCGATCATGTGCTGCTGGTGCGCGTCGCCTCGACCGCGGTGGTGACGCGCATGCTCGGCGGCTCGAAGGACGACGTCGTCGCCGCGCTGACGCACGCCTTCGCCGATGGCGGCGCGCTGCGCACCTACCGCCATGCGCCCAACGCCGGCTCGCGCAAGAGCTGGGCCGCCGGCGACGCCACCTCGCGCGCGGTGCTGCTGGCGCTGCGCACGCTGCGTGGCGAGATGAACGTCCCGACGGTGCTGAGCGCCAAGGGCTGGGGCTTCCAGGACGCGCTGTTCAAGGGCAAGGACATCACGCTCGCGCGCAAGCTTGGGACCTACGTGATGGAGCAGGTGCTGTTCAAGATCAGCTTCCCGGCGGAGTTCCACGCGCAGACCGCGGTCGAGTGCGCGGTGCAGCTGCATCCGCAGGTGAAGGACCGCATCGGCGACATCAAGCGCATCACCCTCCGCACGCACGAGTCCGCGATCCGGATCATCGACAAGAAGGGCAAGCTCGCGAACTTCGCCGACCGCGACCACTGCATCCAGTACATGGTCGCGATCCCGCTGCTCACCGGCCAGCTGACCGCGCGCGACTACGAGGACGACGTCGCCGCAGACCCGCGCATCGACGCGCTGCGCGACAAGATGGTGTGCGTCGAGGACAAGCGCTTCACCAGGGAATACCTCGACGCCGACAAGCGCTCGATCGCCAACGGCATCACCGTCGAGTTCAAGGACGGCACGAAGCTGAAGGAGGTCGTGGTGGAGTACCCGATCGGCCATCGCCGCCGCCGCAAGGAAGGCATCCCGGTACTGGTGGACAAGTTCCGCTCCAACCTCGCGCTGAAGATCGCTCCCCGCAACGCGCAGAAGATCGTGAAGCTCTGCGAGTCGCAGAAGGCGCTGGAGGCGACGCCGGTGCAGGAATTCGTGTCCCTGTTCGTGGTGTAGCGATGACAAGCTCGGCTCGCGCCTCTCCGGAGGCGCGGCTGCTCTCGGGCCTGCTCGCGCTGAAGCTCGACACGGCACTCGCGGCGCCGCTGCTGCGCTACCTCGGCGAGCTGGTGCTGTGGAGCAAGGCCTACAACCTGACGGCGGTGCGCGATCCGGCCGAAATCGTGACGCGGCACCTGCTCGATTCTCTGGTCCTGTTGCCGCACCTCCGTGAGGACCCGCTGCTCGACGCCGGTAGCGGCGCGGGCTTGCCGGCAGTGCCACTGGCGATCGCGCGGCCGCAGCTGCGGGTCACGGCGCTGGATTCCAGCGCCAAGAAGTGCCGGTTCCTGCGGCAGGTCAAGCGCGTGCTGAAGCTCGACAACCTTGAGGTCGCCGAGGAGCGTGCCGAGGCTCACCGGCCGGCCGCACCCTATGGACAGGTCGTGTCGCGGGCGTTCGCCGCGCTGGGCGGGTTCCTGGCCTCCACCGGGCCCCTCGGGGCACCGCAGGGGCAATGGCTGGCCATGAAGGGTAAGCTTGCCGCCGCTGAACTGAAGGACCTCCCGGCAGGCTTTCGAATCGTGGACACACCGCGCCTGCAGGTGCCCGGCCTCGCCGAAGAGCGCCATCTGATCCTCGTCTCCCGGGTGCCGGCATGACGCGCATCATCGCCGTCGCCAACCAGAAGGGCGGGGTCGGCAAGACCACCACGGCCGTGAACCTGGCCGCATCGCTGACCGCCACCAAGCGGCGCGTGCTGCTGGTGGATCTGGACGCGCAGGGCAACGCCACCATGGGCGTCGGCGTCGACAAGAGTGCGGTGCGCCTGACGGCACGCGACCTGCTGCTGGAGAAGGCGCGCCCGGACCAGGTGATCCAGCACCTCGACCAGCTGGGCTTCTGGGTGGTGCCGGCCAACGGCGACATGACCGAGGCCGAGGTCAAGCTGCGCGAGATGCCGGTGGGGGACTTCGCCCTGAAGTCTGCCCTGGCGGACGTGCTCGACCGCTTCGATTTCATCCTGCTCGACTGCCCGCCCGCACTGTCGAAGCTGACGGTGAACGCGCTGGTGGCCGCCGACGGCGTGCTGATCCCGATGCAGTGCGAGTACTACGCGCTGGAGGGGCTGTCGGCGCTGGTGGACACGATCAACCGCATCCGCAAGCTGATCAACCCGAAGCTCGAGATCGAGGGCCTGGTGCGGACCATGTTCGACCCGCGCAACAACCTGGCCA
>DATLCG010000068.1:0-15678 GCA_035526525.1 Binatia bacterium
CTGGTCGGCGCCGATGCGCTGCGCGGTGCGCAGCAGCAGTTCGCGGTTCTGCATGGCGACGTCGGAGAAGGCCGGAGCGTGTCCGCCATCGGGGTACAGCAGGGAAAGGCCGCGCGCGGCGGCGATCGCCGCGATCACGGGCGCGCGCGCGGCGACGCCGGCGGTGTCGAGCACGGCGCGTGGCTGGCCGTCGTCGCGCAGCGCGGCGAACAGCGCCACCGATGGCCGGTTCGATCCCCAGATCGGAACGCCCTGGGCGCGCAGCGCGGCGTCGATGGCGCGCGCATCGAATTGCGCGCGCAGCAGCAGCCCGGTGCCGCCGCCGTTGTCGTAGCCGTAGCCCTGCACCAGCGTCGCGGCGCGCGCGACGACCGGACCCAGCGAGGGGTTCTGCACTGCATGGCGATCGCCGGTGACGCGGACCAGCACCGATTCCAGCGCGCGCCGCAGGGCGGCGTCACGCGCTCCGGCGCCCTGGTCGGCGACCGGAACGGCGGCTTCGTAGAGCCCGCGCACCGGCGCCGCGAACGCGGGCGCCGCGAGCCAGACCAGCAGCGCGGCGAGCACGTAAATCGGCGCGGCGACGGGTTTTTTCGGCACTCGGAAACGATACCATAGCGTTCCTCCGCAGCCGTGCGAACCGTGCGCCATGGCGCAAAAGAAACGCAGAAAAAAGTCTGCCGCCGCACGTTCACCCAAGCCCCTGACCTACCGTGACGCCGGCGTCGACATCGACGCGGGCGACGCGCTGGTGGACGAGATCGCCGCGCTGGTGAAGCCGACGATGCGGCCGGAAGTGGTCGGCGGCGTCGGCGGCTTCGGCGCGCTGGTGCGCATCCCGAAGAAGTACCGCGTCCCGGTGCTGGTGTCGGGAACGGACGGGGTCGGCACCAAGCTCAAGCTGGCGATCGACTCGAAGCGCTACGACGGGCTCGGCGTGGACCTGGTGGCGATGTGCGTCAACGACATCCTCGTCTCGGGGGCCGAGCCGCTGTTCTTCCTCGACTACTACGCCACCGGCAAGCTCGACCACAAGGTCGCCGCGGCGGTGATCCGCGGCATCGCCGACGGCTGCCGCCAGGCGGGCTGCGCACTGGTCGGCGGCGAGACCGCCGAGATGCCCGGCCTGTACGGCAAGGGGGACTTCGACCTCGCGGGTTTCGCGGTGGGCGTCGTGGAGGACGGCGCGGTGATCGACGGCAAGGCCATCGTTCCAGGTGACGCGCTGATCGCGCTGCCCTCGTCGGGCCCGCACTCCAACGGCTATGCGCTGATCCGCAAGGTGCTGTCGCGCAGCCGCGCCAACGTGTCGCGGCGGCTGGCAGCGTTCGGCGGCCGCTCGCTCGCCGAGCTGCTGCTCGAGCCGACACGCATCTACGTGAAGCCGGTGCTGGCGATGCTGGAGCGCATCCGGGTGAAGGGCATGGCCCACATCACCGGCGGCGGCGTCACCGAAAACCTGCCGCGCGTGTTCCCGCGCGACTGCGCGGCGCGCGTGGACCTGCGCAGCTGGGAGCGGCCGGCGGTGTTCGACTGGCTGGCGCGCGAAGGCCGCATCGAGGATGCCGAGATGCGCCGCACTTTCAACTGCGGCGTCGGCTTCGTGCTCGTCGTGGCCGGCGCCGACGCCGACCGCGCGCTGGCCGAGCTGCGGCGGCTCGGCGAGCGGCCGTGGATCCTCGGCGAGGTCGTGCGCGGGCCGCAGAACGTCGAATACGCGTAGCTCCAGTCCGTTCGCGCCGAACGTGACCCGACTCGCCGTCCTCGTCTCCGGCCAGGGCCGCAACCTGCAGGCCATCCTGGATGCGCTGCGCGACGGCCGCATTCCGGCACGGGCGGCCTGCATCGTCAGCAATCGCAGCGCGGCCCCGGCCCTCGATCGCGCGCGCCAGGCCGGCGTGCCCGCGATCGTGCTGGAGGCGGAAGGACGCGACCGCGCGGCCTACGACGCCGCGCTCACCGCCGGGCTGGAGCGCCACGGCGTGGAGCTGATTGCAATGGCCGGCTTCATGCGCGTGCTGTCGGACGGCTTCATCGAGCGCTGGCGCGGCCGCATGCTCAACATCCATCCCTCGCTGCTGCCGCGGCATACCGGGCTGCACACCCATCGCCGCGTGCTGGACGAGGGCGACCCGGAACACGGCGCCAGCGTGCACTATGTGACCGAGAAGCTGGATGGCGGCCCGGTGGTCATTCAGGGCCGATTCACCGTGGGGCCCCAGGATGACGAACGAACGCTTGCCGCGAAAGTCATGCAGGACGTGGAACTGAAGATCTTTCCCCAGGCGCTGGCCTGGTGCGCGCGCGGCGAGCTGCGTTGCGACGGCGCGCGCGTGCTGTTCCGCGGCCGCGCGCTGGCCGCGCCGCTCGGCCTCGAGGACCTGGAGCCCGCCTTCCGATGAGAACCGTCCTGCTTGCCCTGCTGCTCCTGCCCGCCGCGCTGCTCGCGGCCGAGCCGCAGTTGCCCCGGCTGAAGCTGACCTACGACGTCACCTGGAAGGACATCGGCCTGGGCCAGGCCACCATCGTGCTGCGCCCCGAGGGCGGCAAGGATTGCTATCGCTACGAGTCCAGCAGCAAGCCGGTCGGCATCGTCCGCATGTTCGTCGGCAGCCCGCACGAGACCTCGCACTTCTGCGTGGCGAAAGGCAAGGTGGTGCCGAAGCACTTCGAGTTCGTGCACACCAAGTCCGAGGAGCAGAGCTACACGCTGGACTTCGACCTGAAGGCGCGCACGGTCACCGACGGCAAGGGCAAGGTGCGCGACATCCCGGCCATCGCCCAGGACCACTTCGGCCTGCAGCAGGCCGTGCGGCTGTGGGTGCTGGCGAACAAGGACAAGCCGGATTCCGGAACCGTGGACTTCGCCTCGGTCGAAGGCGACAAGATCAATACCTACACCTTCGGCATCACCGGCCGCGACGAGGAAGTAGTGACGCCTGCGGGCACCTTCAGGACCCTGCGCGTCGAGCGCGTGGACAACCCGCACCGCAAGAGCATCTTCTGGCTGGCCGCCGAGCGCGACTGGATGCCGGTGAAGGTCGAGCAGTCGCGCAAGAATGCGCGCGACCTGGAGATGGTGCTGACGTCGCCGTGAGCGAATGCGGCGATGCGGCGCTAGCCGATCGCGCCTTCCTCTCGCAGTTTCTGCAAGTGGCTGTCCACGTTCATCCGCGCCAGCGGCAGCAGCAGCGGATCGAGCCTGGGGTAGATCGCGGGGACCATCTCGGCGGGTGACTTGCCGGCGGCGTGCAGTGCGCGGACCTGCTGCTCGCGTGCGCGGCGGTGGGCGAGGGTCTGCTTCAAATAGTGCGTGCCGCCGAGGGCAAGGCCGTGCGAGGGCACGATCACCGCCGGATCGTCCGCGATGACGCGCCCGAGCGAGCGAAAATACTTTCCCATGTGGCCTTCGGGCGCGGCGATGACCACCGTGCCGATGCCCTGGATCAGGTCGCCCACCACGCACCACTGGCGGCAGCGCGGCATCGGCGCAAGCTGGCCCTCGTCGTGGCCCGGCACTTCGTGCAGCAGCACCGGCTCGCCCAGCCACTCGGTCAGGCGGTCGCCCTCGCGGTAGGTGCGGGTCTCGACGCCTTCGAAGAACCTGCCGCCGGTCTTCTGCGCGATGCGCTGGTGCGTGTCCGCGCTCATGCCGAGCGGCACGCGCCAGCGGCGCGCCAGCACGTCGGCGCGGTCGCGGTGGTCCGGGTGATGGTGCGTCAGGAAAATCTCGTCGACGCCGCCCAGTTCTTCGGCGACCGCGGCGAGACGCTCCAGCTCGGCGTCGTCGATGGGGGACGGATCCACCAGCACCCGGCGCGCGCCGGGGTCGCCGATCAGGAAAGCATTGGTGCGGTCGGCGGGCGGCAGCGTCTGCGAGCGCACCAGCAGGATGCGCAGGCCGGCCAGCGGCTCGGTCCACGGCACGACCGACTCGAACACCTGCGGCAGCACCAGCCCCGGCACCGTGTCGGCGTCGGGATGCGCGGCGAGGCGCTCGATGATGGCGCGCGTCGGCGGCGCGACCAGCAGGGAGCCGCGCTCGAAGCGCTCGCGCAGCAGCCCGGCGGGCGCCCATTCCTCGTGCGAGGCCTCGGCCGGATGCAGCGTCAGCGCCGGGCGCTCGCGGAAGTCCACGCGGTAGCACCAGGTGCGGTAGCGCAGTTGCGCAAATGCGGGCGTGGTCACCTCGCCGAGCAGCGCGAGGCTGCGCACCTGGCCGGCGCGGACCGCGGCGAACAGGTCCAGCCCGATCTCCTCGGACAGCTCGCGCGCCAGCGCGCGCAGCAGCCGTGGCGGCTGCGCGCCGAGAAATCCTGCACGCAGGTCGGCGTCGAGCGGCGTGTCGAGGTCGGTCGCATCGACCTTGCCGCCCGGGAATGCCCAGTAGCCCGGGAACGCCGCGAGATAGGGCTGCCGGCGCGTGATGTACACATCGGCGCCGTGCGTGAGCACGGCCGTGACGGCGTCGTGGACGGGCGGATCGCGCGGAGGCATGCGTTATTCTCCCATTCGCCCGGGGAGTCGCATGGGCGAGGGTGACGCCGCATGGAAGTTCGCTGGATCACGGCCAAGGGCTTCGAGCACCGCAGCGCGGCCGAGCTGCCGCAGCTGCTGGCGCGCGACGACGGTTTCGTCTGGGTCGACATCGACCGGCTCGACGAGGAAGCCGCGGAGGTCCTGTCCGGGGTGTTCCGCTTCCACGCACTCGGCGTGCGCGAATGCCACAAGCGCGTGCCGCTGCCCAAGCTGCACGCCTACCAGGATCATTTCTTCCTGGTGCTCTACAGCGTGCAGCTGGAGAAGGGCAGCCGCCTGAGGCTGTTCCAGCTCGGCTTCTTCATCCACGAGCAGCGCTACCTGGTCACGGTGCAGGACCCGCAGATCGTCAGCAGCGCCGACATCCTCGAGCGCGAGACGCACGCGGTTCTGGCGCGCATGGAAGCCGGCCGCTTCCTGCCGCGCACCCCGTCCGAGCTGGGCCACGCCATCATCAGCACGCTGGCGCACCGCATGGAGGACTGCGTCGGGCGCATCGCCACCCAGGTGGAAAAGCTGGAGCGCAGCATCACGCGCGGCCGGCTGCACGAGTACGAGCGCATGCTGGCCGGCATGTTCGAGGTGCGCCACGACCTGCAGACCCTGCGCACCATGGCGTCGACCAGCCGCGAGGTGCACGCCCGCATGGTCGCCTACTCGCGCGGCCTGCAGAGCGAGTCGGTGCTGTGGCTGCAGGACTCGGTGGACCATTTCGACCGGCTGAAGAACATCTGCGACGGCGAAAAGGAGCTGATGCAGGAGATCCTCGACCTGTACCAGACGCGCGTCGCCAACGACCTGTCGCAGCTGGTGCGGCGGCTCACCGCGCTCGGCGCCATCCTGGTCGCCGACACGCTGGTGGCGGGCATCTACGGCATGAACTTCGACGTCATGCCGGAGCTGCACTGGCGCTACGGCTATGCCTACGCGCTCGCGCTCATGGCGGCGGTCAGCGCCGCCATGTTCTGGTGGTTCCGCCGGAAGGACTGGCTCTAGCGTCCCTCAGCGCGGCGTCGGCGGGTGGGGCAGGCCCAGCACGTCCAGCACTTCGTGGGTGCGCTCGATGGCGCGCACGACCTGGTCGTGGATGCGCACGATGACCACGCCCGGGGGCGGCGGAGGCAGCTTCACCAGGATGTCGTGGGGCAACGGCAGCCGCAGCTCCCACAGGTCGTCGGACACCCGCTGTCCGCGCGCGAGCTTCTTGCGCCAGCCCGGCGGCACCTTGCCCTTCTTGGCGAGGCCCGGCGGGAGCTGGTCGCGCTCGCCCGGATGGGTCTCGTAGAAGCGCTCGATCTCGGCGCGCTCGTCGTCGTGGAAGGTCTTGCCATGTTCATGCGAAGCGTGCTTCGACTCCTGGCCATCCTGGTCATGGTCATGACCGTGGCTCTTGCCGTGGCCGGCGAAGGCCGGCGCGGCGGCGAGCAGGAAGGCGAGGGCAGCGGCGATTCTCATCGGATGCTCCGGGTGTTGTTGGCAGGATGATGAAGCGAGACGCGGCACCGGCGCCAGTGTCCGGCCACGTGAGATTCTGCCGGAAACGCCTGAATCCGCCCTGAACCGGCGGTAGCCGGGCCGGTCAGAGGAACGTGGACTCTGCGGGCCCAACCATGAATCGTGCCGATGCGCCAGCGCTGTCGTTCAAGGTGCTGACGCTGAACACGCACAAGGGTTTCACCTCTTTCAA
This sequence comes from Binatia bacterium, assembly GCA_035526525.1. Taxonomy (GTDB): domain Bacteria; phylum Pseudomonadota; class Gammaproteobacteria; order Nevskiales; family Nevskiaceae; genus JACPFV01. Next base: position 6,227 of record DATLCG010000068.1, read on the forward strand.
CCGCCGCTTCGTGCTGCACGAGCTGCGCGAGGCGGTGCGCGCCACGGGCGCCGACGTCGTGTTCCTGCAGGAAGTGCTGGGCAGCCACAAGCACCATTCGCGGCGCCAGCAGAACTGGCCGCCGACGCCGCAGTACGAGTTCCTGGCCGACACCATGTGGAAGGAGTTCGCCTACGGCCGCAACGCGGTGTACCCGCAGGGCGACCATGGCAACGCGATCCTGTCCAAGTTTCCGATCCTGCGGTACGAGAACCGCGACGTCTCGGTGGGGCGCCGCGAGCCGCGGGGACTGCTGCACTGCGTGCTCAAGGCCCCGGGCCCCGACATCGAGCTGCACGCCATCTGCGTGCACTTCGCCGTGTTCGAAAGCCACCGCCGGCGCCAGCTGCGCATGCTGTGCCGCTTCATCCGCGACGAGATCCCGGCCGATGCGCCCCTGGTGGTGGCCGGCGACTTCAACGACTGGCGCGTGCTGGCGAACCACACGCTGGAGCGCGGCGCCGGGCTGAAGGAAGCCTTCGTCGAGCAGCACGGCCGCAGCGCGCGCACCTTTCACGCGCGCTGGCCGGTGCTGCGGCTGGACCGCATCTACTATCGCAACGTGCGGATCGTGAAGCCGGCGGTGCACTCGGTGCAGCCCTGGTCGCACCTGTCCGACCACGCGCCGCTGTCGGCGGAGGTGGTGGTCGCGTGAAGGCGCTCTGGCGAAGCGGCAACAGCGTGCGCCTCCTCGAGAACGGCGAGGAGTACTTCCCGCGCGTCTTCGAGGCCATCGCGCAGGCGAAGCTCGAGGTACTGGTCGAGACCTTCATCCTGTTCGACGACCCGGTCGGCCGCCAGCTGCAGGCCGTCCTGATCGCGGCCGCGAAGCGCGGCGTGCGCGTCGAGCTGACCGTGGACGGTCACGGCTCGGCCTACCTGCCGGACACCTTCATCGGCGCGATGACCGGCGCCGGCGTGCGGTACCACGTGTTCGGGCCGCAGCGGCTGGTCTTCGGCGTGCGCACCAACCCGTTGCGACGGCTGCACCGCAAGCTCACCGTCATCGACGGCACCATCGCCTTCGTCGGCGGCATCAACTTCTCCTTCGACCACGTCCGCGACTTCGGCGTCATGGCCAAGCAGGACTATGCGGTCGAGGTGCGCGGCCCGGTGGTGGCCGACGTGCATCGCCTGCTGGAGCGCACCGCCGGACCGGTCCCCGTCAGCCGCATGCGGCGCTGGTGGCGGCGCTGGCGCCCGGAGGCGCTGCCCCAGCCGGCGCCGGCCGGCCCGACGCGCTGCGCCCTGGTCACGCGCGACAATCATCGCCACCGCAACGACATCGAGCGCCACTACCGCGAGGCCATCCGCGCCGCGCGGCGCGACATCGTCATCGCCAATGCCTATTTCTTCCCGGGCTACCGGCTGCTGCGCGAGCTGCGCGATGCGGCCCGCCGCGGCGTGCGCGTGCGCCTGATCCTGCAGGGCCACCCCGACATGCCGCTGGTGAAGTGGCTCGAGGCGACGCTGTACGACATCCTGCTGCGCGCCGGCATCGAGATCCACGAGTACTGCGAGCGGCCGCTGCACGGCAAGGTCGCGGTGATGGACGACGCCTGGGCGACGGTGGGGTCGAGCAACCTCGACCCGCCCAGCCTGTCGCTGAACCTGGAATCCAATCTCGTCATCCAGGACCGCCACTTCAATGCCGTGCTGCGCGACCGGCTGGAGCACCTCATGCGCAACGCCTGCCGGCGCGTGGAGCCGACCGCGGCGCGCTCGCGGACGCTCTGGCGCCGGGTGCTCACCGCGCTGGCGTTCCACGCCGCTCGCAAGGTGCCGGGCTGGATCAGCGCGCTGCCGGCGTCGGCGCCGGTGACCGCGGTGATCGCGCCGGGCGAGACGGTGCCCGAGACGCGCGCCGAGATGCCTGCGAAGGACGAGCCGCGGCTGAAAACCGGGACGCGGGGCTAGACCCCGGCGTCGGCGCGGCGGTTGCGACGCTCGCCGCTGCGGCGGTCGAAGGCCCAGGGCCACGCGGTGCCGAGCAGCGCGCGGCTGCCGGCCTCGTCCACCGGCTTCGAGAACAGGTAACCCTGGCCGTATTCGACCCCGAGGTCGCCCAGCACGCGCGCCTGCTCGGGCGATTCGATGCCTTCGGCGACCACGTTCATGCCCATGCCGTGGGCGAGGTCGCGGATGGTCCGCAGGATGTTGAGCGCGTCCGGCCGGGTCTGCAGCGGCGTCACGAACGAGCGATCGATCTTGAGCGTGTCCACCTCGAACTGCTGCAGGTAGTTGAGCGACGAATAGCCGGTGCCGAAGTCGTCGATGGCGATCTTCACGCCGAGCTGCCGGCAGCGCGCGACCAGCTCGACGCTGCGCGCGATGTCGCCGACCAGGGCGCTCTCGGTGATCTCGAGCTTGACCTGCTCCGGCGCGATGCCGGCGCCTTCCACCGCTTCGCGCAGGCGCGCGAGCAGGTCCGGCGCCTCGAATTCGCGGCCGGACAGGTTGATGGACATGAACAGCGGATCGGCGCCGCCCTGCGCCCGGGTCGCACCCTGCAGGCGGGCCAGTGCGAGGCAGGCCTGCCCCAGCACCCAGCGGCCCAGGCGCTCGGCCAGATCGGCTTCCTGCTCCATCACCGGGATGAACTCGCCGGGAGAGACCAGCTTGCCGTCGGGAGTGCGCAGGCGCACCAGCGCCTCGAAACCCGCGGTGGCCATGTTGCCGAGGTGCACGATCGGCTGGAAGTGCAGCTCGAAGCGGTCGTTGACGAGCGCCTGGTCCAGGTCGTGCAGCAGCTGGATGTGGCTGAGCGTCTTGCCGCGGTCCACGCCCTGGCGCGCGCTGTCACCGGTCTGGCCGAACACGCGAGAGCGGTAGCGCTTCATCACGACTTCGAGCATGACGCGCACCAGCGGGTCGGCCGACTCGAGCTTGCCCATCAGCATGTCGGTGGTGATCAGCCGCACCACGCTCGGCTCTCGCGCCTCGGCCGACGCCGTCCGCGGCAGCGCGTCGAGCACCGCCATCTCGCCCACCATGTCGCCGGTGCCGAGCTCGGCCATCGTTTCGCGGCGCCCGGCGGCCACCTCGCGGAACACCTCGATGCGGCCGCTCTCGATCAGGTACGCGCAGTCGCCGGCATCGCCCTCGCGGAACAGCACCTCGCCCGTGTCGAGCTTGCGACGGTACTTGTCGTCCGACATGGCGAGGCTCCGGGAGCCGGGACTGTGCGGTCAATAGCCTACTCCGCCACCCGGCGTGCGTGCGTCGCGCTGCGCGGGGAAACCAAGCCCGGAAACGCGAAGTCTGAGGGTTTCCTGCGGCGCGATCCCGGCCGCGCTCCCGGCGTGTGCGCGCCGTCCCAGAGTGTGATGCGCGTCGCCGTTCGATGAGCCACCGACTCACCCAAAGGATCCAGGTCTTGCGGCGCCGGCCGTGGTGGCCGTGGCTGACGCGCGGCCTCACCCTGGCGTTCCTGGGGGCGGTGGCGACGCTGATCGCGGTCAAGGCCCGCGACATCGACTGGGACCAGGTGCTGGTGTCGCTGCGAGGCTATCGCGGCCCGACCCTGTGGCTGGCCGCGGCGGCGTCGGTGGCGAGCGCCCTGGTGTACTGCGGCTACGACCTGATCGGGCGAGCCTACGCGCGGCACGCCGTGCCGGTGCGACGCACCATGGCCATCGCCTTCGTCAGCTATGCCTTCAATCTCAATCTCGGCGCCATGATCGGCGGCGTCGGCTTCCGCTACCGGCTCTACTCCCGCGCGGGGCTGCGCAACCGCACCATCGGCCAGGTGCTGGCGCTGAGCCTGACCACGAACTGGCTGGGCTTCTTCGCGCTCGCCGGGCTGGTCTGGGGATTGCGCCTGATGCCCGTGCCCGCATACGTCCCGCTGTCGGCGCTCGGCGTGCAGCTGATAGGCCTGGCGCTGTGGACGCCGGTGCTCTGGTACCTGTGGCGCTGCGCTTCGCCCCAGCGGCGCAGCCTGCGCGCCGGCCGCTTCTCGGTGCGGCTGCCGCATCTGCCCATGGGGCTGCTGCAGGTCGCCCTGTCCATGCTGAACTGGCTGCTGATGGCGGCGGTGCCGTACCTGTTCCTGCGCGAGCACGTGCCGTTTCCGGCGGTGGTGGGCGCGATCCTGGTCAACGCCGTCGGCGGCCTGATCACGCACGTGCCCGGCGGCATCGGCGTGATGGAGGTCATCTTCATCGCCATCCTCGGGCGCGTCGTGCCGCACAGCCACATCATCGCGGCGCTGCTGGCGTACCGCGCCGTGTACTACCTGGCGCCGCTGCTGGTGGCGAGCGCGCTGTACCTCTGGCTGGAGATCGGGGGTCGCCGGCAGCCGCCGTTGACGGAGGTGGCGGCGAAGCCGGCGGCCCCGCGGGCGACGCGCCCGCCGCCCCGGCGCGCGCGCCGCGAAGAGCGGCCGTCAGTGGCGCGCTGAATCGCCCGGGCGGGCGCGCGGCGCCGGCGACCGGTCCTGCGATTGCGAGTGCAGTCCGCCGGTGCGCGAGATGTCGGCGAGGGTCTCGCCGATGACGTCGTCACGGCCGGCGGCGCCGGCGAGATCGCCCAGCGTGACGATGCCCACCAGCCGCTTGTCGCGACTCAGCACCGGCAGCCGCCGCACCTGCAGGTCGCCCATGAAGCGGGCCACCTGCTCGACGCCCTCGTCCTCGTAGCAGTACTTCACTTCGCGCGTCATGGCGTCGGCCACCGGCGAGCCCGGCGCCTTGCCGCTGCACAACGCGCGCACCACGATGTCGCGATCCGTGATCATGCCCACGAGACGGTCGCCGTCCTGCACGGGCAGCACGCCGGTGTCTAGGTCGGCCATCAGCTGCGCCGCTTCCTGGATCGACTGCCCGGGACGCACGGTACTCACGTCGCGCGTCATGCATTCGGCGATTTTCATGGCAGTTCCGTGAAAGGGGCGTCAGTGGCGCGACGGGCGCTCGGTCGACGGCGTCGGAGCCGGCAGCAGCGCTTCCGCCGGAACGTCATCCCCGGTGGTCTCGTCGTCCAGCTCGATGTCGAGCAGCGTGTCCAGCGCCTCGCGGCCATAGGTCGCGGACCGGCGGACGCGGGCCAGCAGCGGCTCCGCGATCAGCTCCTCGTCGAGGAACGTGTCGTCGGCGGGGATCTGCTCGTCCTCGAAGGACAGCTCGGGGGTGTGGTCGTCGCTACGGCGGCGCATCGGGTGGAGTCTCCAGCCTCGGCATGTGGGGTTGGGACTTCGCCACCGGGGGAAAAATTCCGCGTCGCGCTGCTAGTCTGCGATGCATGCACCCTTCATGCCGGCTGCCGGCCATGTGCCTTCTCGCCCTGTTCGCGGCCGGCGCCGCCGCGGCCGAGCCCGTGCCTGGCTGGCTTCACGGCCCCGGGGCCGCGGCCGAGCGCGTGGCGGAGCCGGTGTTCGGCGGCGACCTCGTGCTGTATCGCGCCGGGCCGCGGGGGGCGCCGGCGGTGGTGCTGGTGCACGGCCTGGGCCAGAACGGCGCGCGCGACTGGGAGGCGGTGGTGCCGGCGCTGGCGACGGACCGCGAGGTCTGGGCGCTCGACCTGCCGGGCTTCGGCGCCTCGGCGCGCGGCAACCAGCTGTACTCGCCGGAGAACTACGCGCGGGCGATCGAGGCCGTGCTGGCGCCGCGGCTGAAGCAGCCCTTCGTGCTCGTCGGTCATTCGATGGGCGCCGCGGTTTCGCTGGCCTATGCCGATGCCTACCCGGCGCGCCTCTCGCGGCTCGTGCTGGTGGACATGGCCGGCGTGCTTCAGCGCTCGGTCTATGCCGGCTTCCTCGGGCGCCTGGGCGCCGAGCAGGTCACCGGCGCATACCCGGCGGACGGCGCGTGGGTGGACCGGGTCATCGGCGGCCTGCTGCTGCGCGCCGAAAGCCTGCCGATCGATCCCGAGCTGCTGCTGCGGGCGCCGCCGATCCGGCAGAAGCTGCTGCGCGGAGATCCCAATGCCATCGCCGCGGCCGCGCTGGTGCAGCAGGACTTCGGCGCGGCGCTGCGGCGGCTGCGCACGCCGACGCTGCTGATCTGGGGCGTGGACGACAAGGTCGCGCCGCTGCGTACCGGGCTCGTCGCCCAGGCGCTGGTGCCGCAGGCGCGGCTGGCGCTGATCGAGCAGTCGGGCCACGCACCGCAGCTGCAGCAGCCGGCGCGCTTCAACGCGCTGCTGCGCGACGAGCTGGCCGGCCGCACGCCCGGCCGCGCGCGCGAGGCACCGGCCGCGGCGTTCGCCGCGCAGCGCGTCGGCGCCTGCGAGGACCAGGACGGCCAGCGCTTCAGCGGCGATTACCGTGCGATCACGCTGACGCGCTGCCGCGACGTCGAGATCCGCGATGCCCGGGTCGGCCGGCTCGTATCCATTGCCTCGGAGGCGCGGCTGGTGAACGTCGAGCTGCGCGAGGGGTTGACGGCGGCGGACTCCGCGCTGGAGCTCACCGCCGGCAGCGTGCAGGGCGCACCCGCCATCACCCTGGACACCAGCACGCTCGATGCCGCCGGCACGCGCATCATGTCGCCGGCGGAGCCGGTGCTGAACCGCGGGGCCGAGCCGGTGACGCTGCAGCTGTCGGTGTGCGAGGTGCTGCGCGCCGGCTCGCCGTCCTACGTGCACCAGGTGGTGCGCATCGCGCCGCGGCAGCGCTGGTAGGCACTTCCGACGCCGGAGCGGCGCGCGGCTCCTATACTTGGCGACGCATTCACCGGAGGATTCCATGCGCTTTGTTTCGCGCTTCGTTTCGGGCCTTGGCCTGCCGCTCGCCGCCCTGCTGTTCGCTGCCGCCGCGTCGGCGGCCCCCTCGTTCGGCACGGTGGTCGACAACCTCGACCTGCGCAAGAACACCAAGCTGCACGCCCAGGAATACTGGAAGGGCGTGAAGGGCGAGGAAGTGAACTGGTCGGGGACGGTCTACGACGTCAAGGGCGGCCGCCGCAAGGCGAAGATCTATCTCGCCGACCGCTCACGCCCGCTGTGGCGCGGCTACAACCTGGTCGTGAATACGTACGACCTGCAGAAAGCCGGCAACGTGAAGAAGGGGGGCACGGTGCGCTTCCACGGCGTGCTCGATTCGTACAGCCTGAAGGACGCCGGCGCGGTGATCGAGGTGGAGCAGGCCGAGCTGAAGTAGCGTCTCAGGCTGCCAGCACCACGATGTCGAGGTCGGCCGGGTGGTTGCGCGCGGCCAGCAGCGCGAACGCGGCCGCGCGCGCATCCTCCAGGGACAGGCCGACGCCCTCGAGCTGGAACACGCGCTCCTGCGCACGGCGCGCCGCATCGTCGCTCGCGGTGACGTAAGTCGCGCGGCCCGAGGCGCGCAGGCGCTCGTGCTCGACCAGGGCGCCGTTGTAGGCCGCCAGCCGGCCCGGCGGCGGCGGCGGCGCGAACTGCCCGCGCTCCGCATCGACGTACACCAGCTCGGCGCCCGGCCTGGCCGCCTGCGGCAGCATGAAACCGATGCTGTCGGCGGCGCTGTCCTGCGCCGCAACGAACAGGCGCGGACGGCCGCTGCCGGCGTGCGGCCGCAGCTGCAGCTCGGTCTCGTGGCCGAGCAGCGCGCGGAAGTCCGCGGTCATGGTCGGGTACGGCGCCGGACCCGGTCCGGTGAGCAGCGCGAGGTGCGTGTCGCGCGGCGACTGCAGCCACAGGCGCAGCGCGGCCTCGCGCAGGTCACCGGTCTCCAGCGCCAACCCCTGCGTGCTGCGGACGCTGGCGCCGAGGTTGCGCAGGCGCCGCGCCAGCTCGCGCTCGCCATCGCCATTCGGATCCGCCATGACGATGGTGCAGGCGAGGCCGAAGCGCCGCGCGGCCGCCGCCAGCGCCATCGAGTGCGCCTCGTCGTCGTTGCCGGCGATGATCTGGGTGCGGCCGAGGGCGCGGGCGAAATGGGCGTGGGCAGCGGCGTTCTCGGTGGCCGGCGGCACGCGACGGTAATCCTCGCGCTTCAGGAACACGCGCGTGCGCGAGCCGGCCTCGCGGCTCAGCTCCACGGCGAACTGCAGCGGCGTCGGGCGCTGCAGCTGCGGTGCCAGCGAGCGCGCCAGGTCGCAGCAGAAGAACGGATTGGAGCGCAGCGTCAGGTAGGCCTGGCGCAGCTGGGCGAGCGGTTCGGCGGCGAGCTGGACCGCGAGCGCGTTGAAGCGCTGCTGGCGCAAGGCGAAATCCGGCGCGGTGCGCGCGACGTCGTCGGCGGGCAGGCGCACGCCGTCGGGCAGCGCCTCGCGGCCCGCGATTTCGGTCCACATGCGGCGCAGCGCGCGCGCATCCAGCTTGCGCTCCAGCAACGGGCGGCGCCAGGCGCTCTGCAGCGCGGCGCCGAACTCGGCCTTGCGCTTCATCGTGCGCAGCAGCTCGAAGCGCATCATCCAGAAATCGGCACGCTCGGGCGCCAGTTCCAGCGCCACGTCGATCGCGGCCAGCGCATCGTCGCTGGCGCCGCCGTCGACGCGGATGGCGTCCGGCGCCTGACGGACGTCGAGGTCCGCGCGGAGGGTGCGCGGGTCGATCTCGGCGCGGTTGGCGCGATGCAGGCGCTCGAACGGGTCGTCGTCGGCGGCCACCGGAAAGCGGCCGACGAAGGTCCGTGCCGGCGAGCTGGATGCGATCTCCTGCGTCATGCCCCTCTCCCCTTGATGCGTGACTGGCGTCACGCAAGTGCCCATGCGCGCGGCGGCGCAGGGACAGAGTCGCGGGCGGAACGAAAGTTTCGGGCGAGCGCTAGCTCAGTGTGCGGCGCGTCGCGCCATCGGCTCCGGCGCGTGCCGCAGGAGCGGCGCGGCGGGTGCCGCGGGCAGCCGGACGTTGAAACGGCAGCCGCGGCCGGCGCCGTCGCTGTAGGCCCGGACGGTGCCGCCGTGCATCTCGACCAGCGAGCGCACCAGCGTCAAGCCCACTCCCAGGCCGCCATGCGAACGGTCGTGGGCGGTGTCCAGCTGCGTGAACAGCTCGAACACGCGGCTGAGCTGCTGCGGCGCGATGCCGATGCCGTTGTCCTGCACGCACACCACCACGTCGCCGTTCTCGCGCCAGGCGCTGAGGGACACCTCGCCGCCCGGCGGCGTGTACTTGGCCGCGTTGTTCAGCAGGTTGGCCAGCACCTGCGTCAGGCGGGTGAGGTCGCCATCCAGCGAGAGCTCCTCCGCGGGGACGTTCACGTGCAGCTGGTGGCTGCGGCTGTCCAGCAGCGGCTGGCTGAGCTCCACGGCGCGCGCCAGCAGCTCGGCGACGGAGATCGGCTCGCGCCGCAGCTCGATCTTGCCGCGGGTAATGCGCGACACGTCCAGCAGGTCGTCCACCAGGCGCGTCAGCGCGGCGACCTGCCGGTCCACCACGTCCTCGACGCCCTGCAGCTCGTCGCGGCTGAACGCCAGCAGCTTCAGCAGGTCGGCGGCGTTGCGCAGCGGCGCCAGCGGGTTGCGCAGCTCGTGCGCCAGCATCGCCAGGAA
>DATLCG010000055.1:0-16683 GCA_035526525.1 Binatia bacterium
CCGCTCCTACACAAGAAACTCGCTGCTGTTGTAGGAGCGGCGTAAGCCGCGACCGGCCCGGTCAGTACGGCCGCGCTTCGCGCGTGCCCACCACCGCCCCCTGCGGATCGACCGTCTCCAGGCGCACGCCGAAACCCCACAGCCGCGCGACGTGCTTGAGCACCTCGGCCGAAACCTCGTCCAGCGGGCGGCCGCGGTGCTGCAGGTGGCGCAGCGTCAGCGAGCGGTCGCCGTGGCGCTCGTAGCGCGTGACCTGGATGTCGGGCTGCTGCAGGTCGCGGTTGTACTGCTGGGCCAGCAGGCGCCGCAGCCGGCGGTAGCCCTGGTCGTTGTGGATCGAATCCACCACCAGGTCGTTCTCCGCGGCGTGGTCGGCGATGGCGAAGAAGTGGAACTCGCGCATCAGCTTCGGGCTGAGGAACTGGCCGATGAAGGACTCGTCCTTGTAGTTGCGCATGGCGAAGTCCAGCACCTTGCGCCAGTCGCCGCCGGCGATGTCGGGAAACCAGGCGCGGTCCTCGTCGGTCGGGTGCTCGCAGATGCGGCGGATGTCGCTCATCATCGAGAAGCCCAGCGCGTACGGGTTGATGCCGCCGTAACCCTGCTGGTCGAAGCCGCGCTGGGTGACGACGTTGGTGTGCGAGGCCAGCCACTCGATCATGAAGCCGTCGTCGACCAGGCCCTTGTCGAACAGCCGGTTGAGCAAGGTGTAGTGCCAGAACGTGGCCCAGCCCTCGTTCATGACCTTGGTCAGGCCCTGCGGATAGAAGTACTGCGCGAGCTTGCGCACGATGCGCACGACCTCGCGTTGCCAGTCGTCCAGCTTGGGCGCATGCTTCTCGATGAAGTAGAGCAGGTTCTCCTGCGGCTCCACCGGGTACGGCGGCTCCGGCCGGTGGCGTCCGTGCTCGCGCGACTTGCGCTTGGGCACGGTGCGCCAGATCTCGTCGTGGCGCTTCCAGGCGTGCTCCTCGCGCTCGCGGATGCGGTTGCGCTCCTCCTCGACCGAGAGTTGCGCCGGGTGGCGGTAGCGGTCCACGCCGTGGCTCATCAGGGCGTGGCAGGAGTCGAGCACGTCCTCGACCGCGCCGAAGCCGTAGCGCTCCTCGCACTGCATGACGAACTGCCGCGCGAACACCATGTAGTCGATGATCGCGTCGGCGCTGGTCCACTGGCGGAAGAGGTAATTGCCCTTGAAGAACGAGTTGTGGCCGTAGCTGGCGTGCGCGATCACCAGCGCCTGCATCGCGATGCTGTTCTCCTCCATCAGGTACGCGATGCAGGGGTTGGAGTTGATCACGATCTCGTAGGCCAGCCCGCGCGCACCCTTGCGGTACATCTGCTCGTTGCGGATGAACTCCTTGCCGTAGCTCCAGTGCGGGTAGCCGATCGGCAGGCCGGCCGAGGCATAGGCGTCGAGCATCTGCTCGGAGGCGATCACCTCGATCTGGTTGGGATAGGTGTCGAGGTGGAATTCGTTGGCCGCGATCTCGTGGATCGCGTGGTCGTAGCGGCCGAGCAGGTCGAAGGTCCAGTCGGCGCCCTTCGAGATCGGGCCGCGGTCGCGCCGCGAATGGTCGGTCGCCTCCGGCAACGGCAGGTGCGAGAGGACGGTCATGCGTGGGCTTCCTTCCTGAACAGCTCACGCAGCACCGGGTAGACCTCGTTGCGGTGCGACACGCTCTTCATCGCGAAGCGCTCGCTCTCGATGCGCTCGTAGGCGTACGAAAGCGGGCTGGTGCGGTCCTCGTCGTCCGGCGTCTCGATGTAGGCAAAGTAGCGCAAGGTCGGCAGGATCTGCTCGGTCAGCCAGGCGCGGCTCTTCTCCGGGTCGGCGCCGAAGGCGTCGCCGTCCGAGACCTGCGCGCCGTACAGATTCCAGGTCTCGATCGGGTAGCGCTCCTGCATGATCTTGTGCATCAGCTTGAGCGCCGAGAGCACCACCGTGCCGCCAGACTGGGTGTCGTGGAAGAACGCGTCCTCGTCCACTTCCTGGGCGTCGTCGGTGTGGCGGATGAAGACCAGGTCCACGTGCTCGTACTTGCGGGTGAGAAAGAGGTACAGCAGCGTGAAGAAGCGCTTGGCCAGGTCCTTCTTCTCCTCGGTCATCGAGGCCGACACGTCCATCAGGCAGAACATCACCGCGCGCGAGATCGGCTGCGGCACCTTGACCCGGTGGCGGAAACGCAGGTCGATCTCGTCGAGGAACGGGATGCGGCCGATGCGGCCGCGCAGGCGCTCCAGCTCCTGCTCCGGCGCACCGCGCGCCTCGGCATCACTCAGCTCCTTCTTCAGCGGCCCGCCCAGGGCGATGCGCCGCGCCATGGCCTGGCGCAGCGAGCGCGGCACCGACAGGTTGCACGGCGCGCCGTCGGGCGTGTAGCCGGCGCGCTGCCACTTGAACTCGCGGATGTCGCCGATCGCGTTGCGCACCAGGTGCGGCAGCTCCAGGTCGTCGAAGAACAGGTTCATGAACTCCTCGCGCGACAGCGAGAACATGAAGCCGTCCTCGTTCTCGCCGCCCTCACCCTGCTTGCTGCCGCCGCCGCTGCCACCGCCGCCGCCACGGGGACGCGGGATGCGGTCGCCCGGGTTGAACTTGCGGTTGCCGGAGTTGACCAGCTCGCGGTCGCCGCCGGGGCCGTGGTGGAACACCGGCTCGGAGATGTCCTTGACCGGGATGTTGACCACGCCGCCCTGGTCCATGTCGGTGATCGAGCGGCGCGCGACCAGGTCGTTGACCGATTTCCTGATCTGGTCCTTGTAGCGGCGCAGGAAGCGCTGGCGGTTGACCGCGTTCTTGTTGCGGTCGTTGAGCCGGCGGTCGATGACGATGGACATGAGGATCGTGATTGGTTATTCGTGATTAGTGATTCGTGAGCACGATCGGAGTGCCGCTGCTAATCACCAATCACCAATCACGAATCACGTCCTTCAAGCCGACTTCCGCACCCTCAGATACCACTCCGACAACAACCGCACCTGCTTCTCGGTGTAGCCCTTCTCGACCATGCGGCCAACGAAGTTCTCGTGCTTCTTCTTGTCCTCGACCGAGGCCTTGGCGTTGAACGAAATCACCGGCAGCAGCTCCTCGGTGGACGAGAACATCTTCTTCTCGATCACCTCGCGCAGCTTCTCGTAGCTGGTCCAGCGCGGGTTCTTGCCGGCGTTCTGGGCGCGCGCGCGCAGCACGAAGTTGACGATCTCGTTGCGGAAATCCTTGGGGTTGGCGATGCCGGCGGGCTTTTCGATCTTCTCCAGCTCGCTGTTGAGCGCGCCACGGTCGAAGCTCTCGCCGGTCTCGGGGTCGCGGAAGTCCTCGTCCTGGATCCAGTAGTCGGCAAAGGTGACGTAGCGGTCGAAGATGTTCTGGCCGTACTCGGAATAGCTCTCCAGGTACGCGGTCTGGATTTCCTTGCCGATGAACTCGGCGTAGCGTGGCGCCAGCCAGCCCTTGATGAACTCGAGGTAGCGGCGCTGCGTCTCCTCCGGCAGCTGCTCACGGAGAATGCGCTGCTCCAGCACGTACATCAGGTGCACCGGGTTGGCCGCGACCTCGGTCTGGTCGTAGTTGAACACCGCCGACAGCACCTTGTAGGCGAAGCGCGTCGAGATGCCGTTCATGCCCTCGTCCACGCCGGCGTAGTCGCGGTACTCCTGGAACGACTTGGCCGACGGGTCGGTGTCCTTGAGCGACTCGCCGTCGTAGATGCGCATCTTGGAATAGATGCTGGAGTTCTCCGGCTCCTTGAGGCGCGAGAGCACCGAGAACTGCGCCATCATGTCGAGCGTGCCGGGCGCGCACGGCGCGGCGGCCAGCGAGCTGTGGCGCAGCAGCTTCTCGTAGATCTTCACTTCCTCGGAGGACTGCAGGCAGTACGGCACCTTGACGATGTAGACGCGGTCGAGGAAGGCCTCGTTGTGCTTGTTGTTGCGAAAAGACTGCCACTCCGACTCGTTGGAGTGCGCCAGGATGATCCCGTTGAACGGGATCGCCGAGAAGCCCTCGGTGCCCTTGAAGTTGCCTTCCTGGGTCGCCGTCAGCAGCGGGTGCAGCATCTTGATCGGCGCCTTGAACATCTCGACGAACTCGAGCATGCCCTGGTTGGCCAGGCACAGGCCGCCGGAGTAGCTGTAGGCGTCGGGGTCGTCCTGCGCATAGGTTTCCAGCTTGCGGATGTCCACCTTGCCGACCAGGGAGGAGATGTCCTGGTTGTTCTCGTCACCAGGCTCGGTCTTGGTGATGGCGATCTGCTTGAGCACCGAGGGCTGCAGGCGCACGACCTTGAACTTGGACAGGTCGCCCTCGAACTCGGTCATGCGCTTGACCGCCCAGGGCGAGGCGATGCCGGTGAGGTAGCGCGTCGGGATTCCGTACTCGTAAAGCAGCGTCGGCCCGTCGCGCTCGATCGAGAACAGGCCCAGCGGGGTCTCGTTGATCGGCGAGCCCTTGAGCGCGTAGATCGGGTGCGCTTCCATCAGGAGCTTGAGACGCTCGGCGATCGAGGACTTGCCGCCGCCGACCGGCCCCAGCAGGTACAGCACCTGCTTGCGCTCCTCCAGCCCCTGCGCCGCGTGCTTGAAGAACGCGACGATCTGCGCGATCACGTCCTCCAGGCCGTAGAACTCCTCGAACGCGGGGTAGCGCTTGATGATGCGGTTGGAAAAGATGCGCGACAGGCGCGGGTCGTTGCGGGTGTCGATCGCCTCGGGCTCGCCGATCGAGGCGAGCATGCGCTCGGCCGGGGAGGCGTAGGCCAGCGGGTCCTTCTTGCAGAGCTGGAGATACTCCTCCAGCGTCAACTCCTCTTCGCGGGCCTTCAGATAGTGCTGGCGAAAGCTGTCGATGACGCCCATTTCCCTGCTCCTCGTTGACTGCGACGGCGAGCCGTCGCGGACCTGCGATCGAACCACTTCGAAGGAAGGCCCCTTGAAGAACTGCGCACGACGACTCGGCCACTCGGACGATGCGATGCAACATCTGCGCCGCGCGTCATCCGTGTTCCGAACATAGACCGTATTTCCTGTACCGGGTTTGCTGATTTGCATGTTCCGCGCCGGCAGCCGATCAGCGGCTGAATCCCCGGGAGCCGGCGGCACCGCAAACCGTACTTGGGCTTAATGCGTTCCCTGGCAGCCGCAAGCTGCGACTGCTGACGTGACGCGCACAAAAAAGCCGGCGTTGCGCCGGCGATCCGTTCACTGCCCGACCGCAGGCAAGGCGTCCGCGGCAACTGCCAGAAACTGTGCGATCCAACCACCCTCATGTCAGAAAATCGCATTTGGGAAGTGTTATTAACTATATATATTAAAATGACACTGAAGTCAATCTGGCACACACCGTTTTGGCCTGTGCGGATCAGTGCCCGGCGGAGGCGCGGCGCGTGATGTCAATACCGTCGCGCCGACCCAATTGCAGCCAAAACCGCGGCACACGGCGCGGCTGCATGTCGCGCAGCGACTCCCACAGGACCTTGTGCCACGCCGCGGCCAGCCGGTCGGCGCGCGCAAGGTCCGCGGCCGCCGGCTGCGCGGCGGCCAGCAGCGCGAACAGCTGCGGCTCGATCTCCTCGCGCGTGCGCCGCACGCGATGCCGGAAGTCGGCGTCGCTCAGGGCCCAGCGGTGCAGCCATTCGTGCCGGCGCCACAGCAGCGCCTCGACCTGGTCCGCGGGGTCCGTCAACACCTGGAAGGTGCCGTCGAACGCGACCGGTCGGAAGATCGACAGGCACGGCGCCGAGGTGCCGGTGAAGACAGCCACTGTCCCCGCAGCCGACAGCCGCGCGATCATCGAGCCGGTGGTCTGGCTGCGCCGCACGAAGCCGGCGGCGTGCATGCACAGGTCGGCGTTGCTGCCGTGGCGCGGATCGTCGTCGCCGTGCGCATGCGCGCGCAGCAGGCCGGCGAACTGCGCGAAGCCCGCCGCCGCGGCCGCCGGCAGCCCCTGCGTCGCCAACTCGCGCCGCTGGTGCGCGCCGGCGAAGTACGGGCGCAGGCGGGTGTCGAAGCGCCGCGCGAAATCCGCGCCGGCCGCAAGGCTAGCGGACTGCAGGTCATTGCCCCCGTGCAGGGTCAGCGCATTGGATACCGCGTAGCTGCTCTCCACGCGCCGCGCGGCCCATTGGCGGCCGGCGGTCTCCAGCACCCAGGCCTGGCGCGGGTCGGCGACCAGGAAGCTGTTGTCGTAGCAGAACCCCTTGTCGAGGTAGCCGGCCGGCCCGCCCTGGCCGTGCTGCTCCAGCAGGCCCGTGATGACCTCGATGGCCTGCTTCGCCGACGTTGCGCGTTCCAGGCCCAGGCGCACCAGGTCCATGCCCAGCAGCGCCGGCTCGCGTGACACGCAGCGCGAGAAGATCGCCTCGTTGCCGATCGCGACGCCGGCGTCGTTGACGCCCATCTCCGCACCCCAGCACCAGGCCGGCTTGGACAGGATCACCGCGCGCCGCTCCGGCACCTGCCCGATCTCGAGGTAAGTCACGCGCAGGCGCGGCTCGGAATCCGCGGCGGCCGGAAAGCGCACGACCGGCTGCGGTTCCGAGGGCTCGCGGTCGGAGTTCTTCGCGAACCACACGGCGTCGGCGCCGACCACGACCTGGGTATCGCACATTGGCGCAGTCTATATTGGGCGATGCCCGCGCTTCAGACGCTCGAAACGCTGCGTGTCGATAACCGCTTCGCCGCTCTGGGCGAAGCTTATTTCTCGCGCGTGCAGCCGGCCTCGCTGGCCGCGCCGCGCCTGGTGCACTTCAACCCCGACGCGGCCGCGCTGATCGATCTCGATCCCGCCGAGGCGCGCCGGCCTGAGTTCACCCAAATCTTCGCCGGCAACCGGCCGTTGCCCGGCGGCGACCCGCTGGCGATGCTCTATGCCGGCCACCAGTTCGGCGTCTACGTGCCGCAGCTTGGCGACGGCCGCGCCCTGCTGCTGGCGCAAGTGCGCAACAGCCGCGGCGAGACCTGGGACCTGCAGCTCAAAGGTGCGGGGCCGACCCCGTACTCGCGCCACGCCGACGGCCGCGCGGTGTTGCGTTCCTCGATCCGCGAGTATCTGTGCAGCGCGGCGATGCATCGGCTCGGCATCCCGACCACGCGCGCGCTGTGCCTGGTCGCCTCTCCCGACCCGGTGCGGCGCGAGACGGTCGAAAGCGCCGCGGTGCTCTGCCGCATGGCGCCGACGCACGTGCGCTTCGGCAGCTTCGAGGTGTTCTATTACCGCGGCCAGCACGAGTTGCTCGGCCCGCTGGCCGACCACGTCATCGCGGAGCACTTCCCGCAGCACCGCGGCAACTACGCCGCCTGGCTCGGCGAGGTGGTCGAGCGCACCGCGCGCCTGATGGCGCAGTGGCAGGCGGTCGGCTTCTGCCACGGAGTGATGAACACCGACAACTTCTCGATCCTCGGCATCACCCTGGACTACGGGCCGTACGGCTTCATCGACGGCTTCGACGCGCACCACATCTGCAACCACTCCGACGAGGGCGGGCGCTACGCCTACGACCGCCAGCCGATGATCGGGCACTGGAACTGCTCGCGCCTGCTGCAAGCCTGCCTGCCGCTGCTCGATCCCGAGCCCGAACGCGCGGTCGAGATCGGCGGCGCGATCCTGGACCGCTACGCCGCGGTCTATGCCGCGGAAGTGACCGAACGCTGGACCGCCAAGCTCGGCCTGCACCAGGCACGCGACGGCGACCCGGAGCTGGTCAACCGTTTTCTCACCTTGCTGCACCAGGGCCACAGCGACTTCACCCGCAGCTTCCGGGGCCTGGCCCATGTGCGCGCCGGCGACAACGCGGCGCCGCCGATGCGCGACCAGATCCACGCGGTCGAGGCGTTCGACGCCTGGCTCGTCGACTACCGCGCGCGCCTGCGCGGAGAGAACGCCGACGAGGCGACGCGCGCCGCCGCAATGAACGCAGTCAACCCGAAGTACGTGCTGCGCAACCACCTGGCGCAACGCGCGATCGAGCTGTCCGAGGCGGGCGACGATTCGGAGGTGGACCGGCTGATGCGCGTGCTGCGTGCGCCGTACGACGAGCAGCCGGAGTTCGAGGCGTATGCCGCGGAGCCGCCGCCCTCGGCGACGCATATCGCGGTCAGCTGCTCGTCCTGATTGCCTTTGTAGGGTGGGTGCAGCGAAGCGGAACCCACCACGAACACAGGCGATGGTGGGTTGCGCTGCGCTTCACCCACCCTACAAAAGCAGCCGCGGGCGCCGTACGCGAAGGCCGCAAGCGCTGCCGCGCCCGCGGCCCCGATTCCGACAAACCACAGCATCCTGCCGGGCCTCAGCGCTCGTACGCCGCCCCCTGCCGCCAGACACCGCCGCATGAGCAAAATTAGCTACCCCTCGCGAGCCTCAGTTGGCCCTGTGGGCCGGGTATAACAGGCTCATGATTCCCGCTCGTCACCTCCTCGCGCTTCGCGTTGCTGGCGCGTCCCTGTTGCTGGGCCTGGCGCTGGCTGCCTGCGGCGGCGGCAAAGATGCACCCGCGCAGTCCCCGACCGTGTTCGCCCCCGGCGATCCTCCACCGCCCCCGCCGCCGGACCCGGATCCGCCGCCGCCTCCTCCTCCGCCGCCTCCTCCGCCGCCTCCTCCGCCGCCACCCCCGCCACCGCCACCGCCGGAGCTGCCGCCGGCGCCGCAGGGCGCCTGGTACAAGGGCGACATGCACGTGCACGACGATCACTCGTCCGATGGCAGCGCGCCGCGTCAGTGCTGCGACGACCAGGGGCCCGGCAATGTCGCGGTCACCGACCAGATGATGGCGGCCGGGCTGCTGGGCCTGGATTTCTTGCCGCTGACCGATCACCGCACCTACGACCAGCACTACGACCCTCTGTGGGAGTCCTCCAGCCTGCTGCTGATGCGCGGCGAGGAAGCCAACGGCAGCCCGCACGCAACGGTGCACGGTGCGGTCGATTCGATCGTCCAGGGCGCCAACCCGGCGGGCCAGCCCGATTTCGTCCACCTGCAGCAGTCGATCTGGGACGCGCACTCGCAGGGCGCGGCCTGGGTCACGGCGCATCCGGGCGATGGCGAGGTGGAGGACGACCTGGTTACGCCCAACGCGCGCGCCAATGCCGTCGGCATCGACCTGGTCGAAACCTGGAACCGCGCCAGCAACGTCGAACCCGAGATCGACTACGCCGAGAACCGCTGGAACGCCGGCTTCCGCTTCGGCATCGCCGGCGCCAGCGACGACCATTTCCGCGAGCTGTGGGGCATCGCCGGGCCGGGCATGCCGACCACGGAAGTGTTCGCCCCCGAACTGGGCGAGCGCGCGCTGCTCGATGCCCTGCACGGCGGGCGCACGGCGATCCACGCCGACCCGCAGGCGCCGTTCGTGACGCTGGAAGCCGACTTCGACGGCAACGGCGTGTTCGAGGCCATCGGCGGCGACGAGGTCTTCGTCCCCGCCGGCCGTCACGGCGTGCTGCGCGTGCACGCGAGCTTCGCCGGCGGCAACGACGTGCGGTTGTTCAAGTCGCCCGGGCGCAGGGAGGGGCCGTTCGCGGAGTTTGCCCCGACCCTGCCCGAAGTCGATTTCATCCAGACCGTCGACGTCATCGCCGAGGCCGCGCCGACCTGGTACCGGGTCGAGGTGCGGGGCTTCGCGCCACCGGCCGGCCTGGAAACCGGCGACATCCCGCTGTCGCTGATCCCCGACCCGACCGCGCTGCCGGACCAGCTGCGCGCGACGGCCTCCCCCATCTTCGTGTCCACCGCGCCGGTCGCGGCCCAGCCCGCAATCCCCGCGCCGGCCGATCTCGGCGGCGAGGATGGCGCAGTGCTCGCGCTCGGCAACGCAGGGCGCTTCGCCGGCTTCCCGGACCTGTCCGTCAGCGGCGCCGCGGCGCACGTCGTGGCCGAGGTGCACGAGGCGTCCACCACCCGCATCGTCTACCGGCGGCCGGCCGCGGACGCCAGCGGAACACCAGCCATCGTCCTGTCGGGCGAGAGCCGCCGCGCTCGCTTCCCCAAGGTCGCCGCGCGCGGCACGTCGGTCTGGGTCGCGTGGCAGGACACGGCCGGCGAGATTCCGTACCGCTCCGAGATCTGGCTGCGCGAGTCGCGCGACGGCGGCGATACCTGGCTGCCCGCGCAACGGCTGCGCGCCAATGCCGGCCGCTGCGAGCACCCCGCCCTGGCGCTGGCCGCGGACGGCAAGCCGGTCGTCGCCTGGCAGGAGATCAGCGCCGGCAACCCGTTCGACGTGATGGTGCGGGTGGTCGGCCTCGACGCCGAGCCGCTCAACGTCTCGCGCGCCGGCAAGACGATCCAGGCCGCCGATCCGGTGGACACGCGCAGCTCGCGCTACCCGGCCTCGGTGTGGCCCGCGCTGGCGGTGGCGCCTGACGGTCGGCTCGCGCTGGCCTGGCAGGACGACCGCACCGACATCAACCCGCTGTGGACCGGTACCCGCATCACCGGCGAGGCGGACGGCACCGACCCCGACAACTGGCAGATCATGCTGGCCACGCGCGCGGCCGGCGCCGCCGGCTGGACCGCCGGCCCGAGCCTGGGCGCGGACGATCGTGCCGACCGCCATCCGGCGATCGCCTTCGCCGGCGACGGCCGGCTGGTCGCGGCCTGGGACAGCAAGGAGCTGCGCTCCTCGGGCTCAAACCTCGTGGTGGTCGCCGCGGTTTCGGGCAATGGCGGTGCGAGCTTCGCTGCGGCCGCGCCGATCGCGGCGTTTGCGACCGGCATGGGCCAGTACCCGCGCCTCGGCGCCGGCCCGGACGGGCGCGTGCACGCGGCCTGGTATGACTCGCGCTCGGCCGATTGGCGCTGGCGCGTGATGCGCGCGGTGCTGGGCACGGCGGGCTGGGAATCCGCCGGGCTGCTGATGGGCCGCGGCAACAGCACCTGGCCGGCGACCGCGGGCGGGATGGTCGCCTTTGCCGGGACGCGCAATGCGACGCGCATGCAGCGCGATCCTACGCAGCAGATTTTCCTCGCGCGATAAGGAAACGGATCGTAGGGTGGTTGGAGCGCAGCGAAACCCACCATTTCTTTGGCGCGACCGCGGTGGGTTTCGCTGCGCTCAACCCACCCTACCGACTAGCGCTGCCCGCGCTTGGCCTTGTACATGCGCGCGTCCGCCTCGGTCAGCCGCTGCTCGAAGCTGACCCCGGGGTCGGTGGTGAACTCGCTGATGCCGATGCTGGCGGACAGCCGGAACGGCAGGCTCTCGCGCCGGTTGTAGTCCTCGATGCGCTGCAGGATGCGCTCGCGCAGCGCCACCAGGTCCGAGCATTCCATCGCCAGCACCACGAACTCGTCGCCGCCGATGCGCGCGACGATGTCGCTGTCGCGCACCGACACGCGCAGCACCTCGCCGGTCATCACGATTGCCTGGTCGCCCATCTCGTGGCCGTAGCGGTCGTTGATCGTCTTGAGCCCGTCGATGTCCACGAACAGCAGCGCGCAGGCCTTGCGCTCCAGCAGCACCAGCTGGTGCTGGCGCTCGGCCAGGGCGAAGAAGCCGCGGCGGTTGTAGAGGCCGGTCAGCTCGTCGGTCTGCGACTGCAGGCGCGCGTCGTCCTCGGCGCGCTTGCGCTCGGTCATGTCGATGCCGACACCGCCGATGAACTGCTGCCCGGCGGCGTTCTGGAACGGGAACTTGAGCACCCACCAGTGGCGCAGGCTGCCGTCGGGATCGGGCGCGGTCTCGATCAGCTCGTGCGCGCGGCCCTCGCGCCGGATGGTCGCGTCGTTCTCGATGAACGGGCGGGCCACCTCCTCCGGCCACAGCTCGGCGTCGTTCTTGCCGTGCCACTCGCCGTTCCTGTAGGCGAAGCGCTCCTCGAAGCTGCGGCTCATGTAGACGTAGCGGCCGTCGTGGTCCTTCATCCAGACCAGCACCGGGCTCGAATCCATCAGGCCCTTGATGCGCTCCTGGCTCTCGCTCAGCGCCGACATCAGCCGGCGCTGCTCGGTGATGTCGGTGGCCACTCCGGCGATGTAGCGCTCGGACCCGTGCTGCACCGGGAAGCGCGACATCAGCCATTCCGCCGCGTTGCCTTGCGCATCGATCGCGGAGCCTGCCGCGCGGCGCGCGACGCCGCTGCGCAGCACCTCGAGATCGGCCTCGCGGCAGTCCCGGGCGAAGCCCTGCGGCACAAAGTCGAAGTCGGTGCGCCCGCGCCAGGCGCCGTCGGGCGCGCCGAGGAAGTGGGCGCAGGCCTGGCTGGCGTAGAGGTAGTGGCCGTCGCCGTCCTTGATCCAGGCGATCACCGGCATCTGGTCCATGAAGGCGCGAAAACGCTCCTCGCTCTGCGCCAGCGCGGCCTCGGCAGCGCGCCACTCGCTGATGTCCTGGGCGACGCCGAGCACTGCCACGATCGCCCCGGTCTCGTCACGCTGCGGCGCCAGGCGCGCGACGATGCGCCGCGCACCTTCGGGCCGCTCGAAGGCGAACTCCAGGCTGCGCTCCTCGCCGTCCGCGAGCACGCCGGCAATCGCCTCGGTCCAGCGCTTGAGCTCGGCGGCGCCGCCGGGCCGGCGCGCGAGGTCGGCCACCGCGTTGTCGCCGACCGGCCAGCCGGTGAAGCGCGCCAGGCGGTGGTTGATGTGAATGCGCTGCAGCTTGGGATCGAGCCGGAAGACGCCGATCGGCATCTGGTCCAGCAGGTCGTCGCCGAGCTGCTTGTGCGGCACGGTGCCAGCCCTAGCCGAAAACCTTCAGCGTGCGCTCGCGCAGCTGCGCGTCGTGGCGCTCCCAGGCGCGCATCTCCAGCACGCCCTTGGTGGACAGCGACACCACCAGCTGCAGCGCGTCGGGGAACGGGCTGTCGAGCACCTCGCGCACGCTCGGAATGGCAGCCGTGGCCGGGTGCGAGGTGACGTAGGCCCACAGCTGGCAGCCGCGGCCGTCCAGCGCCATGCGCGCCAGCGAAAGATCGTCGCCGGAATGGACGATGGCGGTTTCAGGCTGCGGCGCGGCGTTGCGGATGCGCACGAAGCTGACCGGCCCGCTGGTGTCGGCGGCGACCAGGCCGGATATGCGGCTGGGCTGCGCGGTCTGCGCCTCGCCCAGGATGCGCACCGCGACGCGGCGCGGCAGCACCAGTGCTGCATCGATCATGTCGGGCTCCCTAGTTCCGGTCCGCGCAAACGCTGCAGCGCGGGTCGCGGGCAATCTTATGCGAACGCCATTGCGACCGCAGCGCGTCCCAGGTCTGCAGGACGGCGGCATCTGCGCCCAGGCCCAGGAACAGCTTGAGCGCCGCCAGCGCCTGCAGGCTGCCGACCACGCCGACCACGGGGCCGAGGATGCCGGCTTCCTCGCAGGTCTCCTGCGCTGCGCCCGCGTCGGGGTAGAGGCACGCGTAGCAGGGGCCGCCGCGGCGCAGGTCGAACACCGCGAGCTGGCCCTCGAAGCGGATCGCCGCGCCGGACACCAGCGGCTTGCGCGCGCGCACGCAGGCAGCGTTGACTGCGAAGCGCGCCGGGAAGTTGTCGGTGCAGTCGAGCACCACGTCGGCCTGCGCGACCGCGGCCGGCCAGTCGGCCTCGCCCAGCGGCGTGACCCGCACCTCGGAGTTGAGCGCGGACAGCTGCGCTGCGGCGGCGGCAGTCTTCTCGCGCCCGACGTCGCCCTGGCGATACAGCACCTGCCGCTGCAGGTTCGACGCTTCCACGCGGTCGCGGTCCGCGACCAGCAGGTGCCCGACCCCCGCGCCCGCAAGGTAAGCCGTCGCCACCGAGCCGAGGCCGCCAAGGCCCACCACCAGCGCGACCGAATCGCGCAGCAGCTGCTGGCCGTTGACGCCGACCTCGCGCAGGACCACTTGCCGGCCGTAGCGGGCGAAGCTCATGCGGGCATCCTGCCACCGCTGGCGCGCTCGCGCCCTTCCAGGTCCTTGCGCGTCGTCACCTCGACGAAGCCGGCGTCGGCCAAGAGCCCGCGCACTGCCTCGCCCTGCGTAAAGCCGTGCTCGAGCAGCAGCCAGCCGTCGGTGCTGAGGTGCTCGCGCGCGCCGGCGATGATGTGCGACAACGCCGCCAAGCCGTCCCAGCCGCCGACTAGCGCCTCGCGCGGCTCGTGGCGCAGCTCGATCAGGTGCGGATCGCGCTCGGCCACGTACGGCGGATTGGAGACGACAAGATCGAAGTGCCGGCCGGCAACTGGCTCGTACCAGCTGCCGTGGAGGAATTCGACACGCGCAAGCTTCAGGTCCCCGTTGGCGCGCGCGATGGCCAGGGCGGCCTCGGAGGCGTCGACAGCGGTGATTGCGGCCTTCGGCAGTTCCTTGGCCAAGGCCAGGGCAATGCAACCCGAACCCGTCCCCAGGTCGAGAATCGTAGGAGCGGCCCACGGCCGCGATGCTTTCGGCAGAGCAGGGCCAGCCGAATCGCGGCCATGGGCCGCTCCTACGATTTCGAGCGCCCACTCCACGAGCAATTCCGTCTCCGGCCGCGGCACCAGCACGTCGCGGGTGGTCTTCAGGGGCAGCGACCAGAACTCCCATGCGCCGACCAGGTACGCGACCGGCTCGCCGCGCACACGGCGCTCGAGCAGGGCGGTGAAGTCTTCCTGGTCGGTCCACTCGACGAAATCGTCGCGCGAGGCCTGCAGCTCGCCCCGCGTCACGCCGAGCACGTGCGCCAGCAGGAACTCGGCGTCGGCCACCGGCACGCGCCGTTGCGCCAGCGCCAGTGCCTCGAACACTTTCACCCGCCGATCTCGGCCAGCAGCTCGGCCTGCGCCTCCGCGTGCAACGGGCCGATCACCGCATCCAGGTCACCGGCGATCACGCGGTCGAGCTGGTAGAGCGTCAGGTTGATGCGGTGGTCGGTGACCCGGCCCTGCGGGAAGTTGTAGGTGCGGATGCGTTCGGAGCGATCGCCGCTGCCGACCAGCTTCTTGCGCTCGGCGGCGCGCTCCGATTGCTGCTTGGTGCGGGTCGCGTCCTGCAGGCGCGAGGCCAGCAGCGCCATCGCCTTGGCCCGGTTCTTGTGCTGGCTGCGCTCTTCCTGGCACTCGACCACGACGCCGCTCGGCACGTGGGTGATGCGGATCGCCGACTCGGTCTTGTTGACGTGCTGGCCGCCGGCCCCGGACGAGCGGTAGGTGTCGATCTTGAGATCGGCCGGATTGATCTCGATCTGCGCCTCTTCCAGCTCCGGCAGCACCGCCACGGTCGCGGCGGAGGTGTGGATGCGCCCCTGGGCCTCGGTCTCCGGCACGCGCTGCACGCGGTGCGCGCCGGACTCGAACTTGAGCTGCGAGTACGCGCCGAAGCCGGCGATGCGCGAGATCATCTCGCGGTAGCCGCCGTGCTCGCCGGCGCTGGACGAGAGCACCTCGATCTGCCAGCCGCGGTTCTCGGCGTAGCGCGAGTACATCCTGAACAAATCTCCCGCAAAGATAGCGGCCTCGTCGCCACCGGTGCCGGCGCGGATCTCGAGGAACACGTTGTTGTTGTCGAGCGGGTCCTTGGGCACCAGAAATCCGAGCAGGTCCTGCTCCAGTTGCTCGGCGCGGGCGCTTGCCTGCGGCAAGTCCGCGTCCGCCATCGCCCGCATCTCCAGGTCGGCGTCGGCCTGCATGTCCTTCAGGCTCGCGATCTCGCGCTGCGCCGCCTCGAAGGCAGCGAAAGTCTCGGCCAGCGGCCCGAGCTGCGCGTACTCCTGCGACAGCTTGCGGAACTTGTCGACGTCGTCGGCCGCGGTCGGCTCGGCCAGGTCGCGCGCGATTTCCTGGCGGCGCTCGGCCATTTGCTGGAGTTTGTTCAGGAGGGAGGGTTTCATTCTTTTGTCCCCCCTCTCCCACCGGGAGAGAGGAAGGGGGTGAGGGAGCCCGGTTCAGCGCCAGCTTCCCTTACCCCTACCCCTCTCCCGGTGAGAGAGGGGAAAGCTAATGGTCGGAGTCGGAATCCGGAAGATCGAACAGCTTGCGCGCCGAGTTGAGCAGCAGCGCCTGCTCGATCGCATCGGCGCGGCGCAGGGCCTGCGAGGGTGCATGCAGGAGCTTGTTGGCCAGCGCGTCGGCCAGGAAGCTCAGCACCGCGTCGGCGGGCTCGCCGGAAGCCAGGCGGCGGCGCGCCTTTTCCAGCACTTCGTCGCGGAAGGCGCGGCCCTGCGCGCGCAGCTGCTGGATGGTCTGGCCGGCGTCGCGCGTCTCAAGCCAGCGCGAGAAGCCGATGGCCTGCTCATCAACCAGCGCCTCGGCCTGGCGCGCAGCCTCCTCGCGCAATTTCAGATTCCCGGCGACGACATTGCGCAGGTCGTCCACCGTGTAGAGGTAGACGTCTTCCATCTGCGCGATGCGCGGGTCGATGTCGCGCGGTACCGCGAGGTCGATCATGAACACCGGCTTGCGCCGGCGGCCGCGCTTGGCATGCTCCAGGGCCTCGCGCTCCAGCACCAGGCCGCGCGCGGCAGTCGAGGAGATGACGAGGTCGGCGTCGCCGAGGTAGCGCGGCAGGTCGGACAGCGGGATGGCGTAGCCGCGCACCTCGCGGGCCAGCTTCTCGGCGCGCTCCAGGCTGCGGTTGGCGACGACGATGCGCCCGACGCCCTGCTGCGAGAGGTGCCGTGCGACCAGCTGCACCATCTCGCCGGCGCCGATCAGGAGCGCGGTGTGGTCCTTGAGCTCGCCGAAGATGCGCCGCGCCATCTGCACCGCGGCGTAGGCGACCGACACCGGGTGGGCGCCGATCTCGGTCGAGCTG
>DATLCG010000072.1:0-5158 GCA_035526525.1 Binatia bacterium
GCACGCGCGCCTGTTCGGCGGGATGCTGTGGCGCCTGCCGCGCCTGCTGTGGCAGCGCCTCAAAGGCCCGCAGCGCCGCGCGGCGATCGGCGTGTCGCCGTGAGCGAGGTGCGCGAAACGCTGCCGTCGGTCGCGATCGAGCTGAGCATCCCGTTCCATGACATCGACCCGCTCGCGGTCGCCTGGCACGGCCACTACGCCAAGTACCTGGAACTGGCGCGCTGCGCGCTGCTGGAGTCGTTCGACTACAGCTACGAGCAGATGGCGCAGTCCGGCTATGCCTGGCCGGTGATCGACCTGCACGTGCGCTACATCCAGGCGATCCGCTTCCGCCAGAACGTCCGCGTGGTTGCGACACTGGAGGAGTGGGAGTACCGGATGAAGATCGCCTACCAGATCCTCGACGCCGCCAGCGGCGCGCGCCTGGCCAAGGCCAGCACGGTCCAGGTCGCGGTGACGATGCCGGGCTTCGAGATGCAGCTGGCCTCGCCCGACATCCTGGCGCGCAAGCTGGGGCTCAAATGAGCGGTGTGCGCACAGGCTGGGCCGCCGTGCTGCTGCTGGCGTGCAGCGCCGCATCAGCCGCCGGTGTGTTCGAGCGCCCGGCCGATGCCAGGACGCTGGCGCAGGCGCTCGGCCCGATCACGGCGCAGCTGCACTCGGCGCAGACGCTGCGCGGCCGCTACCGCCAGCACAAGACCCTGCGCGAGCTGCCGCGGCCGCTGCTGGCCGAAGGCAGCTTCCTGTTCGTGCGCGACCGCGGCATCGTCTGGCGCACCGAGACGCCGTTCGCCTCCGAGCTGGTGATCACGCCGGACGCGCTGGTGCAGCGCCAGGACGGCGCCAGCCAGCGCATCGGCGCCGAGACGCAGCCTGCGATCCGCATGGTCGGCCGTATCTTCTTCGCCGTGTTCTCGCTGGATTTCAGCACGCTCGAAGGCTTGTTCAGCCTGTACGGCGGCGCGCTGCCGCAAGGTGGCTGGGCGCTGGGCATGCGGCCGCTGCAGGACGGCGGCAGCCTGCGCGAGATCGAGGTGCAGGGTGCCGCCCAGGTGCAGCACGTGATCCTGCGCGAGGCCGGCGGCGATCTCACCGACATCGAGCTGCTCGACGTGCTCGCCTCGCCCGCGCCGCCGACCGCCGCCGACCTGGCGCCGTTCGCGCATTGACGATGTCCCCGCGCGCGCGCTTCGGGTTATGGCTGGTGCTGGTCGGCGCGCTTGCGCTCTGGGCCGGCCTGCGCACGCTGCCGGCGCTGCGCCTGGAAACCGACATCAGCGCGCTGCTGCCGCAGACCGAGCGGGACCCGGCCGTGCGCCAGGCGCTCGATCGCTTCGGCGCCGCCGCCGGCCGGCGCAACCTGTTCCTGGTCGGCGCGCCCGACTTCGCCGGCGCGCGCACGGCCGCGCGGGCCTTTGCCGCGACGCTGCGCGCGGCGCCGGTCTTCAGCATCGTGGAACTCGAGCTGCCGGGCGACGCGGCGCAGCTGGGCGCGGCCTATGGCCGTGCGCGCAGCCTGCTGCTGTCCGATCGTCAGCGCGCGCTGCTGGCGCGCGGCGATGTCGCCGCGCTGCGCGAGGCGGCGCTGCGCGACCTGTACACGCCCTCGGGCCTGGGGCGTGCGCTGCCGTTCGCCGAGGACCCGTTCAATTTCCACGGCGAGTTCCTGGCCCAGCTCGGCGGCGGCCAGGGGCGCGTATTGCCGCGCGAGGGCCTGCTCGTCGTCGAGCACGCCGGCGGCGTGGACGTGCTGGTGAGCGCGACCCTGCGCGACAGCCCGTTCGGGCTGGAGAGCCAGGCGACGGCCGTGGCCGCGCTGGACGCGGCGCGCGCCGCCGCACAGGCCGGCGGGCCGCAGGTCAGCGTGCTCGGCTCGGGCGTGCTGCGCCATGCCGCCGCCGGCAGCACCAGCGCCCGGCGGGAAATCTCGCTGTTCGGCTCGATCTCGCTGGCCGGCGTCGTGCTGCTGTTCCTGCTCTCGTTCCGCAGCCCGCGGCCGCTGCTGCTGGCACTGGGCACGCTGGGCGTGAGCAGCCTGGCCTCGCTCGCCGTGACCCAGGCGGTGTTCGGCCAGGTCCACATGATGGCGCTGGTGTTCGGCTCAAGCCTGATCGGCGTGGCCGTGGATTACTCCATCCATTTCTTCGCCGACCAGTTCCGCGACAGCGTTGCGTGGAACGGCGCGCGCGCCGTCGCCCACGTCGGCGCTGCGGTTGCGGTCGGCATGCTGACGACCTCGATGGGCTACCTCGCGCTGCTGGTGCCACCGTTCCCGGGCCTGCGCCAGATGGCGGTGTTCAGCATCGCCGGCATCGTCAGCGCCGGCCTGTGCGTGCTGCTGGCCTACCCGCTGCTGGCCGGACGCGGGCGCGCCGCACCGGCGGCGGTCGGCGCGCTGATGCAGCGCCTCACCCGGCTGGCGCCGCCGCGCGGCCGCCTGTGGCAGGGCACGCTGGTGGTGCTGGCCGTGCTCGCCGCGCTGGGCCTCGCGCGCCTGCGCTTCAGCGACGACGTACGCACCCTGCAATCCTCGCCGGCGCACCTGGTGGCGGAGGAGCAGGCGCTGCGCTCACGCCTCGGCGGCGGCATCGACACTCGCTTCTTCCTGGTGCGCGGCGCCGACGCGGCGCAGGTGCTCGAGCGCGAGGAAGCCCTGCGTGCGCATCTCGACGACGCAGTCTCCGAAGGCAAGCTCGGCGGCTACAGCGCGCTGTCGCGGCATATTCCCTCGCCCGCACGCCAAGCCGAAAACGCGGCGCTGCTGGCGCGCCACGTCTACGCGCCGGGCGCTGCGCTGGACACGCTGCTGGCGCAAGTGGGCTTCGGCCCCGAAATCGCACAGCGCAACCGCGCGGTGTTCGCCGCAGCGCAGCCGCTGCGCTTCGAGGACTGGCTCTCCAGCCCGCAGGCTCAGCGCTGGAAGGAGCTGTGGCTTGGCCCGGTCGGCGCCGAGCTTGCCTCGGCGGTCGCCCTCAGCGGCGTGAGCGCCCCGGCGCTGCTGGCGCCGCTGGCAGAGGGCTTGCCCGGCGTGCGCCTGGTAGACCGCGTGGCCGACATCTCGGCCGCGCTGACGCTGTACCGGCGCATCTCCCTGCTGGCGCTGGCCGGCGCGCTGGCGGCGATCGGCGCAGTGCTGATGCTGCGCTACGGCCCGCGCGCGGGCGTGCAGCACCTGGTGGCGCCGTTGGGCGGCGCACTGCTGACGCTGGCGACGCTCGGGCTGCTCGGCATCCCCGCCAACCTGTGCACGGTGCTGGCGCTGCTGCTGGTGCTGGGCCTGGGCGTCGACTACACCGTGTTCCTGCGCGAAGGCGTGGACTCGCGGCCGACGACCTTGCTGGCCATCACCCTGGCCGGCGTGATCACCCTGTTGTCGTTCGGCATGCTCGCCGCCTCGACCACGCCCTTCATCCGCAGCCTGGGCTTGGGCGTGCTGCTCGGGGTGCTCTACACCTGGTTGCTGGCGGTGCTGTCGAGCGCACCGACGCGCCAGCTTTCGCGCGAGCTTGCGCCGCGGGTGGTCATAGCGACCGACCCATGCTGATCCGGGCCGCCCTGCTGTCGTGTGCTTTGCTCGCCGCCTGCGCGGCGCCGGGTGCCGGGCGTCCCGCGGCGATGCCGGTCCTGCCCGTGCTGAGCCCCGCGAGCTACGGCCGCAGCGCGCAGCTGGAACAGGTGCTGCATGCCGCCTTCGGCGCACAGGAAGCCAGCCTGCAGTGCATCGTCGGCATCACCCCGCAGCGCCTCACGGTGCTGGGGCTCACCGCGCTGGGCCAGCGCGTGTTCTCGCTGGAGTACGACGGCACCGCGCTCAAGGCCGAGCGCTCGCCGCTGGCACCGGACCAGGTCCAGCCCGAACGCATCCTGGCCGACCTGCAGTTCGCGCTGTGGCCGCTCTCCGCGCTGCAGGCCGCCACCACCGGCAGCCCGTGGAAAGTCAGCGAGCCGCGCCCCGGCCTGCGCCGCCTGGCCTATGGCGAGCAGCTGGTCGCCGAACTGCACCGCGCCGACCAGGCCGGCATTGGCGTGCCTGCGCGCCTCTGGCTCAGCGCCCTGCGCGACGGCTACGCGCTCGACATCGAGACCCGCGAGGCCGCGCCGTGAGCCGGCCCTACACCCCGCACCAGGCCCTGCCGCACGGCCCCGACATGGTCCTGCTCGACCGGGTGCTGGACTGGGATGCCGAGCACGCGCGCTGCAGCGTGGCGATCCGCCGCACCAGCCGATTCTTCGAGCCCGGGCGCGGCGTGCCGGGCTGGGTCGGCATCGAGTACATGGCGCAGTGCATCGGCGTGTGGGCCGGCATCCAGCGCCTGGAAGCGGGCCAGCCGGTGATCATTGGCCTGCTGCTCGGCACGCGCGCCTACGAGTTCTCCTGCGAGTACTTCACCGAGGGCCAGCAGCTGGCCGTCGAAGTCGAGATGCTGGTGCGCGACAGCACGGGGGTCGGCGCCTTTGCCTGCGTCCTGCGCGACGACACCGGCGTGCTGGCGCGCGGGGACGTCAAGGCGTACCAGCCGGACGACATTACCGGGTACCTCAAAAGCCTGGCCGGGGAAAATGCATGACCAATCGCTCCGTACTGGTGACGGGTTCCAACCGCGGCATCGGCCAGGCCATCGCCGTGGCGCTGGCCCAGGCCGGCTTCGACCTGGTGCTGCACTGCCGGCGCGAGGACACGGCCGGGCCGACCCGGGCCGCTGTCGAAGCGGCCGGCCGGCAGGCGCGGGTCATCGCCTTCGACGTCGCCGACCGCGCCGCCGCGGCCGCGGCGCTCAATGCCGACGTGGCCCAGCACGGCGCACCCTTCGGCGTGGTGTGCAATGCAGGCATCGCCCGCGACGGCGCCTTCCCGGCCCTGTCCGGGGAGGACTGGGACCAGGTCATGCGAACCAACCTCGACGGCTTCTACAACGTCATCCAGCCGCTGAGCATGCCGATGATCCGCACCCGCAAGCCCGGCCGGATCGTCACCCTGGCCTCGGTTTCGGGGCTGGTCGGCAACCGGGGGCAGGTCAATTACTCCGCTGCCAAGGCAGGTATCATCGGTGCTACAAAGGCGCTGGCGGTTGAGCTGGCCAGCCGCCGCATCACGGTCAATTGCGTCGCCCCCGGCCTGATCCGGACCGACATGATCGCCGGGGTGCCGCTCGATGAA
>DATLCG010000075.1:0-8064 GCA_035526525.1 Binatia bacterium
GCGCTCCAGCTCCCCCGCGTCGTCGGCGATGTGCTCGAGCACGTCGATGTAGAAGACCGTGTCGAAACTGGACGGCCGGTCCGCGAGCTGCTCGCTGGTGCCCTCGATCGGCTCCACGCGCGGGTCGTCGCGCGCGATGGCAGACAGCAGCGCCGGGTCGGGTTCGAGGCAGACCCACCGCGTCACCGCGGGTCCGGCGAGGTAGGCCACGTTGGCGCCACGCCCCGCGCCCACTTCGAGCACGCGGCCTCGAGCCAGCGCGCGCAGCCCGCCGAGTGCGTACGACTTCCAGCGGGTCGCGGCGGCGAACAGCTCCAGCTCCGAGCCGGCGTACCGCATCAGCGTGCGCGCCCGCGAACCAGCGTCACCGACTCCACGAAGCGCGCGGTGTCCACCGCGGCAATGATCGGCCGGCGCTCGCGCGCCGCCAGCACCATGAAGATCAGCTGCACGGAGGACGCGAGGCCGAGTGCCGCGAGCACTGCGGACAATCCGACGAGCGTCGAGGCCCAGCCCGGAATCGCCAGCGGGGTCAGCAGCCGGATCAGCGCCACCGCGATGCCGCCCGCCACCGCCACTGCGCTGAGCAGCAGGAAAGCCACCAGCATGCGCACGCCCACCGCCTCGATGTGCACCGAGATCGCACTGAGCCCGAGCACCATGAGGCTCACCATGTTCATGCGGCTCTCGCCATCGAAGCGCAAGCCGCGGTCCACTTCGAGGCCCAGCACCGGCAGACGGGACTTGTCGATGGTGGCCGCGTAGTGGTTCCACAGGCTGGGCGCGAACGCGAGCCGTGCCGCCAGCCGGCCCGTCATCGCCGAGAAGTTTCCATGGCGAATGTCATGGCCGGTGAGCACGCGGTAGAGCAGGCGGTAGAGACGGTAGCCGACACGGAAGCCGACGGATTCCGAACGGCGCGCGCGGTTCGCCACGACGATGCAGTCGGGCCGCGCGCGTACCGCCTCGATCAGGCGAGGCAGGTCCTCCGGCCGGTCGTCACCGTCGGCGTCCATCACCGTGACCACCGCATCGGCCGCGAGCCAGTGGCTGAGCAGGCCAAGCGCCACCGCGATCGCGCGCTGGTGTCCCATGTTGGTCCGCAGGCGCAGCACGGCCAGTCCGATGCCGCCCGCTGCCTGCGGCGCAAAGCCGGCCGGGTCGGTCGAGCCATCATCCACCAGCACCAGCAGCAGCTCCGCGCGCAGTGCCGCGGGAAGCGCGCGCTCCAGGTGCTCGGCGAATAGGCGCGCTGCGGCGAAATCGTTGAAGACGGGGGCGAGCAGCAGGTGCCGCACGCCTCGCTCCGCCTCGAGAGGCCGCAGCAGCTGCGCGGGCGTGCCGTCGTCAGGGCTCATCGCGGGTAGAATCGCTGCGCGTGTCTGGCACGTGTCCATCCTAGCAACCTTGCCCTCTCCGACGGCCGACGGGATCCGTGCTTCAAGGCTGCCGGCATGCCTGTTGCTCGTCGCCATGCGGACCGCAAGTGGCGCACGGGCCCTGCATCAGCCGCGTCATGGCTGAAGGGCGCGCCGCGGCGCAGGTCACGCCGGTGCTGCTGGCGGCACTGATCGCTTGCGTCGCCGCGCTGGTGCCGATGGGGCAGCGCTTGCTGCAGCAGAATCCCCTCGAGCCCTGGGAAGCTGCGATCACGGTGGAAGGAGCGAGGCGTGCCGAGGCGCTGCCGGTTTACGTCAGCGCGGCGACCGACGCGCCGTCGCAGGGCCGGGCCACGCACATGTACGGACCGGGCCTGCAGGAGATCCTCGGCGTGGTGTTCCGCGCCATCGAACCCGACGTTCGCGTGGCGCGGCTGCTCAGCCTGATCGCGGCCGCGGCGCTGCTGGGGCTGGTCCTGCGCATGACGCAGGCGGGGGTCGCCGTGGCCACCTTCCTTCCGTACGCCGCATTGTTTCTCGGGGTGGATGGCCTCACCGGCGGATATTTCGTCAACGGCAAGCCGGATCTGCTCGCACTGGCGCTGGCCGCCGCCGCCGTCGCCGTGCACCTGCGCGCGCTGGCGCGGCATTCGGTTGCCGGCGTAGGTGCGGCGGCGCTGCTCGCCGTCGCCGCCTTGCTGTGCAAGCAGAACCTCGCCGCACTGGTGCTGGCGGTCCCGGCCGGATACGCCGGCAACGTGCTCTTGCGGCGAGAGCCGCTGCGCCTGCGCACGCTGCTGCTGGCCGCAGCGCCCTCGCTGGCCGTGGCCGGCGCAGTGGGCATCCTGCGCTTCGGCTTCCCGCTGGCCTTCGGCTATCTCATCGAGCTGCCCGGCGCGTGCCCCATCTACCCGTCGAGATGGTGGGGCTTCGCGGCTGCGGCCCTGCTGTCGCCGCCCGTGTTGCTGCTGCTCGCGGCGATGGCCGCAGGACGCGCGCGCGCGCTGGCTGGCTGCGAGACGGCCTACTGGGGAGCGGCGCTGCTGGTCGCCTTCGCCATGTCCACCCTGTCGGCCGCCAAGCTCGGCGGCGGCTTCAACTCGCTGCTGTGCTTCGAGGCGGTGGCCTGCGCAGCGGCGATCCGCGCGCTGGAACGATGGGATTGGACACGACACCTCGGCACGCCGCGGCCGGGCTATGTTGCGGCGGCTGCGCTGCTGGCCGCCGCTTTTCCGCATCCGGGGAACACGCACCCGGTCCCGCACTATGCGGATCATTCCGCGGATTACGCCGAAGCGGCAGGCGTCATCGCGGGACTGCAGGGGGCGGTGCTGAGCCCGGAAGACCCGACGCTGCTGCTGCGGCCCGGCACCGATCCGGGCTGGAACATCTACCTCGAAGCCGACCGCAGCATCCTCTCCGGCGCGCGCCACGGCGACCGCGTCGCCCGCGACGAGCGCGCGCTCCTGGGCGCTGCGACTGCCGTCGTCGACGTCCAGTTCGGCTTCGTCGGTGCGGACTACGACCTGATCCGGCCGGAGTCGCTTTCCTCACTGGGTTTCCGCAGGACCTGGTCCAACGCCTCCTATGCGCTCTGGCAGCGCCCGGGGTGAACCAGTGACCGGTGCCGAACCCGCCGCCGAGCGCCGCGAGCACCTGCTCGACGGCGTGCGCGGCGTCGCCATCCTCATGGTGCTCGCCGCGCACTGCCTGCGGCCCGAGCCGGTATCGGCGCTGAGCGGCGCGGTGTTCGGCGCGGTGCGCTGGATGATGTTCGGCGTCGACCTGTTCTTCGTGCTGTCCGGATACCTCATCACCGACATCCTGATCCGCACGCGCCGCTCGCCGGCGTTCTACACCAGCTTCTACGCGCGCCGCGCGCTGCGCATCCTGCCGGCGTACTACCTGGTGCTCGCGGCAATCTTCCTCGGCGGGCCGCACCTGCTGCCGCTGTTGAAGGACGAGCACTTCGCCGGCAGCTGGCCCTGGTTCGCGGTCTACCTGCAGAACTGGCGCATCTGCCTCGGGCCCAACCTGTACTGGGACGGCGCGCATCACCTGTGGTCGCTCGCGATCGAGGAGCAGTACTACCTGCTGTGGCCGCTGGTCGTGCGGCTCGCGGCGCCGTCGCAGCTGCCGCGCATCTGCGCGCTGGTGTTCGGGCTGGTCGTGATCAGCAAGCTGGTGCTGTGGGGCCTCGACTTCGAGTGGTGGCGCTTCTACGGCCTGACGACGACGCGTGCGGACGCGCTCGCCGCCGGCGCCTGGATCGCCGCGGTGCGGGCGCTGCCTGCGGTGCAGGGACAGGCCGCGCGCGTCGGAGTGACGCGCGCCGCCGCCGCGGTTGCCTTCGCCGTGATGTTCTGCGTGTTCTGGGGCACACTGGTCTCGGAAGCCATCGTGGCGCTGGTGACGCCGGTGGTGGCGGTGCTGTTCGCATCGAGCCTCTACCTCCAGCTGCACGGCTCCGATGCCGCGGCGGCGCGGATGCTGCGGCACCCCGTGCTGGCATGGTTCGCACGCTATTCCTACGGCATCTACTTGTGGCACTGGCCGGTGCTGCGCGTGCTGCAGGACCGCGGGCTCGGCGCGGGCTGGTTCGCGCCCTGGCTCGCTGGGGGTACCAACGGCGAGCGCATCGCCATCGGTGTCATCGCCATGGCCCTCGCAATTCCGGCAGCGGTCGCCATGTTCCATGCGATGGAAGCGCCGCTGCTTCGGCTCAAGCGGCTGTTCCCGTACGCCGGCGCGCGCGCCCTGGCGACGCCGGCACCGCCGTGAGCGCGGTCGAACCGGCGCCACCGGGGGTCAGCGTGTTGATCTGCGCGCACAACGCCGCGCCCAGGATCGCCCGTGCCCTGGAGCACCTCGCACGGCAGGACGCCCCTGGCGTGCCGTGGGAGGTCGTGCTGGTGGACAACGCCAGCACCGACGGCACTGCCGACGCGGCCCTCGGCGCGTGGCCCGCCACGGCCACGGCGCCGCTGCGCGTGGTCAGCGAGCCTGAACTCGGCCTGGCCGCGGCGCGCCGGCGCGGCCTCGCCGAGGCGCGATACGAGTACGCCAGCTTCGTCGACGACGACAACTGGGTGGCACGCGACTGGGTCGCCAACGTCCACCGGCTGATGCAGGCGCTGCCGGAAGTGGCGGTGCTCGGCGGTCGCGTCGATGCGGTTACCGAAGCGCCGCCACCCGAATGGTTCGAGCGTTTCCAGGACAACTACGCGGTCGGTACCCAGGCGACCGCCGCCGGCGACGTGACCTGGTCGCGCGGCTACGTCTGGGGAGCGGGCATGAACCTGCGCCGCTCCGCGCTGGCGCGGCTGGTCGCCGCGGGCTTCCGCCCTGCGCTCACGGGCCGCAAGGGCCGCGCGCTCACCGCCGGCGAGGACGGCGAGATCTGCCTGGCGCTGCGGCTCGCCGGCTGGAAGATCTGGTACGACCCGGCGCTGCGCATGCAGCACTTCATGCCGCGAGGCCGGCTCACCTGGGACTACCTGAAATCCATGTGGCGCGGTTTCGGTCGCGCCAACGTGGTGCTGGATTTCTACGGCTACGCGCCGCACCCGCCGAACGACTGGCGCTCACGTCTCGAGCAGAAGTGGTTCTGGCGCGCAGCGCTCGAGTTCAAGTACGCGTGGTGGGATCACAGCCCGGTGCGCCGCGGGTTCCGGTCGGTGCCGGGTTGCCGCAGCGAAGCGTTGTTCGCTTACCACCGCACGCGCCTGGGCGAAATGCTGCGCCTGCGCTCCGCCTACGACGACGGCATCCGGTTACTGCGCGCGGCACCGTGGGCGCGGATGTACCGCGGCGGCTGAACCGGCTTCAGGCATCCGCGCCGCGATGGCGCGCATGCGTGTCGTACCAGCCCGGCACATCGCGGCCGGCGATCCGGCACAGCGCCCGCAGCGCACGGCGTCCCAGCGGGTTGCGGTTGAGCCACGAGTCGTCGCCGAGCCAGCGGTACGCGGCGAAGACGCGGCGATAGCGCCGCTGCAGCGCCGGCGCCGCTTCCCAGCGCCCGGCCAGCTCGCGACCGAACAGTCCCGAGGCGCCGTACGGGAAGACATGCTCGACATCGCGCCCTTCACGCGGCGGTCGCGGCGGCTTCTGCCGGCGCACCGTGCTTTGCTGCACGGCCTGGAAGCCGGTGTAGCCGAGCGTTTCGAGCAGCCTCAGCTCCTCGAGCAGCGCCGGAAAATCGGTCTTGTCCGACTCGATCGACACGTAGTCGGGCTTTTGATCGAAGCGGTCGAGCGCCTGGAGGCAGAGGCGATCCGCCCCTTCGATGTCGATCTTGAGGTAGTAGGGAACGCCGTACCGCGCCAGCGCCGCCGCGAAGTCCACTGCGGGGACGTCGATCGCGACGCTGCGCGTGCCGAGCCGCTCGTTGCGCGATTTCCATTCCTCCGACGTCGTTCCCCAGACCGAATCGTCGAGGTTCCTGTAGAAGCGCACCGTCGGGGCCGACCGCGCGTCTACAATGGCTCCCTGGACCAGCGTCAGGCGGGAGCTGCGGATTTCGGCTTCGAAGCGCTTGCGGCACTGTTCCGCGAGGTCGGGGTCGGCCTCGAAGCCGACGACCTGGAAGCCTTTCTTCAGGTAGAAATCGGTGTCCTCTCCCTTGTGCATCCCGACGTCGTAGATCAGATCGCGATGCTTTGCGGCGGGTCGTGGTTCGCTCATGCGTCGTTGCAGTTCGGGGCGCGGAGGCCGTCCTGGTGATGATGCCGGACGGCGATCGGGTGCGCCTGTCGGTCCTGACGCCGGTGTTCAACGGCCGCCGGTTCATCGCCGATTGCATCGACAACGTGCTGGCGCAGCAGGCAGCGGGCGTCGAGCACATCGTTCTCGATGCATGCTCGACGGACGGCACCGCCGACATCGCGCGCACCCTTGCCGGGCGGCATCCGCACCTGCGCGTGGTGTCGGAGCCTGACCGCGGGCAATCGGACGCGCTCAACAAGGGCATCGCGCTGGCGCGCGGATCGGTGCTCGGCGTGCTCAACGTGGACGACTACTACGAGCCCGGCACGCTGCCCGAGGTGCTGCAGCGCTTCGAGTCGATGGCCGAGCCGAGCCTGCTCGTCGGCGACTGCAATGTCTGGAACGGCGACGGCACCCTGTCGTTCGTCGCCGCGCCGAACGCGATGAGCTTTCGCGCGCTGCTCACCGACCCGAACCCGTCGAATTTCCCGGTCAACCCGGCCGCGTACTTCTATCACCGCTCGCTGCACGGGCGCGTCGGCGGCTACGACGTGAGCGAGGATCTGGGCATGGACCTCGACTTCCTGCTGCGCGCGTATCGCGTCGCCGGACTGCACTATGTGCCGAAGGTCTTCGGCAATTTTCGCCTGTGGGAAGGCACCAAGACCTTCGAGGCG
Organism: Binatia bacterium; assembly: GCA_035526525.1. Taxonomy (GTDB): domain Bacteria; phylum Pseudomonadota; class Gammaproteobacteria; order Nevskiales; family Nevskiaceae; genus JACPFV01. The sequence continues at coordinate 6,764 of DATLCG010000075.1, forward strand.
ATGCGGTCCGGCGTCACGCAAGGCCGCGTGCGTGAAATCCTCGCGCGGCATCGACGGGCGTTGCCGTGGCATGAGCGCGTGCATCTGCGCCTGTCGGAATCGCTCGCGCGCCGGTGGCGCGCGCGTGCAGCCAGGTAGCCGGCTGCAGTGCTTCGGGCGATAGTGGACCGCGCAGAAGTGCAGCGCCAAGACCATGGTTGCCGCCCGGGGTAAGAACACGTGCCATATGCGAGATTGAAAGCGCTCCTGAAGCGCCGACTGGCCGCGGTGGTCGTCGAGATCCGGCCTGCCGAGGCGCCGCAAGCGCCTGCCATGATCACCGGCGACGAGGCCGGCTTCTTTTCGGATTGCACGCGGCGCGTGGCAGCGGCCGACGGCGCGATCGTCGATCTGGGGTGCTGGATGGGAGGCACGGCGATCGCTCTGGCAAAAGGGCTGCCGCAGGACCGTGGTACCCAGTTCGTGCGGGCCTACGATCGTTTCATCTGGGAAGACTGGATGCCGGCGAACACCTATTGCCGTTATCGCCCCGGTGAAAGTTTTCTGCCGGAAGCGCGGCGGGTGGTGGCGGACCGGGCGGGGCCGGCGGTGGAGCTGATCCAGGCAGACCTGACCCAGGCGCAGTGGACCTCGGGCCCGATCAAGCTGCTGCTGGTGGATGCGATGAAGTCCGAATTGCTCGCGCGCAGCATCGCGCAGGCCTTTTTTCCGCATCTGCGGAAAGGTGCGCTGGTCATTCACCAGGATTTCAAGCATTTCTACACCTCCTGGATCCACCTCCTGCATTACCGCCTGAAGGAGTTTTTCCGTCCGGTTCACAGCGTCACGCACGGGGGCACGGTCGCCTTCGAAGTGATGGACGCCATACCCAAGGCGGCCATCGATGCCGCCACCCGGTTCGACGGGATTTCCGACGGCGACGCGGACCGCTGCTTCGAGTATTCGCTGAGCCTGGTGCCCCCGGCCGAGCAGGCGAACGTGGCGGCGGCTCACGTCATGCATTACGTCCATGCCGGACGCAAACCGCAGGCCTCCGAGAGAATGGACCGGTACCGCGGCGCAGGATTCGTGCATCGCGGTGAATTTCCCAACGTGGTGCCGCTCCTGGCCCGCCTCTAGCGCGCACAACGGCAAAGTCGCGGCGCCCCGCCATTCCAGATGAAGTTTCCCCGCATCACTGTCGTCACGCCGAGCTTCAACCAGGCGAGCTATCTCGAGGCGACCCTGAACTCCGTGCTCGACCAGGGCTATCCCGACCTCGAGTACATCGTCATGGATGGCGGCAGCACGGACGGCTCGGT
>DATLCG010000088.1:0-7546 GCA_035526525.1 Binatia bacterium
GGACGCGGTCATGCCGAGGGGCTGGCCGGCGAAGCGGATCGCGTGGCCGGCAGCATCGTCGAGCGCGGCGGCCGGCAGCGCGATCAGGCCGGCGCCGATCGCGGCACCGCCGTAAAGCGCGCGCCGCAGCTCGCGGCGGAAAGAATCGAGGGCAAACGAGGCCGGGGTGGAGCGGGTGGAGCGGTGCATCACAGGATTCCGGAGACGCTGGAATCCTTGTGACTGCGGGCGGCGCGCGGGGGTTTAAACCGGTCCTTCGTCACAGCGCGCAGGACGGCTGACGCTCCCTGCGTCCGTCCCTGCGCCTGCGCGGCCGTACACGTCGTCGAAGCGCACGATGTCGTCCTCGCCGAGGTAGGCGCCGGACTGCACCTCGATCAGCTCCAGCTCCACCTTGCCGGGATTGTCGAGACGATGGGTGGCGCCGAGCGGAATGTAGGTGCTCTGGTCCTCGGTCATCAGGAATTCCTTGTCGCCCACCGTGACGCGAGCGGTGCCGCGGACGACCGTCCAGTGCTCGGCGCGGTGGTGATGCATCTGCAGGCTGAGCTTCGCGCCCGGGTTGACCGAGATGCGTTTGACCTGGAAGCGCTCGCCGGCGGCGATGGTCTCGTAGAAGCCCCAGGGCCGGTATACGCGCTCGTGCGTACCGGTCTCGCTGCGCTCGCTCGCCTCGGGCGCGGCGACCCCATCGGGAGGCGCGACCGCACTCACCAGCCGATGCCCTGCGCGGCGGCGTTGCTGGTGGTCTGCATGAAGCCCACCAGGTCCACGGCGATCTTGTCGTCCGGCAGGTTGTGCAGCACTTCCTCGAACTGACGGTCCCTGTGGCCGAGCACCATCACGTCGCAGGCCTCGATCACCTCGGCGAGGTCGGACTTCAGCAGCGAGGACACCTGCGGAATGCGCGAGCCGATGTAATCGCGGCTGGCGCCGTTCACACGGGCGCCCTCCACGTTGCCGTCGTAGATGGCGAGCTGGTAGCCCTGGCCGATCAGCAGCTCGGCCAGGTCCACCAGCGGGCTCTCGCGCAGGTCGTCCGGCTCAGCACCGAACGACAGCCCGAGCAGGCCGATGCGCTTCTTGCCGGTGGCGGCGACCATCTTCATCGCCTGGTCCACCTGCGCGCGGTTGCTCCTCATCAGAGCGGTCAGCATCGGCAGGTCGAGCTCGAGCTGTTGCGCCGACTGCTCCAGCGTCCGCAGATCCCTGGGCAGGGCGGAGCCGCCGAAGGCGAAGCCCGGGCGCATGCAGTAGTTCGAGATGTTGAGCTTGCGGTCCATGCAGACCAGGTCCATCACGTCGCGGCCGTCCACGCCGTGCGCCTTGGCGAAATTCCCGATCTCGTTGGCGAAAGTGATCTTGGTGGCCAACCACGCGTTGCAGGCGTACTTGACCATCTCCGCCACTTCCAGCGGGCGGCGCACCAGCGGCGCCGGCAGGCCCGCATACAGCGCGGCCAGCACCTCGCCCGAGGCGTCGTCGAGCTGGCCCACGACCGTCATCGGCGGGTGGTAGTAGTCCTGGATCGCGGTGGATTCGCGCAGGAATTCCGGGTTCACGGCGACGCCGAAGTCGGCGCCGGCGCGCTTGCCGGAGGCCTGCTCGAGCAGCGGGATGATCACGTTGCGCGTGGTGCCCGGCAGCACGGTGCTGCGCACCACCACGGTGTGCCAGCCGCGCTTCTGCTTCAGGGCGGCGCCGATCTGGCGCGCCACGGCCTCGACGCCGTCCAGCTGCACGCCGCCATCCCTCGGGCTCGGCGTGCGGACACAGATCATGGAAAGGTCGGTGTCCAGCACGGTGCCGCTCGCGTCCGAGGTCGCGCAGACGCGCCCGGCCGCGACTTGCCGGCGCAGCAGCGCTTCCAGCCCCGGCTCGAGCACCGGCGACTTGCCGCGGTTGATCAGGTCGACCTTGAGCTCGGAGTCGTCCACGCCGATCACGCTGTGGCCCGACTCCGCGAGGCACGCGGCGCAGACCGCGCCGGCGTACCCCATCCCGAACAACCCGATGCGCATTGCCGCACACTCCTGTCGCCGATCCGGCTGCGACGCTCCCATCGGACCGGCGCGGCGCCGAAAAAATTTCCGGGTTTGTGAAATTTGCGTGCGCATACGAAGGTGCGCCCGTTTTTCCAGCGGGCGACGCCGGGTGCCGACAGCCCGTGTTCTGCGCGCTCAGGCTCCGCGCCGCGGCGGCAGCAGACCGTGACGCAGCCACAACCGGTGGACGGTCATGTGGCTGACGCCGCATTCGCGCGCGATCTCCCGCGTGCTGCGCCGGGCTTCACCGGCGGCACGCTGCTCGCCGCCACGCAGGATGCGTCGCTCGATCCGCGGCTCGAGGTGCGACTCGCCGCCGTGATGCCAGGCCCGCATGCCGCCGATCCGGGCCTGGCGGAAGCGGCGCGCCCAGCGCGCGACGAAGGCGCGGCTGCAACGCAGCTGTTTCATCACCTGCTGCCAGGTCGCGCCGTCGGCCAGCAGCAGGATGACCCGCGCGCGCCGCGCACCGCGCCGGGACGCGGTCCGCGAGGCGCGGCGCACCAGCTCGGCGCGCTCGAGGGAGGTGATCTGCAGGGCGGGGCGCGACCGTTTCCGGGTCATGGGCTGGTTACTCGCGGCGGCTTGGACCCACGCCGGCCGGCCCGGTTCGTGACGGACCCGCTTGCAGGGCCGCCGCCACGGGGCCGACAATGCCCGTCCCCCTTCGGGAGCATGCGGTCCGCCCATGGCGCGCACCCAGCGCAAGTCCGCGAAGGCCGGCCGCAGCGCCGGCAGCGCCCCGCGTCCGCCCGACACTCCGGAGGCGGCTCTCGCCCCGGCGCTCCCCGCGATCGAGCCGCACGCGAAGCCCCGGAGCGGCCTGGGCTTCCCGATCGTGGCGATCGGTGCGTCCGCGGGCGGGCTGGACGCGTTGGGCACCCTGCTGGCAGCAGTGCCCACCGACACGGGAATGGCGTTCGTCGTGGTGCAGCACCTCGACCCCCATTACGCGAGCACCCTTGCGGAAATCCTGGACCGCAGCTCCACCATGCCCGTGCGGGTGGTCACGGACAAGGCCGCGGTGGAGCCCAACCGCGTCTACGTGATCCCGCCCGGCCGCGACATGGTGATCGGCGACGGCCTGCTGCACCTCGCGCCGCGCACGCAGGTGCGTGGCCAGCACCGGCCCATCGACCGCTTCATGCGCTCGCTGGCCGAGGAGCATGGCCACCGGGCCATCGGCGTGGTGCTGTCCGGCAGCGCCAGCGACGGCACGCAGGGGCTCGAGGAGATCAAGGCCGCCGGCGGCATCACCTTCGCGCAGGACGCCAGCGCCGAGCACGGCGGCATGCCACGCAGCGCCATCGCCGCCGGCTGCGTCGACCTGGTCCTCGCGCCGGGGGAGATCGGCCGCGAGATCGGCCGCATCGCGCGTCATCCGTACGTCGCGGGCACGCCGCTGGCGCCCGAAGCCGGCCGCAGTGCGCCGGCGGTGATCCGGCTGCTGGACCAGCTGCGCCAGGCCACCGGCGTAGATTTCACCAACTACAAGCGCAACACCCTGCACCGCCGCATCACGCGGCGCATCGTGCTGCACAAGCTCGAGGGACTGGCCGAGTACACGCAATTCGTGCAGGAGAACCCCGGGGAGCTGGAGGCGCTGTACCAGGACATCCTGATCAACGTCACCAGCTTCTTCCGCAACCCCGAATCCTTCGATGCGCTGAAGCAGCGCGTGTTTCCCCGCCTCACCGCCGACAAGCAGCGCCACGAGCCCGTGCGCGTCTGGGTGCTCGGCTGCTCCACGGGCGAGGAGGCCTACTCCATCGCCATGGCATTCACCGAGTACGCAGAAGCCTCGGGCCTGCGCGTGCCGCTGCAGGTGTTCGCCACCGATCTCAACGGCGCCGGCATCGAGAGGGCGCGCGCCGGCATCTATGCGAAGGGCATCGCGCAGGACCTCTCGCCGGAGCGCCTGCGGCGCTTCTTCGTCGAGGTGGATGGCCACTACCGCATCTGCAAGCCGATCCGCGACATGTGCGTGTTCGCGCGACAGAACGTGCTGGCCGACCCGCCGTTCTCGCGGATGGACCTGATCAGCTGCCGCAACATGCTCATCTACCTGGAGCCCGTGCTGCAGCAGCGCCTGATGCCGCTGCTGCATTTCGCGCTGCGGCCGGCGGGCTTCCTGTGGCTCGGCAGCTCGGAAACCATCGGCTCGTTCCGCGACCTGTTCGAACTCGATGACGGCAAGGCCAAGATCTATTCGAAACGGACGGCAGCGCGCATGGGGATGCTGCCGGCGATGCCGCGCTCGGCGCCGCGGGCGCCCGCACGCGACGAGCCCGCGCTGCCGCGCCTGCCGGCGATGGACCCGCAGCGCGAGGCCGACCGGCTGCTGCTGGCGCGCTACGCGCCGGCCGGCGTGGTGGTCAACGAGCAACTCGACATCGTGCAGTTCCGCGGCGACACCAGCGCCTACCTCGCGCCCTCGCCAGGCCGTGCTTCCCTCAACCTGGTGAAGATGCTGCGCGACGGCTTGCTGGTGCCGGTGCGGGGGGCGCTGCTTCGCGCGCGCCGCGGAGACGTGCCGGTGCACGCGAACGGCCTGCGGGTGAAGACGCCGGAGGGCTACCGCGACGTCAACGTGACCGTGCTGCCGCTCAAGGGCAGCGGCGTCGCTCCGGGCAGCCTGCTGGTGCTGTTCGAGGAGCCGCACCAGGCGGCGGCCGCGGTACGCGCCGAGAGCCGCGCGCGCGCCTCGCGCGAGGCGGCGCCGGTCGAGTCGAGCGAGCGCGAGATCGCGCGGCTCAAGCAGGAGCTGGCCTCGACCAAGGAATACCTGCAGTCGGTGATCGAGCAGCAGGAAGCCGCCAACGAGGAACTGCAGTCGGCCAACGAGGAAGTGCAGTCGGCGAACGAAGAGCTGCAGAGCATCAACGAGGAGCTGGAGACCTCCAAGGAGGAGATCCAGTCCAGCAACGAGGAGCTCGCCACCGTCAACGACGAGCTGCAGAACCGCAACCAGGAACTGAGCCAGAGCAACAACGATCTCACCAACCTGCTCAGCAGCGTGCAGATGGCGATCGTCATGCTCGGCCGCGACCTGCGCATCCGGCGCTTCACGCCTGCCGCCGAGCGCCTGTTCAACCTGATTCCCGCCGACGTCGGCCGGCCGATCGGCGACATCAAGCTGCGGCTCGACGTCCCGGACCTCGAGCCGCTGCTGAGCGAGGCGATCGACACCGTCAGCATCAAGGAACTGGACGTGCAGGACCGCCACGGGCGCTGGTACTCGCTGCGGGTGCGGCCGTACAAGACCCTGGAGAACCGCATCGACGGCGCGGTGCTGGTGCTGGTGGACGTGGACTCCCTGAAGCGCGCCGAGCAGGCACTGCGCGAGAACGACCGCAGCAAGAACGACTTCCTTGCCGTGCTGGCGCACGAGCTGCGCAACCCGCTGGCCGCGCTGCAGGCAGCCACCGACGTGCTCAACGCCGAGGGCGTGGATGCGAACCACCTGGCGCGTGCGCAGCAGGTGATCCAGCGGCAGATGCACAACATGACGCGCATGGTGGACGACCTGCTGGACGTGTCGCGCATCAGCAAGGGCGACATCCAGCTGCAGCTCGAGACCGTCGACCTGGTGGAGGTGCTGCGCGCCGCCGTCAGCGCCACCGAAGCGCAGCGCGAGCAGAATCGCCAGCGCCTGTCGCTGTCGCTGCCGAAGGCACCGGTGGAACTGCGCGCGGACGCCACGCGCCTGGAGCAGGTGCTCGGCAACCTGCTGGGCAATGCCGCGAAGTTCACGCCACGCGACGGCGAGATCTGGCTCAGCCTGGAACACGTACCGGGCGACCCCGCGCGGGCGGTGATCCGGCTGCGCGACAACGGCATCGGCATCGAGCCCTCCGAGCTCGGCCGCATCTTCGAGCTGTTCACGCAGGCCGACCGCTCCATCGAGCGCCGGCACGGCGGCCTCGGCATCGGCCTGGCGCTCGCGCGGCGGCTGGTCGAGCTGCATGGCGGCGAGATCACCGCCGCCAGCGGCGGCCGCAACAAGGGCTGTGAACTGGTGGTCAGCCTGCCACTGGTGGAATGGGAAGCGGCTGCCGGCAGGACGGCGGTCCTGGCCGGCCCGGAAGCCGCGGGCTGACGGCGCGCACGGAGCGAACGATGCAATCCCCGTGGCGCATCCTGGTCGTGGACGACAATCCCGACGCACTCGACATGCTGCAGGCGCTGCTCGAGACCGACGGGCACGAAGTGCTCTGCGCCGCGGATGGGGAGAGCGCGCTGGCGCTCGTCGCCGATGGGCCGCCCTGCGACATGGCCCTGCTGGACATCGGCCTGCCCGGCATGGACGGCTTCAAGCTTGCGCGGGCGCTGCGTCAGTTGCCGTCCTGGGACTGCACCTTTCTCGTCGCGCTGACCGGCTACGGCGGCGACGCCGACGTGCGCGCGGCGCATGCCGCCGGCTTCGACCGCCACATGCTCAAGCCCGCGGGCCGGCGCCTGCTGCAGGGCCTGATCGCCGACCTGCGCGCGTCGGACGCCGCTTCGCAGCCAGCGCGCGAGCGCCGGCGCGCGGCAGTGTGGCGCCCGTAACGGCGCTGTCACGGCGGTTCGCGCACCGGATGCGCGCGAACTCGGGGCCCGGCCCCGGCGCCTAACGGCAATACCTGCCGGATTCGCCGCGTGCCCAAACGCGACATCGTCGTCATCGGGGCCTCGGCCGGCGGCGTGCCCGCCCTGCTGAAGCTCGTGGCCGGCCTGCCGGCCGGCCTGCCGGCCGCGGTCTTCGTGGTCATCCACATGCGGCCGGGCCACGACAGCCAGCTCCCCGAGCTGCTGTCGCAGCGCGGTCCGCTGCCCGCGGTGCACGCAATCCACGGCGAGGCCATCGTGCCCGGGCGCATCTACGTCGGGCCGATGGACAATCACCTGATGCTGCGGTTCGGCTACATGCACGTGGCGCGAGGCCCCAAGGAAAACGGCCACCGTCCCTCGGTGGACGCGCTGTTCCGCACCGCGGCCCGCGCCTACGGCCCGCGCGTGGTGGCCGTGGTGCTCACCGGCCACGGCGATTGCGGCACCGCGGGACTGATGTCGGTGCGCGCGCGGGGCGGCGTGGGCGTGGTGCAGGACCCGGAAGAAGCCATGGCCCCCGACATGCCGCGACACGCACTGCGGCTGGCCGCACCGGAGCACGTCGCGCCCCTGGAGCAGATTCCTGCGCTGATCGCGAGACTGGTGCGCGAGGCGGGACCCGCCGGGCCGCAGGCGATCGGGACGGTGTCGCGGGACGTGATGGAGCTGGAAGGCGACGAACTGGGCGTGCGCGCGGAAGCCGTGTGCCCGCTGTGCCAGGGCGTGCTGACGCGCAGCGAGGTCAACGGCCACGAGTCGTACCGGTGCCATGTCGGGCACGCGTTCTCGCTCGGCAGCATGGCGTACGAGCAGGCGGAGTCGGTGGAGCGCGCGCTGTGGAGCGCGGTGCGGGCCCTGGAAGAGAGCGCCAGCCTGGCGCACCGGCTCTCCGGTCGCAGCGAGATCGG
>DATLCG010000076.1:0-12227 GCA_035526525.1 Binatia bacterium
TCGGCAACGCCGCGCGCGTCGAGGTACATGTCGCGCGTGGCCGACAGCGGCGCCACCTCTCGGCCGTCGACCAGGGTTTCGAAGCCGTCCGCGCGATGCAGCAGCCAGAAGCCGCCGCCGCCGAGGCCGGAACCGGTCGGCTCCACCACGGCCAGCGCCGCGCTGACCGCCACCGCAGCGTCGAAGGCATTGCCGCCGCGCTCGAGGATCTCCACGCCGGCGGCAGTGGCAAGCGGATGCGCGCTGGCGACGGCGTAGCCGGGTGGCGTCTGCGCGGCGGCGCCCGTGGCGAAAGCGAACAGCAGGAACGTGTCTCGCCAGGCACGCCAGGATCGCCAGGATCGCCAGGGAAAGAAAACAGCCGTTTTTCCCTTGGCGGCCCTGGCGTGTCTGGCGAAAAATGCCTTTTTCATTTCGCCACCACTCCCATGATGCGGCGGTACTTCAGCAGCAGCTCCTCGCGCGACTCCACCCGGGCGGGGTCGAGCGGGATGCAGGCGACCGGGCAGATCTTCTGGCATTCGGGGGCGTCGAAGTGCCCGACGCACTCGGTGCACAGTTCCGGATCGATTTCGTAGATCACCGGGCCCGGCGCGATGGCGTGGTTCGGGCACACCGGCTCGCACACGTCGCAGTTGATGCACTCGTCGGTGATCTTCAGCGCCACGTCGCTACTTCTTGCTCTTGCCCTTGCGCCCGTAGCGCTCGCGCAGCACCGGCACCACCGGTTCCGGCACGAACTTCTCGATCGGCGCGCCGAGCCCGGCCAGCTCGCGGACCAGGCTGGACGACAGGTGCGCGTGCTCGGGGGAAGGGTTCAGCATGACGGTGTCGAGCTTCGGATACAGGTCGCGGTTCATCACCGCCATCTGCTTCTCGTAGTCGAAGTCGCCGACGGTGCGTACACCGCGCACCAGCACGGTGACGCCGTTCTCCCGCGCAAAGTCCACGATCAGTCCGTCGAAAGCCTTGACCTCGACGTTCTTCAGGTCGGCAATGGACGCCTGGCACAGCTGCACGCGCTCCTCGATCGTGAAGCGCGGGTTCTTCGACGGGTTCAGGCCGACGGCGACGACGACGCGCGGAAACATGCGCGCCGCGCGGCGGATGATGTCGGTGTGGCCGAAGGTGACGGGGTCGAACGTGCCGCTGTAGGCCGCGACGACGCTCATGCGCTCTCCGCGAAGCGGGCGAGGCCGTAGCTTACCTGACCCGCCTCCTTCTCCCGCTGCAGCGACCAGCCCGGCGGCAGCGACAGCGGGCGGCTGGAGAGCCGCTCGACGTAGACCTCGTGCACCGGCTTCAGCCACGGCGGCAGCAGCGGCAGCACCTCGGCCAGCAGCTCCGACTCGAACGGCGGGTCGAGGAACACGACGTCGTATTTCGCCGCGCCCGGCGTGTTCAGCAGCTCGCGCGCATCGCGTTGCAGCACGCTCGCGCGCCGCCCTGCGCGCAGCAGCTCGATCGCCTTGCGGATGCCGTGCACCTGCTTGCCGCCGGTGTCCACGAACGTGCAATGCGCCGCGCCGCGCGACAGCGCCTCGAGCCCCAGCGCGCCGCTGCCGGCGAACAGGTCGAGGCAATGCGCCCCCTCGATCCCCGGCGCCAGCCAGTCGAACAGCGTCTGCCGCACCCGGTCCGGCGTCGCCCGCACGCCCGGTTCCGCCGCGAACTCCACGATGCGGCTGCGCCATTCGCCGCCGATGATGCGAAGGTTGCCGGGGGGACGTTTCATGGGCGCAACTGTATGTCGTTGCGCTTGCCGATGGAAAGGCTGCTTCAGCGCGAGGCCCGATCCCGCCGTGGCATCGAGCTCAGCGGTGCAAAAGGAAAACCACCAGCACAACAAACCCGCCGATCGCAATCAGCCCATGCCCCAGCGCCAGCAGCTTCGGCGGCTTGCCGTGCACCAGGTCGCGATAGAGCAGGACGAATCCGCCCAGCGCGGCCGCGACGAAGAGCGCGAGGCTGAGGCCCGGCGCGCCCCGGTCGGACAGCCAGGCGATCAGCAGCAGCGCCAGGCCTGCTGCAGCGATGCCGCCGTGGATCAGGGCGAGTCCCTTCGGCGTGGGCTTGTCGCGCAGCACGTACAGGAGCAGCGTCGCGCCGAGCAGTGCGGCGGTGGCGAAGCAGGCGGCGGCGAGCCAGATCATGGTTTCCTTCCGGTGTGCGCCGCGCGCGGCGGCAGCGCCGCCAGCGCAGGACCTTCGAGCACCTGGCCGTCGGGCCCGAAGCGGCTGCCGTGGCAGGGGCAGTCCCAGCTGCGCTCGGCGCGGTTCCAGCGGACCACGCACTGCATGTGCGTGCACACCGCCGACACCACGTGCAGGCGGCCCTCGTCGTCGCGGTGCACGGCGAGCTTTTCGCCGTGCCGTGCCAGGGTCTTGCCCTGGCCCCGGCGCACCTGCGGAAACTCGTCGGCGTCGGCAGTGCCGGGCTGGTCTTTCAGGTACTGCTCGAGGACGTTGAGGTTTTCCTTCGCCAGCTCCACCGCGGACGCCAGCGGGCGGAAGCGGCCGGCCTCCAGCAGCTTTCGGCTCGGATGCGGCTGGCCCAGCACCTGCGCCGCCAGGATGGGCGCGGACACCGCGGCCCAGGTCAGGCCGTCGGCGGCGAAGCCGCTGGCGTACAGGACGTGGTCGCCGTGCGCGCTCTCGCCCACGTACGGCAAGCCGTCGGCGCTCCAGTAACCCTGCGCCGACCAGCGATAGTGCGTGGCGCCCGCGGCAAACCGCTTCGCGGCGTAACGTTCCAGCTCGCGGTACGCGGCCTCGGTGTCTTCGGCCTGGCCGACCTTGTGCTTGTAGCCGACCACCACCAGGTGATCGCGGTCCTCGACGCGGTAGCTCCGGAGCGAGTGGCGGGGATCGGTGCTCCAGCAGATCCCCTGCGGCAGCGCGCCGCGCGAGACCGTCGCGGCAATGCCGTACTCGCGATACGGCGCCAGCGCCGCGTGCACCTTCAGCACGCCGACCGGCGTGTGCGTCGCCAGGATCACCCAGGCCGCCGTCACCGTGCGGCCATTGACGCGCAGGCGGTTCGGCTCGCCGGCCTCCAGTGATTCGACGCGCGACTGCTCGTGAATGCGGCAGTTCGCGCCCTGCAGCCTCTTCGCCAGGCCGCGCACGAACGACAGCGGGTTGAACTGCGCCTGGCCGTCGAGCGCCACCGCGCGCGTGACCGGGAACGGCAGCTCGCCTGAAGCGTCTCGCAGCGTCATGCCGGCCTTCGACGCGATGCCGCGCAGGCGGCCGAAGACCGGGTCCTCCTCCTGGTCCATCGAAAAGGTGATCCAGGGCCGGCGCACGAAATCGCAGTCCAATTTTTCGGCGCGCACGATCTGTTCGATGCGGTCCACCGCTTCCGCACGCGCACGCCACACCTGCGCGGCCACGTCGTCGTCCGCCAGCGCGTGCTCGTGCCCGCCGACCGGCGCATACAGGTTGCCGGTCGAATTGCCGGTACTGCCCTCGCCGACGCGCAACCCTTCCAGCACCGCGACGCGCCTGCCTTCGCGCGACAGTAGCCACGCGCACAGCAGCCCGGTGATGCCGCCGCCGACGATGGCGACGTCCACCGCGAGGTCTTCGCCCAGCGGGTCGAAGCGCGTTTCGGGTGCGGCAACCTGCCAGATGGAGCGTTGCGCGAGGGGCATGTTCTTTTCCTGCCGCTTCGACCGCGGCGGCCACCGGATTGCGTCAGCGGTCCGACGGGCTCCGCGCGGCCACGGCGGCCTTGCCGGCTGGGGATGCGGCGGCAAGCGCGGCGCCCTGGGTTTCCGCGCGCACCCAGCCGAACAATCGCGGGGCGGCAGAAAGCCAGAAGGCCCAGTTGTGGCCGCCATCCCATTCGCGGTAGTGCCCGGGCGGCAAGACGCCGGCGAGCATGCGCATGCCGGCCTGCATGCGGCGGTCGTTGGTGCCGCAGCCCGCCCAGACGCGCTGCGCGAGGTGTGGCCGCGACGGCCATTGCCGGACCATGCGCCAGACCTGCCGCCGGTCGTGATCGCCGTCGACGTGCGCCGGCAGCTCGCCCGGATCCCAGTGGACCGGGCCGCCTGCGGCCGTGAGCTCGTCGTTCAGCCGGCGGTCTGCGATCCATGCCGACAGGACGATCACGCCCGTCGCTTCGCCGGGATGATCGTGCTCGTACATCAGCGCTCCGAGCCCGCCGAGCGAACCTCCCGCGATCCAGACCTGCCGATACCCTTCGCGCCACGCCGGCTCGACGATCTCCTGGTGCAGGCGGCGCACCATCGAGCCCTTCTTGTAGTACTGGACCGTGGCGCCGGTGAGCGCGATGTCGGCTTCGGGCCAGCCCCGATGAATCGCCTCGTCCAGGTGGTGGTCGCGCAAATCCTCGTCGTCGTCGGCAATGCCGGGCAGCAGCACGATCAGGATGCGTTCCGGCCCGGGCCGCACGGCCGGGATGCGCTGGACCGGGATCGGCGACTCCGGGCTGGCGAGCAGCGCGCAGCCCGTCAGGCCGAGGGCAGCGAACATCAGTGCGAACAGGCGCATGGTCCGGTTTGGACCGGCGCGGGCGCGGGTTGGCGCTGCCAAAACGGGGCTCACGTCGCAGTTTGCGGCGGGCGGCCTTTCGGCAGCCTCCAAGCCGCGCGCCCCTACTGCGGCTGCGTCATCGCCTCCAGCTCTTCGCGCAGCCCCGTGGCGTCCATCGTGTCCAGCAGCCGGCCGACGCGCTCGCGCAGGGAGGCGACGTCGGACTCCATGATGTTGCGCTTGATCTCCAGCACGCTTGCCGGGTGCATCGAGAACTCGGTCAGGCCCAGCCCGAGCAGCAGCCGCGTGTAGCGCGGCTCGCCGGCCATCTCGCCGCACATCGCCACGGCGATGCCGGCACGGTCGCCGGCCTGGATAGTGAGGCGGATCAGCTGCAGCACCGCCGGGTGCAACGGGTCGTACAGGTAATTGACCTCGTCGTCGACCCGATCGATCGCCAGCGTGTACTGGATCAGGTCGTTGGTGCCGATCGAGAAGAACTTCGCGTGCCGCGCCAGCATCGGTGCGGCGATGGCCGCGGCGGGCACCTCGATCATTGCACCCACCGGCACCTGCGCGCCGAGCGCGTGGCCTTCCTTCTCCAGCTCGGTGCGCACCGTCGCCATCAGCTGCAGCGCCTGCCGGAACTCCTGCACGCTGGAGATCATCGGCAGCATGATCTTGGCCTGGCCGTGCGCGCTGGCGCGCAGCAGCGCGCGCACCTGCGTGCGGAACAGCTCCGGCTCGCGCAGGCACAGCCGGATCGCGCGCAGTCCGAGCGCAGGATTGTTGGGCGTGGGCCCGCCCTGCCGCCCGCTGTCCACCTGCTTGTCGGCGCCGAGGTCGAGCGTGCGGATGGTGATCGGCCCCTTCACCGACGCGATGACGCGCGCGTAGGCCTCGTACTGCTCGTCCTCGGACGGCAGGCCCTGCCGGTTCATGTAGAGGAACTCGGTGCGGTACAGCCCGACGCCTTCCGCACCGTTGTCCGCGGCCTGGCGCGCGTCCTCCGGCAGCTCGATGTTGGCGAGCAGCGTGATGCGCGCGCCGTCGCGCGATACGGCTGGCCGGTCCTTGAGCTGGTGCAGCGCCTTGCGGCTGTCGAGCTGCCGCTGGCGGCGCTCGCGGTAGTACGCCAGGGCCTGCTCGTCCGGCTCGGCCAGCACGTGGCCGGGCTCGCCGTCCACGATCACGCGCTCGTCCTCGCGCAGCAGCTTGCGCGCGTTGTGCAGGCCGACGACGGCGGGAATGCCCAGGCTGCGTGCCAGGATCGCGCTGTGCGACAGCGGCCCGCCGTACTCGGTGATGAACGCAGCGATGCCCTGCTGCGGCATCAGGATGATGTCGGCGGGAGCCAGATCGTCCGCCACCACCACCACGGGCTCGCCCGCGGCGGGCTCGCGCGCCGGCACCGATTTTTCGTGGTTGAGCAGGATGCGCAGGATGCGGCCAGCCACGTGCTCGACGTCGTCGCGGCGCGTGCGCAGGTACGGATCCTCCATCTGCTCGAACACCGCGACCAGCGCGTCACGCTGGCGCTTCAGCGCCCATTCCGCATTGCAGCGTTCGGAGCGGATCAGCGCGACCACCGCATCGTTCAGCGAGCGGTCGTCGAGCATCAGCAGGTGCGTGTCGATGAATGCGGCGATCTCGCCCGGCGTGCCGCGCGGAATGCCCTCGCGGACCGTGCGCAGCTGCTCGCGCGCCTTTTTCTGCGCACCCTGGAAGCGCTCGACCTCGGCGCCGAGCGCAGCCTCGGCCACGGTGTACTCGGGCACCTCGAGGTCGCCGCCGTGCATCCGCTGCACGCGGCCGATGACGACGCCGCGGGAGACGCCGATGCCGGACAGCCAGACGCTCACGCGCCTTCCCCGAACTTGTCCGCGACCAGCGCGCAGAGCTGGTCGAGCGCGTGCTCGGCATCGTCGCCGTCCACGACCAGGGTGATGCGCGTGCCCTTGCCGGCCGCCAGCATCATCACGCCCATGATGCTCTTGCCGGACACCTCTCGGGTGCCGTTGCGGATGCGCACGTCGCTGCGGAACTTGCTGGCCAGCGTCACCAGCTTGGCGGCGGCGCGGGCGTGCAGGCCGAGTTTGTTGACGACGGTGACCGTGCGCTCGACGGTCACTGGCTGTCCGGCGCCTTGTCGCACAGGGCCACGCCGCGCTGGCCACCTTCGATCGCGGCGGCGGCCAGCGCCTTCAGGTCCAGCGCCGGGTAGTTGAAGACGCGCACCAGCATCGGCAGGTTGATGCCGGCGACGATCAGCGTGGTGCTCGGCGTCTGCAGCCGCGTGGCGATGTTGCTCGGCGTCGAGCCGAAGGCGTCGGTCAGGATCAGCACGCCGGCGCCGTTGTCGAGCCGCTGGATCATGCGGCTGCCCTGGCGCAGCAGCACGTTCGGGTCCTGCACGCGCCGCACCTCGAGCACGTCGGCGGGCAGCGGCAGCGGGCCGATCATGTCGGCCATGGTCTCGAGCAGGTAGTGACCCATCTTGCCGTGGGTCACGAGCAGGACGCCGACGCTCACGGAGTCCGGCTCCTGCGTCTCGCGCTTCACGTTTCCCCTCCCGCGCCGGTCATGCCAGCTCCTGGTGGCGCACCACCACCGGGTCGTAGCGGCCGCGGAACGCCGCGGCGAGCCGCTCGGCCAGGTACACCGAGCGGTGCCGGCCGCCGGTGCAGCCCATCGCCACGGTCACGTAGGCGCGGTCCTGCGCCTGGAAGCGCGGCAGCCACTGCTCCAGGAACGCGGTGAGATCGGAAGTCATGCGGCGCACGCTCTCGTCCTTTTCCAGGTATTCGACCACCGCCGCCTCGCGGCCGTCCAGGTCGCGCAGCGCCGGCACCCAGTGCGGATTCGGCAGGCAGCGCGCATCGAACACGAAATCGGCGCCGTCGGGGACGCCGTTGCGGTAGCCGAACGACAGCAGCACCAGCGCGAGCTTGCCGTGGCGCGATTCCGGCACGCGCGCGCGGATCAGCTCGCGCAGCTCGTGCAGGTTGAGCCCGGTGGTGTCCAGGGTGACGTCGGCCAGCGCCGCCACCGGCTCGAGCAGCGTGCGCTCGCGCTGGATCGCCTCGGCCAGCGACAGCGACGAGCCGGTGAGCGGATGCTTGCGGCGCGTGTCGCCGTAGCGCCGCAGGATGGCGTCGTCCGCGGCGGTGAGGAACAGCACGAAGGGCTCGAGTCCGCGCGCGCGCAGCTTGCCGAGGTACTTGGGGAAGCGCGCGATCTCGCGGGAGCTGGCGCGCGCATCGATGCCGAGCGCGACGCGCTCGTAGCGCGGGTTCTTCGCCGCGCGCAGCGACAGCGGTCCGACCAGGTCGAGCGGCAGGTTGTCGATGCAGTAGAAGCCCAGGTCCTCGTACTCGCGCAGCGCCACGGTTTTGCCGGCTCCGGACAGGCCGCTGACGATGACGAGCTTCATGGACGCAGCTGCCGCTCCTGGCGGCGCGCGAAGCGCGCGCCGGTGTCGTGGCCGTGCAACTGCAACCAGCGGTCGCGGCACGCGGCCTCGATCATGAGCGCGGGATTATGGCCGAGACGCCGCGGCAGCGAGAGGACCGGCAGCACGACGCCGTGCACCCGGGCGCGCGGGCCGGCGCCGGGCTGCACCGGCGCGGGCCGTCCGAGGCGCACCAGCAGGTCCACGCGCTGCTCGGCCGGCGCGCGGCGGCCGAACAGGCGCCGCAGGTCCAGCACGCCGGCGCCACGCACCGCGAGCAGCCCGCGCAGCAGCCCCGGCGCGCGGCCGAGCAGCACGCCGCATGCAGGCGAGCGCAGCTCGACGGCGTCATCGGCGACCAGCGCATGGCCGCGCGCGACCAGCTCGAGTGCGAGCCGGCTCTTGCCGGCACCGGCGGCTCCTGCGATGAACACGCCCAGGCCGAACACCCGCACCAGCACGCCCGGCAGCGTGGCGGCCGGTGCGAGCTCGAGCGCGGCCTCGCGCAACGCCCAGGCGGCGCGGTGCGCGGGCGTGCGGGTGGCGTAGCAGGCGATGCCGGCGCGCGCCCAGGGCGCCGCATCGGCGGCCGGTACCGCGAAGATCAGGGCGGCGAGTCCTGCGCGCCGCAGGCGCCGCGGCAAGGCGGCGCGATCGCGATCGGGGAGTGCCGCGATCCAGGCTGCGGCGGCATCGTGCAGCACGGCCACCGGCGCGGGATGGACCGGGTCGAGCAGGCCCGCCCGGGGTGCGACGCGCGGCAGTTTCGGCGGCAGCGCCAGCGGACGCAGCGCCAGCGCGGGCGCGGCCCGGTCCAGCAGCGCGCCCAGCGGAACGCGCGCGGCGGCGGTCGCAGGCAGCGCTACTTCACCAGCAGCTCGAAGAGCCCGCGCTCGTCGGCCGCGTCGCGCATCTGCCGGCAGAAGTCCTCGTCGGAGAACTTCTCCGCGATCGCGGCCAGGTGCTTGAGGTGCTCCTCGGTGGCCGCGGTCGGCACCACCAGCCCGAACACCAGGTCCACCGGCTGGCCGTCGTGCGCGTCGTAGTCCACCGCGTGCTTCAGCCGCAGGAACGCGCCGACGCTGCCGCCCACGCCGGCCATGCGGCCGTGCGGGATGGCGACGCCGTGGCCAAGGCCGGTGCTGCCCAGCTTCTCGCGCGCGGTCAGGCTGTTGAAGATCTCCGGCGCCGACACCTTGCCGGTGCCCTTCTCGAGCAGGCGGCTCAGCTCCTCCAGCGCCTTCTTCTTGCTGGTGACGGCGACGCCGGTGGCGACGCGGTCGACCGCGAGGATGGCATTCAGCTTCATCGAAACTCCCGTTGTTCTTGTGGGTGAGGCGGGATCAGGATCCCTTGTGGACTTCCTTGGCGTGATGGTCGCGAATCTTTTCCTTGAACTTGCGCGTCTGGCTGTCGAGCTTGTCGGCCAGCGAATCGATCGCCGCGTACATGTCCTGCTCGATCGCCTCGGCGTGCAGGTCGGCGCCGCGCGTGTGGACCGTCGCCTCGGCCTTGTGGCGCTGCTTCTCGACCGACAGGATCACGCTGGCATCGATCAGGTGGTCGAAGTGGCGCTCGATGCGGGCCAGCTTGCTGGACACGTAGCTGCGCAGCGCGTCGGTGAGCGAGAGATGGTGGCCGGCGATGTTGAGGTTCATGGCGTCTCCTGCGGTGAAGAGTTCAGGGAAAGGCGCGGCGCTCGTGCGACGGCGGAATGCCGAGCCCCTCGCGGTACTTGGCGACCGTGCGGCGCGCCACCTGGATGCCGTCCTTGAGCAGCAGGTCGGCGATGCTCGAATCGGACAGTGGCTGGTCGGCGGGCTCCGCCGCGACCATGCGCTTGATCATGGCCTGGATCGCGGTGGCCGAGCAGGTGCCGCCCTGCACCGTGGTGACGTGGCTCGAGAAGAAGTACTTGAGCTCGTAGAGGCCGCGCGGCGTCAGCATGTACTTGTTGGCGGTGGCGCGGGAAACGGTCGATTCGTGGATGCCGAGCCGGTCGGCAATGTCGCGCAGCACCAGGGGACGCATCGCCTCGTCGCCGTATTCGAGGAATGCGCGCTGCTCTTCGACGATGCATTGCGCCACGCGCAGCAGCGTATCATTCCGCGATTCGAGGCTGCTCAGGAAATAGCGCGCCTCCTGAAGGTGCTGCTTCAGCGTCTGCTGGTCCTTGCTCTGGTCCGCACGGCGCACCATCTGCACGTATTGCTGGTTCAGGCGCACTTTTGGCGCAATGTCCGGGTTCAGCGTCACGCGCCAGCGGCCCTGGCGCTTGGTGACGAACACGTCCGGCGCGACATAGTTGGACTCGTGCTGCTGGTACGGCCGCCCCGGGTGCGGCTGCAGCGACTGGATCATCGCCAGCACGCCCTTCAGCGCCTCCGTGTCGAGGCCCAGCGCCTGCTGCATGCCGGCTTCGTCGTGCTTGGCCAGCAGCGCCATGTGCTCTCGCACCAGCTTCAGCGCCGGCTCGCGCTCGGGCGTGTCCTTCGGCCACTGCACGATCTGCAGGCACAGGCACTCGGACAGGTCGCGCGCGCCGACGCCGGGGGGGTCGAAGTCCTGCACCTTGCGCAGCACGCGCTCCAGGCAGGCGTCGTCGCAGTTCAGCGATTCCTTGAGACGCGCCCCGAGGCCGGCCCAGTCCTCCAGGTAGCCCTCGTCGTTGATGGCGTCGATCAAGTTGGCGGCGATCTCGCCCTCGGAGCCCTCGAACGTGGCGAGGCCGGCCTGCCACAGCAGGTGCTCGTGCAGGCTGGTGCCCGAATGCAGGTTCGCCTGGCGGTAGTCGTAGAGCTCCTCTTCGTCCGCCGCGGATCGCGTGCCGACGCTCTCGTAGGTCTCGTCCCACTCGATGTCCACCGGCAGCTCGTCGGGGATCGCGTCCTCGACCGGCGCCTCGGCGGCGCCGTCGGTCGCGGGCGGCTCGGTCGGCTCGCCGGCGGCCTGTTCCTCGATGCTGGGACCGGCGAGCTCTTCCTCGGTGAATTCCAGCATCACGTTGGACTCGACCGCCTGCCGGATCTCCTGCTGGAGGTCGAGGCTGGAAAGCTGCAGCAGCTTGATCGCCTGCTGCAGCGCGGGGGTCATCGCCAGGGTCTGGCCGACCCTGAGGTGCAGCGATTGCTTCATCGCCGGTTCTTTTCTGCGGGAGGGCCATTGTACGCCCGCGCCCGGACCGTCCCGGGCAGGGGGTTTTCATGGAGTTCGCGCAGCGGACGGGCAAGCGGCCGCGCGGCCATGCGGCGGCTGGGCATGATCAATGGAGCGGCGCGGCGGACCCGGAGTTCCGCCCGGGGGCCTCAGCGCCGGAAATCCTCTCCGAGGTACACCTTGCGCACGGTCTCGTCGCGCTCGATGTCCTCGGGGGTGCCCTCGGCGATCACCTGGCCTTCGTTGAGGATGTAGGCGCGGGCGCAGATGCGCAGCATCTCGCGGACGTTGTGGTCGGTGACCAGCACGCCGATGCCGCGGCCCTGCAGGTGCGTGACGATGTTGTGGATGTCCTTCACCGCGATCGGGTCCACGCCCGCGAACGGCTCGTCCAGCAGGATGAATCGCGGGTTGGCCGCCAGCGCCCGCGCGATCTCCACGCGCCGCCGCTCGCCGCCGGACAGCGACAGGCCCATGCCGTCGCGGATGTGGGCGATGTGGAGCTCTTCCAGCAGCCGCTCGAGCTCGCGCTTGCGCGCGGCGGAATCGAGGTCGTCGCGGACCTCGAGGATGGCGAGGATGTTCTGCGACACCGTCAGCCGGCGGAACACCGAAGGTTCCTGCGGCAGGTAACCCACGCCGAGCCGCGCGCGCTGGTGCATCGGCAGCCGGGTGACGTCGCGCCCGTCGATCTCGATGCGGCCACCGTCGGGGGCGATCAGGCCGACCATCATGTAGAACGAGGTGGTCTTGCCCGCACCATTGGGCCCGAGCAGCCCGACGATCTCGCCCGCACCCACCGACAGCGACACGTCGCGCACGACCGTGCGCTTCTTGTACCGCTTCAGCAGGTGGTGAGCCGAGAGCCGCGCAGCAGGCGCCGGCGTCGCGACGGGTTGGGGCGATGACATGCGGCGCGAGTGTACCGCGCGTGAAAGTGTCATTCCGGGTGCGGCAACCGCGGGTGGCTGCTACATCCGGTCCTTTCACTACGGGGTGCGATTGGGGCGCGTCGGCGTTCGGTGGCGGACGGCCGCATCCGGTGCGTCTGCTACTCGGTGCGGTGGCTAGGGCCGCAGCGCGGTGGCTTGGTTTTCCTAAAGCCACGCACCGTCAAT
>DATLCG010000101.1:0-13469 GCA_035526525.1 Binatia bacterium
CAGCAGCGGCAGCGTCAGGCCCTTGGTAGGCAGCAGGCCCATGTTGACCGCCATGTTGATCAGCGCCTGCACGCCGAGCCAGCCGCCAAGGCCGTAGCACAGGAAGCCCTGGAACAGCCGCCCGCTGCGCTCGGCCACGCGGCCGATGACGAAGGCGCGCGACACCAGCAGCGCGAACAGCGCCAGCAGTACCGCGACGCCGACCAGGCCCAGCTCCTCGGCCAGGATCGCGAAGATGAAATCGGTGTGCATCTCCGGCAGGTACAGGAGCTTCTGCACGCTGTTGCCCAGGCCCACGCCGGTCCACTCGCCGCGGCCGACCGCGATCAGCGACTGCGCCAGCTGCCAGCCGCCGTTCTCGATGTCGGTCCACGGGTCGGTGAAGTTGAGCAGGCGCTTGACCCGGTACGGCGCAGCCAGCGCCAGCGCCGCCATGCCGGCGGTGGCCACCCCCAGGAAAGCGCCGAAGTTCAGCAGGCGCGCGCCGCCGAGGAACAGCATCAGGAAGGCGACCGCCAGCAGGATCGCGGTGGCGCCGAAGTCCGGCTCAGCCAGCAGCAGCGCGCACGGCAGCAGCATCAGCAGCAGCGGCCTGATCAGCCCGCGGAAGCTGTGCTGCAGCTCGAGTTGGCGCCGCGCGATGTAGCTTGCGAGGTAGATGATCAGCGCCAGGCGCGCCGGCTCGGAGGCCTGCAGGCGGAACACGTCCAGGTCGATCCAGCGGCGCGCGTTGTTGACCTTCAGGCCGATCCCCGGGACCAGCACCACAAGCAGCAGGATCAGCGCCAGGACCAGCAGCAGCCCGCCGCTGCGCTGCCACAGGACCGTCGGCACGCAGTAGACGATGCCGCCGACGGCAAGGCCGAGCACGCAGAAGAACAGCTGGCGGTAGAAGTAGTAGAACGCGTCCCCGGTCATCTTCTCGGCCTGCGCGACCGAGGCCGAGGCGACCATCAGCAGGCCCCACAGCAGCAGCACGGCGGCGGCCGCCGACAGCCAGCCATCGAGGCCGTAGCGGGCGCGGGGCAGTGGCAGACTCAGGTTCATGCGAGCGCACCCACCGCCGCGCGGAACTTCTCGCCGCGATCGACGTAGTTGCGGAACTGATCGAAGCTGGCGCAGGCCGGCGACAGCAGCACGCTGTCGCCTTCCTCCGCCACCAGGCGCGCGCGGCTCAGCGCCGCGTACAGATCCGGCTCGCGGTAGACCGGCAGCGCGCCGTAGACCTCGTCGGCGATGCGGCCGGAGTCCGCGCCGAACAGCACCGCGGCGCGGGCCTTGCGCGCCAGCGGCTCGCGCAGCTCCGCGAAGCTCTGGCCCTTGCCCTGCCCGCCACCGAGCCAGACGATCGGCGCCGGCAGGCCGTTGAGCGCGGCCACGGTCGAGCCGACGTTGGTGCCCTTGGAGTCATTGAAGTAGCGCACGCCGCCGCGCTCGGCAACGAACTCGCAGCGGTGCGGCAGGCCCTTGAAGTCGCGCAGTGCGCGCAGGCTGGCCTCGCGCGGAATGCCGGCGGCGTCGGCCAGGGCGAGCGCGGCGAGCGCGTTGGCCCAGTTGTGGGTGCCGAAGATGCGCAGCTCATCCGTGCGGATGAGTTGCGCGGGATTCGGGATTCGGGATTCGGGATTCGTGACGGCAAGCCAGGTCCGGCCTTGAGCGGTCACAATCCCGTAGTCGCCCGGCAGGACCGGAGCGCCCAAGCCGAAGCCGCTTTCACGAATCCCGAATCCCGAAGCGTCCGGCGCGAGTGCCGGCGACCCTGGCTCTTCCAACGGACGTCCGGCCGAATCCCGAATCCCGGCGAGCAAGGCGAGCACCGCCGCATCGTCACGATTCGCCACGCAAACCTCGCAGCCATCCCAGATGCGCGCCTTGGCCGCGGCGTAGCTCTCCATCGTGCCGTGACGGTCGAGATGGTCCTGCGACAGGTTCAGGATGGTCGCGGCCTTGCAGCGCAGCGACGTGGTGGTCTCGAGCTGGAAGCTCGACAGCTCCAGCACGTAGAGCTGCGCATCGGGTTGCAGCAGGTCCAGCGCCGGCGTGCCGAGGTTGCCGCCGACCGCGACGCGCAGGCCCGCGGCCCTGGCCATGTCGCCGACCAAGGTCGTGACCGTGCTCTTGCCGTTGGAGCCGGTGATGCCGATGACCGGCGCGTTGGCGGCGCGCGCAAACAGTTCGATGTCGCCGACGATTTCGGCGCCGGCCTGCTGCAGCGAGACCACGAAAGGATCGGACGGCGCAATGCCGGGCGAAATCATCGCGGTGTGAAAGCCGCCGTTGGCCTTGAAGCCGCCGAGCGCCAGGCGCTCCGGCGGCAGCAGCGCACGCACCGCCTCCAGGCCCGGCGGATCGGCACGCGTATCGGTCGCATGGACCTCGGCGCCCGCGGCCACGAGATGGCGCACGGCCGAGACGCCGCTTGCACCCAGGCCGACCACGAGAATGCGCTGGCCGTTGAGCGTGCTCATCGCACCTTCAACGTGGACAGCCCGACCAGCACCAGGATCAGCGTGACGATCCAGAAGCGCACGATGATCTTGGGCTCGGGCCAGCCCTTGAGCTCGTAGTGATGGTGCAGCGGCGCCATGCGGAAGATGCGCTTGCCGCCGCTGTACTTGAAGTACAGCACCTGCAGCGCGACCGACACCGTCTCGGCCACGAACACGCCGCCCATCACCGCCAGCACCAGTTCCTGGCGCACCAGCACGGCCACGACCCCAAGTGCCGCGCCCAGCGCCAGCGCACCGACGTCGCCCATGAAGACCTGCGCCGGGTAGGCGTTGAACCACAGGAAGCCCAGGCCCGCGCCGGCGATCGAGGTGCAGAAGATCGCGATCTCGCCGACGCCCGCGATGTACGGGATGCCGAGGTAGCCGGAGATCTTGACGTTGCCGGTGCAGTAGGCGAACAGCGCCAGCGCCGAGGCCACCAGCACGGTCGGCATGATCGCCAGGCCATCGAGGCCGTCGGTCAGGTTGACCGCGTTGCTGGTGCCGACGATCACCAGGTACGACCAGGGGATGAACAGCAGGCCCATCGGCACGACCACGTCCTTGAACACCGGCACGATCAGCGAGGTCTCGGTCGGCGTGCGCGCGGTCAGGTAGATCAGGGTCGACACGCTCAGGCCGGCCAGCGACAGCCAGAAGTATTTCTGGCGCGGCGGCAGGCCCTTGGGGTTCTTGTGGCGGATCTTGATGAAGTCGTCGGCGAAGCCGACCGCGCCAAAGGCGAGCGTCACCAGCAGCGAGAACCACACGAAGCGGCTTTCCAGGTTGGCCCACAGCAGCGTGGACACGCCGATCGAGCACAGGATCAACACGCCGCCCATGGTCGGAGTGCCGGTCTTCTTCAGGTGCGTCTGCGGGCCGTCGTCGCGCACCGGCTGGCCGAACTTGAAGCGGTACAGCCAGTCGATCATCCACGGCCCGAAGGCGAACGAGAACACCAGCGAGGTGAGGATGCCGAGCACCGCGCGGAAGGTCAGATAATTGAATACGCGGAAGCCGCTGAACTCACCGCCGAGTCCCTGCAGGTATTGCGCGAGGTGATACAGCATTTAGTGACTCTCCCCCGCTGCAGTTCCCGTGAGTGCCGAAACCACGCGCTCCATGCGCGAGGAGCGCGAGCCCTTGACCAGTACCGCGATGCCGCCGCGCAGCCCGCGGCGGGCTTCCGCGGTCAGCTCCTCGACGCTGTCGTACGCCGCGCCAGCAGCGCCGAATGCCCGCGCCGATTCGGCCGCCAGCGGCCCGAGCGCGAGCAGTCGATCGATGCCCAGCTCGCGCGCCAGCTGGCCGGCCTCGTAGTGCAGGCGCGCGGCGTCGGGGCCGAGCTCGGCCATGGCGCCGACGATGGCCCAACGCTCGCCGGGCAGGCTGGCGAGCAGTTCCAGGCCGGCGCGCAGCGAAGTCGGGTTGGCGTTGTAGGTGTCGTCGAGCAGGCGCGCGCCCTCGGGCGTCGTGCGCCAGGACAGGCGGCCCTGCGCCGGCTCCATGCGCGCGAAACCCGCGGCGATATCGGGCAAGTCCACCCCGAGCGCGATCGCGCAGGCCGCGGCGGCGAGCGCGTTGTGCACGTTGTGGCGGCCCGGCAGGGGCAGGCGCACGGCCTGGCGGCCCGACGGCGTGAGCAGCTCGAACTCCGAGCCGGTCGGCGCCCGCACCGGGTGCGGCTGGAAGTTCACCGCGCGCACGTCGGCGCTCTCGCCGAAGCCGAAGCCGATGATCGAGGCGCCCTGCGCAAGCGTGCGCCACAGCGGCGCGTAGGCGTCGTCCATGTTGATTGCGGCGATGCCGCCGGACAGGCCCTGGAACAACTCGCCCTTGCCGCGCGCCACGCCCTCGCGCGAGCCGAAGCCCTCCAGGTGCGCGTCGCCAGCCTGGGTCACGACCCCGACGTCGGGCCGGGTCAGGCCGGTCAGCATGCCGATCTCGCCCAGGTGGTTGGCGCCCATCTCGATCACCGCGGTGCGGTGCTCCGGCCGCAGGCCGAGCAGCGTCAAGGGCAGGCCGATGTGGTTGTTGAGGTTGCCCAGCGTCGCCAGCACCGGCCCGCGCGCCTCGAAGATCGAAGCCAGCATCTGCTTGGTGGTGGTCTTGCCGTTGCTGCCGGTGACCGCGACCACCGGCAGCTGGAAGCGGCCGCGCCAATGCGCGCCGAAGCTCGCCAGTGCGTGCAGCGTGTCGCCGACCAGCAGTTGCGGCAGCGGGTCGTCGATGCGGCGCGAGACGATGGCCGCCGCAGCGCCATGCCGGCGCGCCTCGCCGACGAAGTCGTGTGCGTCGAAGTGCTCGCCCTTGATCGCCAGGAACAGGTCGCCGCCGCGCATGTCGCGCGTGTCGGTGACGACGCGCTCGAAGGCGACGTCGGCGCCGTGCAGCGTGGCGCCGATGACGGGTGCGATGCCGGAAAGCAGGTCCATCATGGCGCGCCGTCCTTGCGCGGCTTGCGCGGCGCGGGCTCGGGCGCGGGCGCGCCGACCAGCTGCGCGACGAAGGCGCGGTCGCTGAACTGGCGCACCTCGGTGCCGTAGATCTGGTAGTCCTCGTGGCCCTTGCCGGCGACGACGACGACGTCGTCCGGACCGGCCGCGCGCACCGCGCTGGTGATCGCCGCAGCGCGGTCGTGGATCACCTGGAGAGGCCAGCCGGTCACGCCGGCGAGAATCTCGCGCACGATCGCCTCGGGCGCCTCGCCGCGCGGGTTGTCGTCGGTGACGACCACGCGGTCGGCGCCGGCGGCGGCCGCCGCGGCCATCAGCGGGCGCTTGCCGCGGTCACGGTCGCCGCCGCAGCCGAACACGCACCAGAGCTTTCCTTTCGTGGCAGGCGTCATTGAAAAAGATTTTTTGTCGCCTGCACTTGCGCCTGGCGCGACGTGTGAGCGTACTGCGCGCAGGATCTGCGCCAGCGCCTCGGGCGTGTGCGCGTAGTCCACCACCACCAGCGGTTGCGCGGCGGGGCCGCGGAAGCCCTCGATGCGGCCGGGCACGGTGGTCGCCTGCGACAGCGCCTCGACCGCGCGCGCCAGGGTCACGTCGCTGGCGAGGATCGCGGCCAGCGCCGCCATCAGGTTGTAGGCGTTGAAACGGCCGAGCAGGCGCGTGGCCAGGCGCGCCTCGCCCCACGAACTCTGCACGTCGAACGACAGGCCGCCGCCATCCAGCTGCAGATTGCGGCCGACGATCCAGTGGCCCGTCGCGGGCAGCTCGCCGTCGAGGCCGTAGGCCGTGAGACGTGAGACGTGAGACGGGAGCCGCGAGAACTCGTCGATCCAGGCGCGCCCGTACTCGTCGTCGCGGTTCAGCACCAGGTGCTTCACTTCCGGCCGCGTGAAGAGCAGCTTCTTGGCCGCGGCGTAGTTCTCCACCGTGCCGTGGTAGTCGAGGTGGTCGCGCGTGATGTTGGTCAGGATGGCGACGTCGAAGTGCATGCCGGCGACGCGCTGCTGGTCGAGCGCATGCGAGGAGACTTCCATCGCCACCGCCTCGGCGCCCTGCTCGCGCAGCTGTGCGATCTGGCGCTGCAGCGCGACCGGGTCGGGCGTGGTGTGGGTCGACTTGGTCAGCTGCCCGATGCGGCCGAAGCCGATCGTGCCCAGGTACGCGCAAGGGGTGCCGAGGCGGTCGAGCGCCTGCGCCGCCAGGAACGTGGTCGAGGTCTTGCCGTCGGTCCCGGTGATGCCGACCGTGAACATGTGCTCGGACGGGCGGCCGAAGAAGCGCGCGGCGATCTCGCCGGTGCGGCCCGAGAGGTTCTGCACCGCCACCTCGGGCACGGGAATCTCGGGCGTCTGCCAGCCGGCCGCCGGCTCCCAGGCGACCGCGGCGGCGCCGCGCTCCAGCGCCTCTTCGAGGTACGCAAGGCCATGCGTGGTGCCCTGGCCTTTGCAGGCGATGAACAGGTCGCCGGGGGATACGCGCCGGCTGTCCATCTCCACGCCGGTAACCTCGAAGTCCGGCGCGGGCGCGCCGAAGCCGGCCAGCAGGCTGGCCAGCGAGCGAGCGGATTTGCCCTTGGGCGCCTTGGGGCTCACGTCGGCGGTACCTGCACGGGCGGCAGCGCCACGGTCTGCAGCCTTGGTGCCTGCGGGTTGCAGCCCGGGAACTGCACCGGGCAGTCGTCGGGCTTGATCTGCAGCAGGCGCGCCGCGCCCTGCATCACGCGCGAGAACACCGGCGCCGCGACCAGGCCACCGTAGTACGCGTCGGCGCCGGGCTCGTCGATCATCACCAGCCCGACCAGGCGCGGGTGCTCGGCCGGGACCATGCCGATGAACACCGCCTGGTGGCGATCGTCGGCGTAGCCGCCGCCGTCGGAAACCTTGCGCACCGTGCCGGACTTGCCGGCGACGCGGTAACCGGGGATCGCCGCGCGCAGGCCGGTGCCGTCGGGCGATACCACCGCTTCCAGCAGGTGCCGGACCGCGCGCGCAGTGCCGGGCGAGATCGCGCGCTGCGGCGGCACGCGCGTGCCGCCGTCGACCAGGCGCAGCTGCGGCATCAGGCCGTCGTTGGCCAGCGCCGAGTAGGCGCGCACCAGGTGCAGCGCGTTGAGCGACAGGCCGTAGCCGTAACTGGCGGTGGCGGTGGCGACCTGCCCCCACTCGCTGAAATTGCGCAGCACCGGGCTGACCTCGCCGGGGAAGCCCGAGTAGACCGGTTCCCCAAGCCCGAACTTCTGGTAGCCGCTCCACACCGCCTCGGCGCCCAGGCTCAGGCCGATCTTTGCGGCGCCCACGTTGGAGGACTTGGACAGGATGTGCGCCAGGTCGATGTCGCCCTGCGGGTGCACGTCGCGCACCGTGAGCGCGCCGACCTTCATCGTGCCCGGCGTGGTGTCGACGTGGCTGTCGGGCTGGTAGGCGCCCATTTCCAGCGCCTGCGCGATCAGCAGCGCCTTGACCGTCGAGCCCGGCTCGAAGCTGTCGGTGATGACGCGGTTGCGCGTGCCGGCCGAGGCGCGGTCGGCAGGGTTGTTGGGGTTGAAGCCGGGCTGCGAGGCGATCGCCAGGATCTCGCCGCTGTCGCTGTCGGCGACCACGATCAGCCCGCCCTTGGCGCGGTTGGCCTCGACCGCGCTCTTCAGCTCGCGGTACGCCAGGTACTGGATGCGCAGGTCCAGGGTCAGGCGCACGTCCTTGCCCGACTGCGCCTCGACGAACTCAAGGCCGTCCTCGACCACGCGGCCCTGGCGGTCGCGGATCACGCGGCGCGAACCCTGGTGGCCGCCGAGCACCGCTTCCTGCGCCTTCTCGATGCCGGCCAGGCCGTCGCCGTCGCGGCCGCAGAAGCCGACCGCCTGCCCGGCGACTTCGCCGGCCGGGTAGTAGCGCGCGTAGCTCGGCTCGGAGAACACCCCCGGCGCCTTGAGCGACAGGATGCGCTTGGCCTCGGCCGGCGCCAGCGGGTCGCTGATGTAGACGAACTTCTTGTCGGTGCGCTCGCGCAGGAATTTCTCGAAGTCGCGCGGCTTGCGCTCCAGCAGCCGCGCCAGCGCGTAGACGTGCTGCGGCGAGGCCAGCAGCGCACTTGGCACCGCCCACAGCGCCTCGACCGGCGCCGACAGCGCCAGCGGCTCGCCGCGACGGTCGGTGATCGCGCCGCGGTGCGCGGGGATGGTCAGCGTGCGGATGTGGCGCTTGTTGCCTTCCTTGGCCAGGAACTCGCGCTCCAGCACCTGCAGCTGGAAGGCGCGGCCGAGCAGCGTGCAGGCGCCCAGGCCCAGGATCCCCAGCACCAGCACGCGCCGCCACGGGTGCACCGGCTTTGCGACCGGGATGCTGATCGCGCTCACGGCTGCACCCCGGCGCCGGCCTGGGTGTCGGCGTCGACGATCACGTAGTCGCGCGGCTCGGTCATGCCGAGCTGCTCGCGCGCCACGCGGTCCACGCGTGCGTGGTGCGCGAGCGTGGCTTCCTCCAGCTGCAGCTGGGCCCACTCCATGTCGAGCCGCTCTCGCTCGCCGCGCAACTGCTCCAGCTCGCCCATCAGCGCGCGGTTCTCGTGCTTGGTGCGCACCACCGCCAGGGCCGACAGCACGACCGCCACGGTCAGCGCCAGCGGCACCAGCAGGTGGCCGCGGCCGGGCTTGACCGCGGGCACGCTCACGCCGCCACCTTGCGGGCGACGCGCAGCACGGCGCTGCGGGCGCGCGGGTTGGCGGCGCATTCGGCCGCGCCGGGGAAGAACTTGCCGAGCTTGTCCAGCGCGCCCGGCTCCCCGCCGATGGCGAACGGCGTGTCGATGCGTTCCGCGGGCTTGCCCGCATCGCGGATGAAGCGCTTGACCATGCGGTCTTCCAGCGAGTGGAACGCGATCACCGCCAGGCGCCCGCCGGGCGCGAGCACGTCCAGCGCCTGGGCGAGCGCCTCCTGCAGCACTTCCAGCTCGCGGTTGATGTGGATGCGGATCGCCTGGAAGCTGCGCGTGGCGGGGTGGATCTTGTTCGAGCGCGGGCCGGGCACCGCGGCGATCAGCGCGGCCAGTTGCGCGGTCGTTGCGATCGGCTCGGCGCCGCGCTGCGCGACGATGCGCTTCGCGATCCGGCGGCTGTTGCGCTCCTCGCCGTACTGCCACAGCACGCTGGCGATCGCGGCCTCGTCGGCACGCGCGAGCCAGGCGGCCGCGGATTCGCCGGCCTGCGGGTCCATGCGCATGTCCAGCGGGCCGTCCTGCGCGAAGCTGAAGCCGCGGCGCGCGTCGTCGAACTGCGGCGACGAGACGCCCAGGTCCATCAGCACACCATCCACTTTTCCGACCACTCCGGCTGCCTGCGCGACTGCGCGAAGTTCAGCAAAATTTGCGTGGTGAATGGTGAAATTCCGGTGCAACCCGACCAGGGGTTGCGCCGCGGCCACCGCCTCGGGATCCTGGTCCAGCGCGTGCAGCGCGCCGCTGCCGGCGAGCCGCTCGAGGATCGCGCGCGCGTGGCCGCCGCGGCCGAAGGTGCAGTCGAAGTAGGTGCCGCCTGCACGGACGTCGAGGCCGGTGAGCGCCTCGTCGAGCATCACTGGCCGGTGCAGGTCCATGCGTGGCGGGTCAGGTCCGTTGCGGACAGGGGCAAGCGCGAGATCGAAAGCCATCGTCGCGCGACATCAGCGCTTGAGCTTGCGGTAGGCGTCGCGCAGCGACGGCAGGACGCTGTCCGGGCCGTCGGCGAACTTCGCGTTCCAGCGCTCTTCGGGCCACACGTCGAGCCGCGTGATCTGGCCGACCACGACCGCCGAGCCGTCCAGGCCCGCGGCCTTGCGCAGCATCGGCGGCAGGCTGACGCGGCCCTGCTTGTCGATCTCGGTCTCGACCGCGCGGCCGATGAAGGCCAGCTTGAGGATCTCGGCGTGGTCCTGGTCGTCCATCAGCGCGATGCTGTCGGCGATGCGCTGGAACTCCGGCACCGGGTAGATTTCCAGGCAGGCCTTGTCGCCGATCGTGATGAAGACCTGGTGGCCAAAGCGGTCGGCCAATTGCTGGCGAAAGCGCGCCGGGATCGCCAGGCGACCCTTGTCGTCGATGCTGAGTTGGTGATGCCCGGTAAACACGTCGCGCCAGCGGGTTTCCCCACTTTCTCCCACTTTGAGCCACTTTGTGGGAACTATAAGCCAGCCCATGGTGGGCCGCAAACCGCGGTGTGCGCTGCGAAAAAACGCTCTCCCCTCCCCCGCACCGGCGGGAAGGGAACGTCGAGAAAAAAGGAGCCGGCCTGTAAGCCGGGTTCTGTCTTGTGGCCTTGCGGCCACGAGGCGGTCATTCCTCTAGGCGCGCCGTCGCCGGCGCGCTCGAGCAGCCTACCCGGTAGGCGCGTGGGCCACGCGTTGCCCTTGCGGGCACCTACCCTATTTGGCCTTGCTTCGAGTGGGGTTTTCCGTGCCGCTCCCGTTGCCGGTCGCGCGGTGCGCTCTTACCGCACCTTTTCACCCTTGCCATCCCGGTTGCCCGGAATTCGGCGGTCTGATTCTCTGTGGCACTTTCCGTCGGCTTACGCCGCCCAGGCGTTACCTGGCACTTGCCCTGCGAAGCCCGGACTTTCCTCTCCAGCGCGAACGCTGCAGCGGCCGCCCGGCCGGCTCCCGTGCGCATTCTACAGCGCTTAGACTGCCCCTCCCGGGCGGAGCGACTCGATGGCGCAACAGCAAGTGGTATTCGAGGAATTCATCGCCGCGCCGCGCGAGAAGGTGTTTGCCTTCTTCGCTGACCACGAGAAATTCGGGACGCTGTTCGGCGGCAAGGTCAAGCGCATCAAGGACGCGCCAGGCGCCGACCCCAACGGCCTGGGCTCGGTGCGCCTGATCCCGGGCCCCGGCGGCGCCTTCGAGGAAACCATCGTCAGCTTCCAGGCGCCGGAACTGATCGAGTACCGCGTCACGCGCGGCAGCCCGATCAAGAACCACCTCGGCCGCATCGAGTTCCACGACGAGACCGCCGGCACCAAGGTGCGCTACACGATCTCGTTCGAGCCGCGCATCCCGCTCACCGGCAGCCTGATCGCCGGCATCCTGCGGGCCAGCTGGTGCCGCAACCTGCCCAAGGCGATGGAGCAGCTCGTCCGCCATTAGGGAACCCCAATGCGGGTCGTCTCCCACACGTGCTCCAACACCGAGATCGTCTGCGCGCTCGGCTGCGGCGCGCAGCTGGTCGGCATCGACAGCGATTCAGATTTCCCGCCCGACCTCGTCGCGCAGCTACCCAAGCTCGGCCGCGACCTCGACCTCGACGTCGCGCAGGTCGCAGCCCTCAAGCCCGACCTCGTCCTGACCTCGCTCACCGTTCCCGGCCACGAGCGCATCGTCGCCGGGCTCGCCGCCGCCGGCTTGCGCGCGTTGGTGATCGACCCGCAGAGCCTGGACGAGGTCTTCGCCAGCATCGAGGCCATCGCGCAGGCGCTGGACGTGCGCGAGCGCGGCGCGGCGCTGGTGCGCGCGATGCAGGCCGCGATGCCCGCGGTGCAGCGTGCGCGGCCGCCGAAGATCCTGGTCGAGTGGTGGCCCAAGCCGGTCATCGCGCCGGCGCGGCACTCCTGGGTGACCGGCCTGATCGAGCGCGCCGGCGGCGCCAATCCCTGGGCGGCGAGCGATGCGAAGAGCCTCGAGGTGCCCGACGACTCGGCGATCGCGGCGGCGCCGGACGCGATCGTGATGTCGTGGTGCGGCGTGAAAGAAGAAAACTACAGGCCCGAGATCGTGCGCCGCCGCGCAGCGTGGGCCAATGTGCCAGCGCTGCGGACGGGCCGGATCTTCGCCGTCAGCGAGGCCTATCTCGGCCGGCCCGGGCCGCGGCTGGTCGAAGGCTACCGGCGGCTGCGCGAGATCGTCGAGGCGATTCCGTAGGCGTCGACTTCAGCCGCGGTCGCGCGCGCTCGCGGCGTGGGCCTGCAAGCCCTCCGCATCGGCAATCGTCCCGGCAATGCCCGCCAATACCGCCGCGCCCGCCGGCGTGCACTCGATCAGGCTGGTGCGCTTCTGGAACTCGTAGACCCCGAGCGGGCTGGAGAAGCGTGCGGCGCGCGAGGTCGGCAGCACGTGATTGGGGCCGGCGCAGTAGTCGCCGAACGCTTCCGGCGTATGACGCCCGAGAAACACGGCGCCGGCGTGGCGCACCTTCGGCAGAAGCTTGCGCGGCTCGGCGACGGCCAGCTCCAGGTGCTCGGGCGCGATGCGGTTGGACAGCTGCACGGCCTCGTCCAGATCGCGCACCGCGATCAACGCACCGCGGCCGCGCAGGGACGCGCGCACGATCGCCGCGCGCGGCAGCGCATCGACACGCTTCTGCATCGCGACGAACACGCGCTTGACCTGGCCGGCGTCGGGCGTGATCAGGATCGCCTGCGCAGCCTCGTCGTGCTCGGCCTGCGCGAACAGGTCCATCGCAATCCAGTCGGGGTTGCTGGCGCCGTCGCAGATCACCACGATCTCGGACGGGCCCGCGATCGCGTCGATGCCGACCTGGCCGAACACCAGGCGCTTGGCGGCAGCGACCCAGGCATTGCCGGGGCCGACGATCTTGTCCACCGCCGGGATGGTCTGTGTGCCGTAGGCCAGCGCCGCGATCGCCTGCGCGCCGCCGACGGTGAACACGCGGTCCACGCCGGCGAGGTACGCCGCGCCGAGCACCACCGGGTTGAGCTCCCCGTCCGGGGCCGGCACGACCATCACGATCTCGCCGACTCCCGCGACTTTCGCCGGGATCGCATTCATCAGCACCGAGGACGGGTACGCCGCCTTGCCACCCGGCACGTAAATGCCGACGCGGTCGAGCGGCGTGACCTGCTGGCCGAGGCGGTTGCCGTGCGCATCGGTGAACTCGAACGGCGCCAGCGCCTGGTGCTGCGCGTAGGCGCGGATGCGCTCCGCGGCCTGCTCCAGCGCGGCGCGCAGCGCGGGCGCAAGGCCGAGCCAGGCGGAGGCCCGCGCGGCCGCCGGAACTTCGAGTTCGCCGGCGGTCAGCGCGCTGCGCCGGTCGTAGCGGTTGGTCGCCTCCAGCAGCGCGGCGTCGCCGCGCGCGCGCACGTCGGCGACGATGCGCGCAACCGTCGCGGCGACGTCGGCCGCCTGCTCCGGCGCGCGGTCGAGCAGGCGCGCGAGCTGCGCCTCGAAATCCGGCGCGCCGCTGTCGAGGCGGGCGATCTCGATCACGCGGCCGCTCCGCAGGCCTCGCGGAAGCGCGCGAGCAGGTCCTGGATCGCCGCGTTCTTCATCTTCATTGCGGCCTTGTTGACCACCAGGCGCGAGCTGATCTGGCAGATGACCTCGGTCTCGGTGAGGCCATTGGCGCGCAGCGTGCTGCCGGTGTTGACCAGGTCCACGATCAGGTCCGCCAAGCCCACCAGCGGCGCCAGCTCCATCGAGCCGTAGAGCTTGATGATCTCGACCTGCGCGCCCTTGGCGGCGAAATGGCGGCGCGTGATTTCGGGGTACTTGGTCGCCACGCGCAGGCGGCGCAGGCCGTCGGCGGGCGGGCGGTCCTTCTTCGC
>DATLCG010000078.1:0-18384 GCA_035526525.1 Binatia bacterium
CGCTCATTTTCGAAATTCTTCACGAAAGCCGCGTAGGCGTCTTCGAATTCCTTTCCTTCGACGCGACCAAACGAGATTTGCGTGAAGTACATCTTGTTGCCAAGCGGCTCCGGGTTCTGTCGGACCATCTGTGCCGGAATCATTACTGGCGCATAGCTTCCAGGCTGCGTCCAGATCCAACCTTGACGATTAGTGATGATGTGGCCGTAGGGAGTGCACATGACCTGGCCCCAATCGCTAAGGGGGGCGGGTAGCTTGGTGACCGCTTCGGCTGGACTGCCTGCGCAGTCGCCCGACGGCTGGGCCTGCGCCGTGCCAAGCCACGCTGCAAAAAGGAAAAGCACAAAGGTCTTCATCAAGAAGCCCAACTCAAATTAGACGTCACTGCCGTAACGTCCAACTCGTCCTTCCGACGTTGAACGCGAAGCAGCCGCCCGCAAGCCGCTGATTCCTTTCGAACCCGATTTTGAAACACGTCATCGCCCCCGAGTTATATGTCAGCAGCGCTATCCCCTGGGAAAGTCTGCGCCGATGCTGGGGCGGGCGCTAGCGGGGATGGGCTTTGGCGGCGGCCGCGGCGGGCCAACCGCCCCCTCTCCCTGTCCCTCTCCCACGAGGGGGAGAGGGGACGGTGAATTGAGGGCTCAAGCGTGAACGAGCTGCTACGGCTGCCCCCTCTCCCTCTCCCGGACTCTCTCCCACAAAGGGGAGAGGACGTGCATCTGATTGTGAAGAATCCCCCACCCTACCCCGGCGACGTCTTCTCGTATTGCCGGATCTTCTGCCGCACCACTTCCGGCACCGGCAGCGTCCTGCTCGTGGAGTAGTCGAACCACACCACCACGCCCTGCGTCACCGCGACGAGGTCATTGCCGCGGAACATTGCGGCGAGCGTGCGCAGGCTGGTGGTGCCGATCCTGGCGATGCGGAAGCCGATGTCGAGCTGCGCGGGCAGGCGCAACTGCTGGAGGAAATCGGCTTCGATGTGCGCGAGGATCAGGCCGTACTCTTTCCAGAATTTCGGGTCGTCCTTCATCAGGTCCTGGAAGTACTGCAGGCGCGCGCTTTCGTCGTAGGTGAAGAAGCGCACGTTGTTGACGTGGCCAAGCGCGTCCATGTCGCCCCAGCGCGGCGTCAGCGGGAAGAAGAAGCGGAAGTCGTCGCGGGTCGGCGTGGTCATGGGTGGCGCGGGGGAATCAGGCCGCCTTCGGGCAGCCGGCTCTTCGCGGATTGCACGATCTCGCGCTTGCGGGCGGCGCTGGCGTAGCTCCACTCCGCGATTTCATCGATGTGCCGGCCGCAGCCGCGGCAGACCTGGTCGCGGTTCAGCTGGCACAGCCCGATGCAGGGGCTCGGCGGCGCGTCCTCGGCGCTCAACGCGTCTGCGAGTTGGCCGGCGGCGGCGCGGCGCCGTCCGCGGCGGGCGCGGTGGCACCCGGCGCGGGTGCGGCTGGCGAGCCGGGCGCCGGCTGAGCGCCGGAGGCCGGCGCCGGCGTGCTGCCGCCGCCGGACGGTGCCGGGGCCGACGTCGTGATGCGCAGCTCGACGCGGCGATTGCGGTCGCGGTCGGCCTCGGTGTCGTTGCCGCCGACGGGCTCGAGCTCGCCGTAGCCGACGGCGGTCACGCGCGATTCCTCGACGCCCTTCTCCAGCAGGTACGCACGCACCGCGTCCGCGCGCTGCTGCGACAGCAGCATGTTGTAGGCCTCGGAGCCGACGTTGTCGGTGTGGCCGGCGACTTCGACGTTCAGCTCCTTCTGCGGCTTCAGCGTGTCGGCGACGCTGTCGAGCGTGATGCGCGCTTCCGGCGTCAGCTTGGCGGAATCCATCTGGAAGGTGATGCCGGGAATGGCGGTCGTCTGCTGCACCACGCAGCCGGACTCGTCGACCTTCAGCCCGGGATGCGTGCCGGGGCAGCGGTCGAAGGTGTCCTTCACGCCGTCGCGATCGGCGTCGTCCACCGCGGGCGCGGCGGTGCTGCAGCCGTCCGGGCCGACGGCGGTGCCGGCCGGCGTCGCCGGGCAGCGGTCCTGGTCGTCGCCGACGCCGTCATGGTCGGAGTCGGCGCGGCAGTCGCGGCGGCCGGTGTTCGGGTCCACCACGGCGACCGGGCAATCGGCCACGGGCTTCACCGCCACCGGCCGGTCGAAGAACGCGGTCAGCGGGATCTGCAGCCACAGCGTGGCCTGGTAGTCGATCAGGAAGCTGGCGTTGCCCGAGCAGCCGCCATGCGACGGCCAGGTCGCGTCGCCGGGCTTGTCGGAGCAGCTCTCGTTGTTGGCCTGCGCCTGCGCGCGCGCGTCGAAGCGCGCCGCCCAGCCCTTGAAGCCCAGCGGCACCAGCAGGCCGCCGCCGCCGTCGACGCCGAAGTGCAGGTGCTTGTGGGCGAAAGTGTCTTCCTCGACGAAGCCGACGCCGAGGTTCAGGAACGGCTTGATGTTGAGGAAGAAGCCCTCGCGGCCGCCGCCGAAGGCGCCGAACGAATAGACGTAGTCGCCGAACAGGCCGGTCTGGAAGTTCTTGTCGCCGTCGAAGCGCTTGATCGAGTAGTCGAAGAAGCGCAGCTCGATCGCGCCGCGGGTCTGTTCCAGCGGCACGCCGAACATCAGCTGGTAGCCCGAGCCGCTGTCGTCGTTGCGCACCGAGTCCGGCTGCAGGAACGAGTAGCCGAGATCGAAATACGGAATCTCGTACGACTCGGTGTTGACCGCGGCGGCCGGCAGGGACCAGAGCAGCGCGGCGCACACGGCGACCGCAGGAGCGAAGCGTGAGCGCATGAGTCGGAGGGGTCCGGCGCGTTGGGTAGGGTTTAGTGTACCCGCGCCGCCATGGCGCGCGCGCAGTCGGCCACCAGCGCCGGTCCGCGATAGATGAAGCCGGTGTAGACCTGCACCAGGTCGGCGCCCGCCTCGCGCCGCTCGCGCGCATCGGCGCCGGCGACGATGCCGCCCACCCCGATCAGCGGGTAATCGCGGCCCACCGCGGCGCGCACCGCGCGCAGCGCCGCCAGCGCCAGCGGCTTCACCGGCGCACCGGACAGCCCGCCGACCTCGGCCGCCAGCGGCGTGTCGCGCAGGCCGGGACGCTGGATCGTGGTGTTGGTGGCGATGATGCCGTCCATGCCGCACTCGCGCGCGGTCTCGGCGAGCGCGCGCAGCTCCTCGGTCGACAGGTCGGGCGCGATCTTCACCAGCAGCGGCACGCGCCGGCCGCTGTCCTGCGCCAGCGCATCGCGCACGAACGCCAGCTGCCGCAGCAGGCCGCCCAGGTGCTCCGCGCCCTGCAGGTCGCGCAGGTTGCGGGTGTTGGGCGAGGAGATGTTCACGGTGACGTAGGCGGCGTGCGGGTACACCTTGCGCAGGCAGTGCTCGTAGTCGTCGCCCGCGTGCTCGATCGGCGTGTCGAAGTTCTTGCCGATGTTGACGCCGACCGGCACGCGGCCGCGCACCGCGCGCAGCTTCGGCAGCAGCGCGTCGACGCCGTGGTTGTTGAAGCCCAGCCGGTTGATCAGCGCCTCGTGCTGCGCCAGCCGGAACATGCGCGGCTTGGGATTGCCGGGCTGCGGCCGCGGCGTCACCGTGCCGACCTCGACGAAGCCGAAGCCCATGCGCTGGAACGCCTCGATGGCGACGCCGTTCTTGTCGAGACCGGCGGCCAGGCCAACGCGGTTCTTCAGCTGGAGTCCCAAAATTTCCACCGGGTCGTCCGGCGCCCGCGCCGCGAACGCCGCCGCGGCGAGACGCGGCATGCGCGCCAGCGCGGTCAGGGTCAGCTCGTGCGCGAGCTCGGCATCCAGCGCGAACAGCGCGCCGCGGGCCAGGTCGTAGATCAAGCGGTCAGCACGCCTCAGCCACGCCGCTGCGCTCCGGCGGGGAGCTGCAGCAGGTGGCCGAGCTTGTCGGCCTTGGTCGTCAGGTAGGCCTCGTTGTGCGGATTGCGGCCGCACTCGATCGGCACGCGCTCGCTGACGCGCAGGCCGGCCTCGGTCAGCGCGTTCAGCTTGCGCGGGTTGTTGGTCAGCAGCCGCAGCTGCGTGACGCCGAGGTCGCGCAGGATCTCGGCCGCCGGCGCGTAGTCGCGCAGGTCGGCGCCGAAGCCCAGGTGCGCGTTGGCCTCGACCGTGTCGGCGCCGGAGTCCTGCAGCTCGTACGCACGGATCTTGTTGACCAGGCCGATGCCGCGCCCTTCCTGACGCAGGTACAGCAGCGCGCCGCGCTTCTCGGACGCGATGCGCTGCAGCGCGTGCTCCAGCTGGAAGCCGCAGTCGCAGCGCAGCGAGAACAGCGCATCGCCGGTCAGGCACTCCGAGTGCACGCGCACCAGCGGCGGCGTCGCGCCGGACAGCTCGCCGAGCGTGATCGCCAGGTGCTCCTTGCCGTGCGGATCGCCGGGCGCCAGGTACACGCGCAGCCGGAACTCCGCGAACGGCGTCGGCAGCCTGGCGTCGGCGACGCGCTCGAGGGTCACGGTCCTTTCAGCCGCCCGACAGGTGCTGGCCGCAGACGCGCAGCGTCTGGCCGTTCACGCCCGAGGCGTAGCCGCTGGCCAGGAAGCCCACGGCCTCGGCGATGTCCACCGGCAGGCCGCCCTGCATCACCGAGCTGAGCAGCCGGCCCATGATGCGCGGCACCGCCGGCATCTGCGCCGTCATCGCGGTCTCGATGAAGCCGGGCGCCACCGCGTTGATCGCGCCGCCGCGCTGCGCCATCAGCGGCGCCATCGCGCGGACGTAGCCGATGACGCCGGACTTGGTCGCGCCGTAGTTGGTCTGGCCGGGGTTGCCGGCGATGCCGCCGATGGACGAGATGCAGACCATGCGCGCGCCGTCCTTCAGGCCGTCCTGCAGCAGCTGCTCGTTGATGCGCACGATGGCGGCGAGATTGACCTCGATCACCTGGTCCCAGAAGTGCGGCGGCATGTTGCGCAGGGTCTTGTCGCGCGTGATGCCGGCGTTGTGCACGATCACGTCGAGCCCGCCGAAGCGGCTGCGGCACTCGGCGGCGATGCGCGCCGGGGCGTCCGCGGCGGTGATGTCGAGCGGCAGGCCGGCGCCGGCGAAGCGCGCCAGCGTCGCCGCCAGCTCGCCCTCCTCCTGCGGCCGGTCCACGCCGATCACCTGCGCGCCCTCGCGCGCCAGCACCTCGGCGATGGACGCGCCGATGCCGCGCGCGGCGCCGGTGACCAGCGCGGTCTTGCCCTTGAGCGGCGCGGCCCAGCTGCCCGCGGCGCCCTTGGCGTCCAGCACCAGCGGCTGGCCGCTGACGTAGGCGGCGCGCTCGCTCAGCAGGAAGCGCAGCGCTCCGGCGAGCCCGGCTTCGCTGCCCGGCGCGACCTCGATGAGGTTGGCGGTCGCGCCCTTGCGGCCGATCTCCTTGCCGAGGCTCTTGATGAAGCCGCGCAGGCTGGCGGCGCAGGCGGCGCGCGGCGCCTCGCTGGCGGATTCGGGCGTGCGCGTGACGATGACGACGCGGCCGTTGGGCGCGATGCGCGCGGCCAGCGGCTGGAAGAACTCGTACAGCTCGTGCAGGCGCTCGGGCCGCGACAGGCCGGAGGCGTCGTAGACGATGAACTGCGCCGGCGGCACCGTCTCGCCGGTCACGGGCATGCCGGTGAGCGTCACGTTCAGCTCGGCGGCGGCGCGCTTGACGGCCTCGAAGCCGGTCAGCTCGGGACGCACGCGCAGCGAGGCGCCCGCGTCGTGCAGCGCACGCAGCAGCGCCGGCGACAGCTGGCCGCCCTCGGCGGCGCCGTAGACGCCGGCCTGGCCGTCGAGCGGACGCTCGCTCCACGCGCCTTCACCGCGCTTCAGCCGCGGCGGCTTGGGCAGCCCGAGCAGGGAAACGAAGGCATTGCCCCACGCGCTGTGGGACAGCTCGAGATACGTGTCGGTCATGGAGTCGCAACGGAGGGAATGGAGCGGGCGCGTATTATGGTGCGTCGCGGCACGCATCGCACCGAAGCCGCACGCCACGCGCGCAAGTTGACGCTGCGCGCGGGCCCCCAACATAGTGGCGCGCGGCGCATCGTCCGCCGCAAAAACGAGACGGAGAGAGAGAGTCATGATCAAGCCCGGCGCAGCTGTCATGGGTCTGCTGATGGTCGCGGTCGCGGGCGGCGTCTACTTCGGCCTCAATCACCTGCCGCCGGACATGCTGCCCGGCGCGCTGAAGCGCACGCATTCCGAGGACATTCCGTCGACGACGCACGCGGCGGCCACGCCTTCCCCGGCGCCCGCCGCCGCGACGCCCGCCCCGGCCGCCCCCGCTGCCAACGCCGATGCCCACGCACAGCCCGCCCCCGCCGAGCCGGCGACGGCGCAGGCGCCGACGCCGGCACAGCCCACCACGCCGGCGGCTGCACCGGAGCCCGCACAGACTGCCGCCGCCGAGCCCCCGACCGCGAAGCCGCAGTTGCAGCCCACTGCCGCGGCGGCGGCTCCGGAGCCCGCGCCGGCACCGGCGGCGGACAGCGCCGAGCCGGCTGCCGCCGAGCCCGCACCTGCACCGGCGCCGAAGAAAAGGAAGAAGCCCGCGTCCACCGTCGCCACCGCCGAGCCGGCTTCGTCCGCGCCCGCCGGCGAAATGGCCGGCAGCGGCGAGGCGCCGTCCCAGCCGGTGAAGGCCGCGCCGCCGGCCGCCGACGCGATGAAGCCCTGGTGGCCGGACCCGTCGAAGATGCCGGCCAACCAGCTGAAGCTCACCTATGCCGGCCAGGTGCAGGGCCAGAAGGCGATCGCGCTGATGTTCTCGTCGCCGCTCAACCTCGACACGCTGCGGCAGCACGCCGAGGTGCGCAATTCGATCGGCGAGCCGGTGCAGGGCCAGTGGCAGGCCGGCAACAACCCGCGCCTGGCGGTGCTGTCCGGTGTCGAGCCGGGCCGCTACACGGTGATCCTGTCGCCGCTGGTGGCCGACACCTCCGGCTTCATGCTCGGCACCGAGCTGCAGGGCCCGGTCTACATCCAGTAGCCGCGGTGCGGCTTCCTTCGCCGCCGGCCGCGCGCCGCATGCCGCGCCGGGCCTGCGCGTGACCACGCTCGTTCTCGTCCGCCACGGCCAGGCCTCGTTCGGCGCGCGCAACTACGACTGCCTGTCCGGGCTCGGCATTCGGCAGAGCACGGTGCTCGGCGAGTACTGGCGGCGCATCCAGCCGCGCTTCGACTCGGCCTGGTGCGGAGCGATGGAGCGCCAGCGCCACACCGGCGAGCACGCCTTCCGCGCCCTGGGCCGCGAGCAGCCGATCCAGACGCATGCCGCCTTCGACGAGTACGACCACCAGGGGCTGATCCAGTCGTACCTGCCCGTGGTGGCGCGCGACCATCCCGAGTACGCGGTCGAGGCGCGCGAGATCTTCGGCGACCCGCGCAAGTTCCAGCTGTTCTTCGAGAAGATCGTCGCGTGCTGGCTGTCCGGCCGCGAAGGCGACACGCCGATCCGCGAGACCTGGGAGCAGTTCCGCCGCCGCGTGCTCGACGGCGTGCGCGCCGCGACGCCGCCCGGCATCGAGTCCACCGCCGTGTTCACTTCCGGCGGCGCGATCTCGGTGGTGCTGCAGGAAGCGCTCGGCGTCGACGGCCCGCGCGCCTTCGCGCTCAACTGGCGCATCTACAACGCCAGCGTCCACACCCTGCTGGTCGGCCGCCGCGGCCTGTCGCTGATGGGCTTCAACGGCGTCGCGCACCTCGAGCTGCAGAACGATCCGCAGCTGTTCACGTTCAGATAAGGCCAAGCCATGATCCAAGCCCCCCTCGACGCTCCCGGAGCGGTCCGCGACGAGAACGCCTTCGATCCGCAGCGGGTGCTGCCGTTCCTGCGGTCGCAGGTGGCCGGACTGCCGGACGGGCCGCTGGAGCTGAAGCAGTTCCAGGGCGGCGCGAGCAACGTCACCTACCAGCTCGGCGTCGGCGGGCGCGAGATGATCCTGCGGCGGCCGCCGGCAGGCACCAAGCCGAAGTCGGGACACGACATGCACCGCGAGTTCCGCGTGATGCAGGCGCTGCACCCGCACTTCCCGTGCCCGAAACCGCTGGCCTACACCGACGACGCCTCGCTGATCGGCGCGCCGTTCTACGTGATGGAGAAAGTGGGCGGCATCATCCTGCGCCGCGATTTGCCGAAGGGCCTCGCGTATTCGCCGGAGCAGTCGCGCCGCCTCTGCCTGAACCTGGTCGACACGCTGATCCGCCTGCACACGCTCGACTACGCCGCCATCGGCCTGGCCGATCTCGGTCACCCGGAAGGCTACGTCGCGCGGCAGGTGAAGGGCTGGTGCGAGCGCTTCGAGAAGGCGTGGACCGACGACGTGCCGAAGTGCGAGACGCTGATGGCCTGGCTGAAGGCGCACCAGCCGGCCGACTCGCCGCGGCCCGGGATCATCCACAACGACTACCGCTTCGACAATGCCATCCTCGATCCGGCCGACGCGCTGACGATCATCGGCGTGCTCGACTGGGAGATGTGCACCATCGGCGATCCGCTGATGGACCTGGGCGGCACCCTCGCCTACTGGATCCAGGCCGGCGATCCGCCGCACATGCAGGCCGTGCGCATGCAGCCGTCGAACCTGCCGGGGATGCTGACGCGGGAGGAGATCGTCGCCTACTACGGCGAGAAGACCGGCCGCACCATCGGCAACTGGGACTTCTATTACGTGTTCGGCCTGTTCCGCCTGGCGGTGATCGCGCAGCAGATCTACTACCGCTGGAAGATGGGCCAGACGAAGAACCCGCGCTTCCAGGCCTTCGGCATGTTCGTCAGCGTGCTGGCGCAGGTCTCCGACGCCGTGATCGGCAAGTCGAAGCTCTGATGCGGATGTTCACGATCGGCCATTCGACCCGGCCGCTCGACCAGTTCGTCGCCCTGCTGCGCGAGAACGGCGTGCGCCAGCTCGCCGACGTGCGCGCGGTGCCGCGCTCGCGCTGGAATCCGCAGTTCAACCTGGAGCGCCTGCGCCTGGCGCTGCGCGAGGTGGGCGTGACCTACCTGCCGATGCCGCAGCTCGGCGGACGCCGCAGCGGCCGCGCCGGCTCGGCCAACCGCGGCCTGCGCAACGCCGACTTCCGCGCGTTCGCCGACTACATGCAGACGCGCGACTTCGTCGATGCGCTCGACGAGCTGCTGGACGCGGCGGCGCAGGCGCCGACCGTGATCATGTGCGCCGAGGCCAGGCCGGCCGACTGCCACCGGCAGTTCATCGCCGACGCGCTGCTGGCGCGCGGCGTCGAGGTGGCGCACATACTCGGGCCGGGCCGCTGCCTGCCGCATACGCTGTCCGAGGCCGCGGTGCCGGAAGGCGGCACCGTCACCTATCCTTCGATCCAGCAGAAATCCAACCGGGAGCTGATCTAGATGGCCACGAAACTGTTCGACCTGTCCGGGCGCATCGCCCTCGTCACCGGCGCCTCGCGCGGCATCGGCGAGGCCACCGCGCGGCTGCTCGCCGAGCAGGGCGCGCACGTCATCGTGTCCTCGCGCAAGCAGGAGGACCTGGACCAGGTCGCGAATTCGATCGAGAAGGCCGGCGGCAAGGCCACGCCGATCGCGGCGCACCAGGGCGAGTCGGCCGCGCTGGAGCGGCTGATGGCAGACATCGAATCCGCCTTCGGCCGGCTCGACATCCTGGTCAACAACGCCGCGACCAATCC
This sequence comes from Binatia bacterium, assembly GCA_035526525.1. Taxonomy (GTDB): domain Bacteria; phylum Pseudomonadota; class Gammaproteobacteria; order Nevskiales; family Nevskiaceae; genus JACPFV01. The sequence goes on from DATLCG010000078.1 coordinate 9,644, forward strand.
GTACTTCGGCCACGTGCTGGACACGCAGGTCAGCATGATCGACAAGACCCTGCAGGTGAACGTGAAGGGCTACTTCGAACTGTCGATGCTGGCCGGCCGCCTGATGCGCAAGACCGGCAAGGGCGGCGCGATCTGCAACATCGCCTCGATCAACGGCATCAGGCCGGGCATGGCGCAGGGCATCTACTCGGTGACCAAGGCCGCGGTCATCAACATGACCAAGGCGTTCGCCAAGGAATGCGGCCCGCAGAAGATCCGCGTCAATTCGGTGCTGCCCGGACTGACCGATACCAAGTTCGCCTCGGCGCTCACCAGGAACGAGCAGATCCTGAAGACCTTCCTGCCGCAGATTCCGCTGAATCGCATGGCCCAGCCGTCCGAGATCGCGCCGGCGGTGCTGTATCTATGCTCGGATGCCGCGAGCTACGTCACCGGGGCGACGCTGGTGGTGGACGGCGGGTACCTGGCCTAGAGCTCAGGGCCGCGACGCCGCCCGCGCCAGCGCGCCGGGCAGCGGGGGCGCGAACTCGCCGCGGGTCTGCAGGTTCACCGCGGCGCGCACCACCGTCTTGCCGAAGGCATCGACGAAGCCGATGTCGTCGCACTTGAGCAGCGCGGCGTCGCCCTCCTCCGGGAAGATCACGCGGTGCGTCTCGGGCAGCAGTGCGTCCAGGTTCGACGCCGCGAACTGCTCGCCTTCGCCGACGCCGACCGCCAGCGGGCCGTCGCCGCGCAGCACCAGCAGGCGGTCGGGAGTGGCGGCGCTGGCGGCCGCCAGGGTCCAGGATCCCGGCAGCTCGCGGCCGGCACGCTGGGCGGCCGCCGCCGCAGCGCCGTGCGCGAGCAGCTCGGCCGCCAGCTTGCGCAGCGTGACGTCGCCGCGGCCGCGGCGCGCGGCGCCCCAGGCTCCGGCGCTGATCGCGACCACGATGTCCGCCGGCGGCGCATCGCCGGGGAGGTCGAGGCCCAGGCCGACCTGGGCGATGCCCAGCCCGCCACTGAGCCCGGCCGTCTCGCAGGCCCGGGCCAGCGCGCCGTTGGTGCCGCAGCAGCTGCGGAAGCCGCGGCCATCCGACACGCTGATGCGCGCCGATTCGCCCGCGGCATAGTCCATCTGCCGCAGGCCGCGCAGCAGCAGGGGAACGACGTTGCGGCGCGAGATGGCCGCGATCCAGCCGGCCACGGCTCAGCCCTGCCGCCGTGGCCAGGCCCCGAAGCGCGATCCGCGTCTCATCTTTTTCCCGTACCTGCCGTGTGGCGACCGCCGCGGCGGCCGAGAACAAGGGTTTAGACGGGGTCCGGAGGGGGTCGTTCACGACCCAAAAGCGACCTGCGGCACGCCGGAAGCGGGAGTTCGCTCCGGTACAATGCGTCGATGCACGCTTCCCACCTGTTCTGCGTCGCGCCGATGATGGAGTGGACGGACCGGCACGACCGGTACTTCCTGCGCCTGATCTCGCGCCACGCCCGTCTCTACACCGAGATGATCGCGACGCAGGCGCTCCTGCGCGGCGAGCGGGCGAAGCTGCTGCGCTTCGACCCGGCCGAGCAGCCGGTGGCGCTGCAGCTCGGCGGCTGCATCGCCGGCGACCTGGCGCGCTGCGCCGAGTTCGGCGAGCGCGAGGGCTACGCCGAGATCAACCTCAACTGCGGCTGCCCGTCGGACAAGGTGCAGGACGGCGGCTTCGGCGCCTGCCTGATGCGCGAGCCCAGGCGCGTGGCCGCCGGCATCGCCGCGATGCGCGCCGCCACCCGCCTGCCGGTCACCGTGAAGTGCCGCATCGGCGTGGACGACTCCGAGGAATATCCGTTCCTGAAGCACTTCGTGGAAACCGTGGCCGCGGCCGGCTGCGACACCTTCATCGTGCACGCGCGCAAGGCCTGGCTGAAGGGACTGTCGCCGAAGGAGAACCGCGAGATCCCGCCGCTCACCTACGAGACGGTGTACCGCCTCAAGCGCGACCTGCCGCAGCTGACGGTCGTCATCAACGGCGGCATCCGCACGCTCGAGGAGTGCGATCGGCACCTCAAGCACGTCGATGGCGTGATGATGGGGCGCGAGGTGTACGAGAACCCGTGGATCCTGGCCGACGTCGACCGCCGCTGGTTCGGCGGCGCCGCGCCGGGCGACCGCGCGTCGGTGCTGCGCCGTTTCGTGCCCTACGCGGCGCGCGAGCGCGCCGCCGGCACGCCGCTGGCGCAGATGACGCGCCACCTGCTCGGCCTGTACCGCGGCCAGCATGGCGGCCGCGCCTTCCGCCGGCTGCTCACCGAGCAGGCCTGCCGCCCGGGCACCGGCCTGGACATCTTCGAGCAGGCCCTCGCCGCGGTCGAAACGCAGCTGCAGGCCGTCGCATGAAGCGGACCCTCGCCGCGGCGCTGCTGCTCGCCCTGCCCTTCCTCGCCCATTCCCAGACCGGAGCCGCACCCGTGCGCGTCACCCTCGACACCACCCAGGGCAAGATCGTCCTCGAGCTCGACGCCGCCAAGGCGCCGAAGAGCACCGCCAACTTCGTCGAGTACGCCAGGTCCGGCCACTACGACGGCACCGTGTTCCATCGCATCATCCCGGGCTTCATGGCCCAGGGCGGCGGCTTCGGCCAGGACTACCGGCAGAAGCCGACGCGCGCGCCGATCGCCAACGAAGGCGGCAACGGCCTGAAGAACAAGCGCGGCACCGTCGCCATGGCGCGCACCTCGGACCCGGACAGCGCGACGGCGCAGTTCTTCATCAACCTGGTGGACAACGGCTTCCTCGATCGCTCGCCCGGCAACGACGGCTACGCCGTGTTCGGCAAGGTGGTCGAGGGCATGGACGTGGTGGACAAGATGGCCGCGATCCCGACCGGCCGCGGCGGCCCGTTCGGCACCGACGTGCCGCAGACGCCGGTGATCATCCAGAAGGCGACCGTCGCGGAGAAATGAAGCCGGCGCTGCTGCTGTCGGACCTGCATCTCCCGCCGGAGCCTTCGCCCCTTCGCCAGGACTTCCTCGCCTTCCTGCATGGCCCCGCGCGCGGCGCGGACACGCTGTACATCCTCGGTGACCTGTTCGAATACTGGATCGGCGACGCGGAAGGGCGCGAGGCCTACCCGGCCGAATGGGAGGCGCTGGCGGCGCTCACGCGCAGCGGCGTCAGGGTGCGCTACCAGCACGGCAACCGCGATTTCATGGTGGGGCCGCGCTTCTTCGCCGAGACCGGCGTCGAGCTGCTGCCGGATCCCGCAGTGGTCGAGCTCGCCGGCACGCCGACGCTGCTGTCGCACGGCGACCTGTTCTGCACCGGCGACGTCGCCTACCAGCGATGGCGGCGCTTCTCGCGGCGGCCCCTGGCGCAGTGGATCTACCGTCGCCTGCCGCGCGCCGTACGCCAGGCCGTGGCCGGCAACCTGCGCGGCCGCAGCCAGTACAAGCCCGCGTCCATCATGGATGTCGCCGCTGAAGCGGTAAGCGAAGCCTTCCGCCGGCATGGCGTGCGCCGGATCGTCCACGGTCACACGCATCGCCCGGCGCTGCATGCGCTGGGCGAAGGCCGGGAGCGCTGGGTGCTGGCGGACTGGAGGCCGGACCGGCGCGAGTATCTTCGGGTGGACGACACCATCGAGCGGGTGACGCTGTAGCGCGGCGAATGCCGGAACGTTCGCGCCGGGTCTGTCGAAGCGCTCGCTCAGACCGCGATCCCGTCCAGCTCCGCCGCACTGAAGCCCGCCGCCAGCCGCGCCTCCCGGTTCACCGGCGCGCGCACACGGGCACCGTGCTCGGCGAGCAGGCGCACGAAGGTCGACGCAGGATCGAGCCCGCGCTGCGCGCACAGCCAGCCGAACCAGTGCGAGCCGATGGCGACGTGGCGTACTTCCTCGGCGAGGATCGTCTGCAATGCAGCCACGGTGCGCTCGTCCCGCGCCTGCCGGAGGCGCACGATGATGCCCGGCGTCACGTCCAGGCCTCGCGCCTCCAGCACGCGCGGCACCAGCGCCATCCGCACCAGCACGTCGTGCCGCGTCTTCTCGGCCGCGTCCCACAGCCCGCTGTGCGCCTCGAAGTCACCGTAGGCGTGGCCGAACTCCCGCAGCCGATCGCACAGCAGCGCGAAGTGACGCGCCTCGTCCTGCGCCACCGAGCACCAGTCGCGGTAGAACTCGCGCGGCAGGCCGCGGAAGCGCCAGCAGGCGTCGAGCGCGAGGTTGATGGCGTTGAACTCGATGTGCGCCACCGCGTGCACCAGCGCCGCGCGCGCCGCCGGCGAGCCGAAGCCGCGCTGCGGCACCTGCTGCGGGTGCACCAGCAGGGGCCGCCCGGGCCGGCCCGGCACACGCGCGTCGTCGGTGAAGTCCGCGGGGGGACTGGCCTCGGGCTCCGGCAGTGCGGCGACGGCGCGCAGCTTGGCCGCTGGATCCGTCTCCACCAGCGCGGCGTGCACCGCCGCGACGAAGCTCACTTCAGCCCGCGCTCCAGGTCCGCGACGATGTCCTCGACGTTCTCGAGGCCGACCGCGATGCGCACCATGCCGTCGCCGATGCCGGCGCGGCGCCGCGCCTCCGGGCCGATGCGGTGATGCGTGGTGGTGGCGGGATGCGTGATGGTGGTGCGCGTATCGCCGAGGTTGGCGGTAATGGACAGCATGCGCGCCGAGTCGATCAGCCGGAATGCGGCGCGCTTGCCGCCCTTCAGGTCGAACGACACCACGCCGCCCCAGTTGCGCTGCTGCTTCTTCGCCAGCCGGTGCTGCGGGTGGTCCGGCAGGCCGGGGAAATGCACGCGCGACACGGCGCGCTGCCGCGACAGCCAGCGCGCCAGCGTCAGCGCCGACCGGCTGTGCGCGTGCATGCGCAGCTCGAGCGTCTCCAGCCCTTTCAGGAACACCCAGGCGTTGAACGGCGACAGGCACGGACCGGCGGTGCGCATGAACGAGAAGATCTCGCGGCCGACGCGCTGCGCATCGCCGAGCACCGCGCCGCCGACGCAGCGGCCCTGACCGTCCAGGTACTTGGTGGCCGAGTGGATGACGAGGTCGGCGCCGAGCGCCAGCGGCTTCTGCAGCGCGGGCGTCAGGAAGCAGTTGTCGATGCACAGCAGCGCGCCGGCGCCGTGCGCGATCCTCGCCAGCGCGGCGATGTCCACCACCTCGCCCAGCGGGTTGGTCGGCGTCTCCGCGAACAGCAGCCGGGTCTGCGGACGCAGCGCGCCGCGCCAGGCCGCGAGGTCGCACGGGTCGACGTAGGTGAATGCCACGCCGAACTTGACGAAGTAGTTGTTGAACAGCGACAGCGTCGAGCCGAACAGCGAGCGTGACGCGACCACGTGGTCGCCCGACTTCAGCAGCGCCATCAGCAGCGTCATCTCGGCCGCCATGCCGCTGGCGGTGGCGATGCAGGCCTGCGCGCCCTCCATGTCGGCGAGGCGCCGCTCGAACGCTTCCACCGTCGGGTTGGTGAAGCGCGAGTAGACGTAGCCCGGCTCGGCCTCGGCGAACACCGCCGCCGCCTGCGCGGCGCTGTCGTAGACGAAGCTGGAGGTGGCGAAGATCGCCGGCGAATGCTCGCGCACGCCGGTGCGCTGCTCCGCCGAGCGGATGCCGCGGGTCGCGTCGCCCCACTTGCTGCCCTGCCGCTTCTTCATCGCCGCCTCTGAAACGCAAAAAGCCCGTTCGCTCGACGCCAAACGGGCTTCCGCAACCGGTTTAGCTGGATTTGTTACGCGCCCGCAATCGGACAAATCGGCGCGACGGCAGAGTACCCGCTGCGGCGGCGTGGCTCAACCCCGCCCGCTGGCGGCGTTGTGCATCTCGATCACCGTCTGGCTGCCGCGGCGGCGCGCTTCCTTCGCCGCGTCGGAGCGGAACAGCTCGAGCTGGTTGAGATAGGCGTCGTCGATGTCCTGCGTCACGTACTTGCCGGTGAACACGGAGGTGTCGAACTGCCGCAGCTTGGGGTTGCCGGCCCGCACCGCCTCTTCCAGGTCGGCGAGGTCCTGGTAGATGAGGCGGTCGGCGCCGAGCATCTTTTCCAGCTGCTCGACCGTGCGGCCGTGCGCCACCAGCTCGCTCGAAGTGGGCATGTCGATGCCGTAGACGTTGGGATAGCGCACCGGCGGCGCCGCGGAGGCGAAGTACACCTTCTTCGCGCCGGCCTCGCGCGCCATCAGCACGATCTCCTTCGAGGTGGTGCCGCGCACGATGGAGTCGTCCACCAGCAGCACGTTCTTGCCCTTGAATTCGATGTCGATCGGGTTGAGCTTCTGGCGCACCGACTTCTTGCGCAGGTGCTGGCCGGGCATGATGAAGGTGCGGCCGATGTAGCGGTTCTTGATGAACGCCTCGCGGTACGGCACGCCGAGGTCGTGCGCCATCTGCGCGCCGGCGACTCGGCTGGTGTCCGGGATCGGGATCACCACGTCGATGTCGAGGTCCGGCCAGTCGCGCTGGATCTTGCGCGCCAGCGCCGAGCCCATGCGCAGGCGGGCCTTGTAGACGTAGACGTCGTCGATCACCGAGTCCGGCCGCGCCAGGTAGACGAACTCGAAGATGCAGGGCGAGTGGACCGGGTTGGCCGCGCACTGCCGCTTGTGCAGCTGGCTGTCGGTGGTGATGAACACCGCCTCGCCCGGCCCGATGTCCGACACCAGCTCGAAGCCCTGCGCGTTCAGCGCCACGCTTTCCGAGGCGATCATGTACTCGGGGCCCTTCGGGCCTTCGCGGCGGCCGTAGACGATCGGGCGGATGCCGAACGGGTCGCGGAAGCCGACGATGCCGTAGCCGTTGATCAGCGCCACGCAGGCGTAGGCGCCGCGGCAGCGGCGGTGGACCATGGCAATGGCCTCGAACACGTCCTCCGGCGACAGGCGCAGCGTGTCGCGCTGCATCAACTCGTGCGCGAAGACGTTCAGCAGCACCTCGGAGTCGGAATCCGTGTTCAGGTGCCGGCGATCCTCCATGAACAGCTCGCGCTTCAGCTCCTCGACGTTGGTCAGGTTGCCGTTGTGCGCCAGCGCGATGCCGAACGGCATGTTGGTGTAGAACGGCTGCGCCTCGGCCGAGGTCGCGCAGCCCGCGGTGGGATAGCGCACGTGGGCGACGCCCATGTTTCCGCGCAGCCGGATCATGTGCTCGTCGGCATGGAACACGTCGCGCACCAGGCCGTTGTCCTTGCGCAGGTGCAGCTTGTCGCCATCGGTGGTGATGATGCCGGCGGCGTCCTGGCCGCGGTGCTGCAGCACCGTCAGCGCGTCGTACAGCTCCTGGTTGACCGGCGTGCTGGCGATGAGTCCGACGATGCCGCACATGTCAGGTGGCCTCCGGCAGCGCACCGGCGTCGGGACGCAGCGCATCGCCCCACTGCGACGGCAGCAGGCCGGCCACGCCGCCCACCAGCGCATCGAGCCGCCCGACCAGCAGCGATTCCGACCACCAGCCGTCCTGCCGCATCGGCGTCTTGCCCGCGAGCCAGACGAAGGCCAGCGCCAGCAGCACGCCGCGCACCAGGCCGAAGGCGCCGCCGACCGCGCGATCGAAGCCCGACAGCACGCTCTTGCGCACCGCCATGGCGACGAGGTGCGTGACGATGGAGCCGGTCAGCAGCACGCCGAAGAACACCAGCGCGTAGCCGGCAGCGACGCGCAGCGAGGGAGTGCCGATGTGGCCTTCCAGTGCGGCCGAGGCCGGCGCGGCGAGGAACAGGGTGGCGACCACGGCGACGGCCCAGGTGACGAGGCCGAGAATTTCGCGCACGAAGCCGCGGAAGACGCCGATGACCACGGAGACCGCGAGGACGGCGAGGAGGCACCAGTCCACCAGGATCATCGCGGCGTGCGCCCCTCTGCAACAGACACGGCGCATTCTACCATCGCGCACCGCGCCGCCATCCGCTTTTTCATCCTGCGCGGACCACTTTTCCGCCGCGCCAGCCCTGCTTCTCCAGCCGCGCCAGCACCTCGCGCGCCGCGGCTTCCTCGCCGTAGGGCCCGACCCGCACGCGGTACCAGTACTCGCGCCCGACCTGCACCGCCTGCAGCCGCGCCGGCTGGCCGGCGTCGTACAGCCGCTGCAGCACGGCCCGGGCGTTGGTCTCGTTGCCGAAGCTGCCGATCTGCACGTACCAGCCGGGCGGATCGAGCTCGGCCGCGGCCGGGGGCGCCGCCGGCTCGGGCAGGTCGTTGTCGGCGGCCTCGGGGGACGCGGGCACCGGTTCGGCCGCCCTGGGAACCGCAGCGGCCGGACCCGCAGCGTTGCCGGTCACGCCGCCGTCCGGCTCGAAGGTCACGCGCTGTCCCGGGGGTGCGGGCGGCTCGCGATCGGGATCCGGCAGCAGGGCGGCCAGCAGCAGCGCCCCGGCCACCAGCACCAGCGCGCCGACCAGCCGCCTCGCCAGCAGCTCATCCACCGGCACGCTCCATCGCCGCGGCCACGGTCAGGAACGAGCCGCAGGCCAGCACCGGCGTCCCCGCGGCCGCGGCGCGGGCCGCGTCCAGCGCCCCGGCGACATCGGCATAAGGGGTCAGGGGCACTCCCGCGCCGGTGGCGCGGGAGACCAGCGCGCGGGCGTCGAGGCCGCGCGGCGGCGGCAGCGAGGCGGCGTGGAAATGCAGCGCATGCGGAGCGATCGCGGCGCAGAAGCCTTCGACCGGCTTGTCGGACAGCATGCCGAGCACCACGTGGATGCGCCCGACGCGGGCGGCGGCGAGATTGTCCGCGAGCACCTGCGCCGCTTCAACGTTGTGCGCGACGTCGAAAATCAGGTTGCCGC
>DATLCG010000115.1:0-6987 GCA_035526525.1 Binatia bacterium
TGCGGCGTCAGCGCGGGATTCGGGATTCGGGATTGGGGATTCGATACCCTGACGCGTCTTTTCACGAATCCCGAATCCCGAATCCCAAATCCCGTATGTCCGTCTTCACCAAGGTTTCCCACAGCGAGCTGCGCGAATTCCTGCGCCAGTACTCGGTTGGCGAGCTGCTCGGCTACACGGGCATCGGCGAGGGCGTGGAGAACACCAACTACTTCGTCGACACCCTGGACGGGCGCTGGGTGCTGACCCTGTTCGAGCGGCTGGACCACAAGGACCTGCCGTTCTTCCTGGGCCTGATGGAGCACCTGGCCGCGCGCGGCCTGCCGCTGGCGATGCCGCTGCACACGCATGCGGGCACAAATCTCACCACGCTCAACGGCAAGCCGGCCGCGCTGGTGCACCGGCTGACCGGGCAGAGCGTGCTGTTCCCGAGCCTGGAGCAATGCCGCCAGGTCGGCTGCGTGCTCGGCGAGATGCACGTCGCCGGCCGCTCGTACGCCGTGCCCTGCCGCAACTCGCGCGGCGCGGACTGGCGCGTGGGCACCGCGCAGGCGTTGCTCGGCCACGTGCCGCAGGACGCGCACGCGCTGATCGAGGACGAGCTTTCCGCGCAGCGCGCGCTGGACTTGTCGCTGCTGCCGCAGGGCGTGATCCACGCGGACCTGTTCAAGGACAACGTGCTGTTCGTGGACCAGCGCCTGACCGGCGTGATCGACTTCTACTACGCCTGCAACGACGCGCTGCTCTACGACCTGGCGGTGACGGTCAACGACTGGTGCTTCGAGCCGGACGGGGCGCCCAACCCGGCGCGCTGGCAGGCGCTGATCTCGGCCTACCGCTCGCGGCGCGTGCTGGAGCCGGCGGAGTCGGCGGCCTGGGGCCTGGCGCTGCGCGCTGCGGCGTTCCGCTTTTACCTCTCGCGGCTCTACGACTGGACCTTTCCGCGCGCCGGCGACGTGGTCCACATCAAGGACCCGGAGCCGTACCGGCGGATCCTGGCGCACCACCGCGCGGAACTGCCGCCGGCCCTGTAGGAATCACTCCGACTTCGCGGCCTCTGCATCGAGCTGCTTCTGGCGGTCCTCGTTGAGCTTGATCGCCTCGTCCACCTTGTCTGCGACCGCCGCACCGTTGACGCCGATCGCCTGGAGGTTGCGGATCTCGCGGGTTTCCTCGCGGCCGGCCTTGGGTTTTTCCTTGGGCGGCTCCGGGGCGCCGCAGGCCGCGAGCAGCAGCGCTGCGCCGGCCACCACCGTGAATGTCCTGCCCATGTGCGCCTCCGTCTCCAGGGCAGAGAGTCTATCCCGGCCCTGGGATGGCCTCTGTAGGAGCGGCCGCTGGCCGCGACCGCCCGATCGATTCGAACGAAGGTCGCGGCTTACGCCGCTCCTACAGGGGACTTCAGATCCACTCCAGTCCCCTGAGCCCATCCCAGCCCAGCTTGAGCGACAGCACCAGCAGGATCAGCTTGAACAGGCGCGCAAACACTTCCTCGCTCAGGCGCGTGTTGAGCCAGCGCCCGGTCGCGGTGCCGGCGATTACCGCGACGCACAGCGGCAGCAGCATCGGCCATTGCGCCAGCACGGTGAAGCCGACCACGCCGTAGGCCGCGACCCGCAGCAGGTGGCCGAGCGACTGGGTCATGGCGAGAGTGGCGATGACGCGCTCCTTGCTCCACTCGGGCCGCAGGAACAGACGGCCGACGAACAGGCCCGTCGCCCCCACGAACATGCCGATGCTGCCGTTGAGGAGGCCCGCCAGCACGAAGGCCGGCCGTGCCGGCAGCTGCGCATCGCCACCGCGCGCCGGCGCCAGCGACGCCAGGATCAGGCCGGCCAGGATCAGGCGCACGGCGTTGACGTCCACCCGCTCGACCAGGGGCGCCATCAGGAAAGTCGCCGGGATCGCGGCGGCGAGGAACCAGCCGGCGGCGTGCCATTCCACATGCTTGGCGTAGGCCACCGTGCGCGAGGTGTTGGACACGAACTGCACCGCCGCGAACAGCGGCACCGCCTCGACCGGCGGCATGCCCAGGGCATAGAACAAGCCGATCAGGATGGTGCCGCCGCCCAGGCCAGCGACGCCCGACAGCGCGGAGGTGAGGAAGCCGGCGAGCGCGACGACCGCGATCAGCATGCGGCGCGGTGGCTCAGGCAAACACCGCGATCACGGTCGAGTTGTCCTGGTGTTCGAAGCCGACTGCGTCGATGGCGTCGAGCACGCTCTGCACGCACTGCTGCGGCGTCTCGCCCGCGCGCAGGAGGCGGCACACGGCCTTGGCGTCGAGCACCTCGATGCCGTCGCTCGCGATCAGGAAACGGTCCCCGGCCTTGACCGCCGCGCCGCGCGGCGGGCAGTCGATGTGGCGCAGGTTGCCGCCCAGGCAGCTGGTGAGAAAGCCGTCCTCACCCTCGTGCAGCTCGTTCCAGCGTGCGCAGCTGCGGCCGTGCAGGCGGTGGATCAGGCTGTCGCCGATGGAGAGGCGGAACACGCGCTCGGGGGTGAAGTACAGCGCCGACAGCGTCGTGGCCATGCCGGCCAGCGGCGGATGGCGGCTGGAAATGTCGACCAGCGCGTCGTCGATCGCCTGGGCCACGTCCTGCAGCGCCGCCGGCGGCGCCTGGTGCAGCCGGGCGAAGTCGCGACGCGCGAAGTCGGCGATGCCCTCGATCGCGATGCGGCTGGCGAGATCCCCGGCCGGGTGGCCGCCGAGGCCGTCGGCCACGACCGCGAGCAGCGCCTCGCCGGGCAGCTGCACCAGGGCGAAGCCGTCCTCCTGGCGCACGCGCTGGCCCAGGGTCTGCGCGCCGTGGGCCGCGAGCTTCACGTGCGCAGCATCTTCACAGCACGAATACCGTGGCCAGCGTCAGCATCAAGCCCATGCCGGCGATGTCCGTGCCGGTGGTCAGGAAGATGCTCGAAGCCGTCGCCGGATCGGCGCCGAACCTGCGCAAGGTGATCGGCACCAGCACGCCGAACAGCCCGCTGGCCATGCACGAGCCGGTCATTGCCACCCAGATCACCGCGCCCAGCAGCAGTGCCTGCGGGTTGTCGTCGCGCGCCGCGGTCCACCACATGGCGAGCCCGGCGACGAAGCCGGTGGCCAGCCCGTTCATCATGCCCAGCGTCACTTCCTTGAGGATCAGCTTGCGCACCGGGTGGTTGTCGAGATCCCCAAGGGTCAGGCCGCGCAGCGTGATCGCCAGGGCCTGGCAGCCGGTGTTGCCGGACTGGCCCGCCAGGATCGGCAGGAACGCGGCGAGAGCGACGATCTGCGAGATGGTGCCCTCGAACATGCTGACCACGAAGCCGGCCAGGAACGCGGTGAGCAGGTTGACCTGCAGCCACGGGTGGCGCTTGCGGAAGGCGTCGAGCAGGCTGGTATCGACGCGCTCCTCCTTGTTGACGCCGACCATCTGGCCGGACTGCGCCGTGATCTCGATCGCTTGGCGCTCGAACAGGCGCCAGCCGCGCACCACGCCGACGATGCGGTCCTCGTGGTCGGTCACCGGGTAGACCGGGTAGTGGCGGCGCACCGCGGCCTTGATCGCCTCGCCGGCCGGCATGTCGGCGGTGAAGGCGAACGGGTCGGGCAGCATGATGCGCGTCAGGGTCACGTCCGGCTCGCTCAGCAGCAGGTCGCGGATCACCACCATGCCGGTGAGCTTGCGCGCGGTGTCGGTGACGTAGAGGTAGGTGATCTGCTGCGGGTTCTCGGCGCCGCGCAGGAAGGCGATGGCGTCGGCCACGGTGGCCAGCTCCGGCAGCACTGCGTGCACCGGGTCCATCATGTCGGCGACGGTGCCGGGAATCTGCAACTCGGTGGTCGTGGTCAGCGGATCGGCGGTCTGCAGCTCGCGCGGCAGGTGCTCGTTGATGCCGCGTGCGAACTTGGGCGGCAGCTCGCCCAGCACCGCCGCGACCATGGCCGCGGACTCGCGGCCCAGCAGGCGCGCCGCGTCCAGCGGCACGCGGCCGCGAGCGGCGCGTGCCAGCTCGGCGACGCGTTGCCCGGATATTTCTTCGGTCATGCCTGTCCCCGATGAACGTTGGCGATTATGCCGCTGCGGCCGGCGCGAAGATCGCCCAGGTGGCGAAGTCGGCGCTGAACTCCTCGAAGCGGTGCGGCACTCCGGCCGGCACGTACATCACCGCGCCGGGGCCGCAGCGCTGGCGCTCGCCGCCGGCGACGAACCAGCCGCTGCCGGAAACCACGAAGTAGACCTCGTCGCGCGTGTGCGGCTTCTGCGGGTCGCTGCCCTGCGGGGCGTAGAACTCCAGTTCCAGGCTGCCGTGGTGGAACATGGTCACGTAGCGCGCCCCGCCAGCGGCGGCGAGCATCTTCAGGGCTGACTGGGTGTCGAAACGCTGGACCATGGCGCTCTCCTTTGAGGTGGGGCGACCTTACTGGATTCCGTGCGCCGCCGGAAAGTTTCACTTGCCTCCGGGTCGGGGCGCGCGGTAAACCTAGCCGGGCCTGAACTCCCCGGACAGGCGATGGTCGTTGCGAAGGGGTACGTGCAAGGAGCGCCCGTGTCCAGACTGCAAGGCATGCTCAGTGTCGCCAGCTTGCGCGAACGCGTGCGCGAAGGTGCGATCGACACCGTGCTGGTCCAGTTCACCGACCACTACGGGCGCTTCGTCGGCAAGCGCTTCGACGCGGAGTTCTTCCTCGACAGCGCGGTGGAGAACGGGGCGGATGCCTGCAATTACCTGCTGACCGTGGACATGGAGATGAACCCGGTCCCCGGTTACCAGCTGACCAACTGGGAGGCGGGCTACGGCGACTTCCACCTGCGGCCGGACCTCGCCACCCTGCGCACCGCGGCCTGGCTGGACCGCACGGCGCTGGTGATCTGCGACGTGCTCGACCACGACAGCGGTGAGCCGATCGCGCCGGCCCCGCGCTCGATCCTGCGCCGCCAGGTCGAGGCGGCGGAGCAGCTTGGTTTCACCGCGATGGCCGCCTCGGAGCTGGAGTATTACCTCTTCCAGACCAGCTACCGCGAGGCCGCGGAAAGCGATTACCGCGGCCTGGTGCCGGCCGGCTGGTACCTGGAGGACTACCACATGCTCCAGGGCGCGCGGACCGAGCCGTATCACGCGGCGGTGCGCCGCGCGCTGCGCGATTCGGGCGTGCCGGTGGAAACCTCCAAGGGCGAGTGGGGCCGCGGCCAGCACGAGCTCAACATCCGCTATGCCGGGATCCTCGACATGGCCGATCGCCACGCGATCTACAAGCAATGCCTGAAGGAGACCGCCGACCGCATGGGCCTGGCCGTGACCTTCATGGCCAAGCCGGACCACGCCCAGGCCGGCTCCAGCAGCCACCTGCACCTGAGCCTGTGGCGCGGCGACAAGTCAGCGTTCGCCGGCCGCAAGCGCGGCGCGCCCAATGCGGGCTCCGACGTGTTCCGTCATTTCCTCGCCGGCTGGCTGGCGCACGCCAGCGAACTGATGGTGTGTTACGCGCCGACCGTGAACTCGTACAAGCGCTACCAGAGCGCCTCGTGGGCGCCGACCCGCCTGGCCTGGAGCCATGACAACCGCACCGCGGGTTTCCGCGTGGTTGGACGCGGCGACGCGTTGCGCATCGAGTGCCGCATCCCGGGCGCCGACTGCAACCCGTACCTGGCGTTCGCCGCGGCGCTGGCCTCGGGCCTGGACGGCGTGCGCCGCAAGCTCGAGCCCCCGCCCGCCTTTTCCGGCGACATGTACGGCGCAAGCTCGCTACCGGAGGTGCCGCGCAGCTTGCGCGAGGCGACCGACCTGTTCGAGCGCAGCGACTTTGCGCGCAAGGCGTTCGGGCCGGAGGTGGTCGAGCACTACACGCACTTCTTCCGCACCGAGCAGGCCGCGTTCGACGGCGCCGTTACCGACTGGGAACGGCAGCGCTACTTCGAGCGCATCTGATGTTCCCGGCGAACAGCGAATCCCCCCTGCCCCCCTTTTTCAAAGGGGGGGGATACCTTCAATCGGAAAGCACCTTCTTACCCCCTTTGAAAAAGCCTGTCCCGACCTTCGTCGAGGGAGGGGTCGCGCGAAGCGCGGGGGGATTTGCTGTTGCGCGAGCGCGCGCACCATGAGGAAGCCCCTCATCGGCATCACCACCTACGGCCGCGACGAGCGCGGCCGCTACACGCTGCCTTCGGAATACGTGTCCGCGGTGCAGCGCGCGGGCGGCCTGCCGCTGCTGATCCCGCCGGTGCCGGACAACGCGGCGCAGTACCTGGCGCTGGTGGACGGGCTGGTGCTCGCGGGCGGCGGCGACATCGACCCACAGCACTACGGCGGCACCCAGATCGACACGCTCTACAGCGTCGATGCCGAGCGCGATCAGCTGGAACTGGCGCTGGCGCGCGCGGCGCTGCAGGCGCGCCAGCCGACCCTGGCGATCTGCCGTGGCATGCAGATCGTCAACGTGTGCCTCGGCGGCACGCTGATCGGCCACTTGCCGGACGAGGTCGGCGAGGCGGTGCTGCACCGCAAGCCGCCGCGCGAGCCCACGCCACATGCGGTCAGCGTCAAGGCCGGCTCGCGCCTGGCCGCGATCTTGGGCGCAACCACCCTCAGCCCCATGTCCTGGCACCACCAGGCGATCCGGCAGGCCGCGCCCGGCTTCGAGGCGGTGGCGCACGCGCCCGACGGCACGATCGAGGCGGCGGAACTGAAATCGCATCCCTGGCTGATCGCGGTGCAGTGGCACCCGGAATTGACCGCGCACCAGGATCCGATCCAGCAGCGCCTGTTCGACGCGCTGGTCGCGGCCGCCAGGGACACGCTGACCTATTCCACGGGTGCGCGGTGCCCTCCAGAATCGTGACCGGCAAGGCGCGCAGCGAAGAGCGTAGTGGGGCCTACGGTCGAGCTGCGCAACGCAGTCCGGGCGCGATTCTGGAGGGCACCCTCCGGGCGTGGCCAGTTGTGCGCAGGGCTGCGTTGGCCGACACTCATGTAGTGCCGGCTACATGTCGCGTCGCCCGCCTT
>DATLCG010000120.1:0-19937 GCA_035526525.1 Binatia bacterium
GGGCGCACCCGAAGCGGGCGCGTGCGCCGTGCCGGTGCACGATGCGTCGCGATGCATCGTTTGTGTACACTCGCCGCGCTCCGGATACCAAGAAGAAGCGTGGCACGGAACGTGCTCGTTCCCGGAGCGGGAACCGGCCCCAAATGGCCGGACATGAATTCATCGATAGGGAGATGCGCCCGTGCGTAAGTTGCTTTGCGTTGTGCTGAGCAGTGCGCTGGTCATGCCGCTCATGGCCGAAGCCGCCAAGAAGAAGGACACCACCCCGCCTGCGCCGGCCCCGGCCGCCGAGAAGCCGGCAACTCCGGTGATCAAGCCCGCCGCGACGGGCCCCACGCTGTCGGACATCCTCGCCAATTCCGGCGTCACCATTTCGGGGACGGTGGATGCGTCGTGGGATTTCTCGGATGTGGACGGCGGCCCGAACAACACGCTCGGCACCCCCCCCACCGGCGTCGTGGCTTTCGTGCCGCTGCACGCATTCGACACTGCCGAGAACGCGTTCAGCCTGCACCAGGTGAACCTGACCGTCGCGAAGCAGCCCTCGGAGGGCGCCGGCTTCCTGGTCAACGTCATCGGCGGCGACGACGCCGGCATCATCGGCGGCAAGCAGGCCGACCTGGACCTGACGCAGGGCTTCCTGTCGTACACCACCGGCGGCCTCACGGTCATCGGCGGCCGCTTCGTGACGCTGGCGGGCCTCGAGGTGATCAATCCGGCGAGCAACCTGAACGCCTCCCGCGGCCTGCTGTTCACGCTGCTGCAGCCGATCACGCATACCGGCGTCCGTGCGACCTACAAGATCGGCAGCGCGGCGTCGCTGACTGCTGGCGTCAACAACAGTGCCGCGATTTTCGACTACAGCGCGCTGTCGGCTCCGATCGCCACGGGTTCGCTGAAGAACGAGAACAACACCTCCAAGACGCTGGAGCTGCAGGCCGGCTTCACGCCGTCGTCCAGCGTCGGTGCGTTCCTCACCTACTATCGCGGCGAGGAAGATACGGACACGATCGGCGGCGTGAGCGGCGAGGGCAGCCAGACCAAGCAGCTGACGGACCTGGTGGTGACTGCCAATTTCGGCATGCTGACGGTCGGGCTGAATGGCGATTACCTGACGCTCGAGGCGAACGAGAACGCCAACTCCATCAGCAACCTGCATGCCTGGGGTGCAGCCGGCTATGTCGGCGCGAACCTTGGCAAGCTGCGCACCGCGCTGCGCGGCGAGTACGTGAATTTCGACCTGGGCTCGGCCGC
This sequence comes from Binatia bacterium, assembly GCA_035526525.1. Taxonomy (GTDB): domain Bacteria; phylum Pseudomonadota; class Gammaproteobacteria; order Nevskiales; family Nevskiaceae; genus JACPFV01. The sequence goes on from DATLCG010000120.1 coordinate 1,255, forward strand.
GGGTGGAAGCGGCCTTTGGGCTCGCGAAGTCACCCTGACTTTCGGCTACAAGGTGGCGTCCAGTCTCGAGCTGATCGTCGAGGGTCGCCATGACGAGATCGATACCGTCGGTGGTGCGGCCTCGCTGCCCCTGCGTGACACGTCCGTCGACGCCGCCAACGACGACCAGTACACCGGCACGATCAAGGGCATCCTGACCTTCTGATCGCGGCGGGTTTCACGGAAAGGGCCGCTCACGCGGCCCTTTTCTTTTGTGCCGCAGGAAATCAGGCCAGTGCCCGGTCCAGTTCGCGGTAGCGCACGGCTTCGGCGACATGCGGCGCGGCCACGCGCTCGACGCCGGCGAGGTCCGCCAGGGTGCGCGCGACTTTCAGCACGCGGTGGTAACCGCGCGCCGACAGGCGCAGCCGCTCCATTGCCGCGTCGAGCACGGCGCGGGCCGCGTCTTCCGGCGCGCAGTGCGCCTCGATCTCGCGGGTCACCAGCCTCGCGTTCGGCTTGCCCTGCCGCGCCTGCTGCCGGGCATGGGCGGCGACGACCCGCGCGCGCACCTGGGCGCTGGTCTCGGCAGGCTCGGCCGCGGGCGCCGTCAGCAGCGCGCGCTCGATGCGCGGCACGAAGATCTGCAGGTCGATGCGGTCCAGCAGCGGTCCCGAGAGCCGCGCGCGGTAGTGCGACACCTGGTTCGGGGTGCAGCGGCACTGTCCCGAGGTGTCGCCGAGATAGCCACAAGGGCACGGGTTCATGGCGGCGACGAGCTGGAAGCGCGCCGGAAAATCCGCCTGCCGCGCCGCGCGCGAGATGGTGATGTGGCCGGTCTCGAGCGGCTCGCGCAACACTTCCAGCACGTCGCGCGAGAACTCGGGGAGCTCGTCGAGAAACAGCACACCGAGGTGCGCCAGCGTGATCTCGCCGGCGCGGGGTCCGCTGCCGCCCCCGACGAGCGCGACACCGGAAGCGGTGTGGTGCGGGGCGCGATACGGGCGCTGGCCCCAGCGTGCCGCGTCGAAGCCGTTCTGGCTCGCCGAGCTGACGGCGGCCACTTCGAGCGCTTCCTCGTCGCTGAGCGGCGGCAGCAACCCGGACAGGCGCTGGGCCAGCATGCTCTTGCCGCTTCCCGGCGGCCCCACCATGAGCAGGGAGTGGCCGCCCGCGGCAGCCACTTCGAGCGCGCGTCGTGCCTGGTGCTGCCCGCGCACGTCGGCGAGATCCGGCGCCGACGACGGCGCGGGCTGGGGGCTGGCTGGGAGCGCAGTCTCCAGCGCTCCGGCGTGCAGCGCGGTGCACAGCGCCGCCAGGTGCGACGCGGCGTGGACCTGCGCGCTGCGCGCCAGCGTGGCTTCCGCCGCGTTGGCGCGCGGCACGAGCAGGCGATGGCCGCTGGCGGCGGCCTTGAGCGCCGCCGGCAGCGCGCCCGCCACCGGCCGGATGTCGCCGGCGAGCGAAAGCTCCCCCAACACCTCCAGACGCTGCAGCGGCTCGGTCGGCAACTGGTCGGATGCGGCGAGGATGCCCAGGGCCATCGCCAGGTCGAAGCGCCCGCCTTCCTTGGGCAGGTCGGCAGGCGCGAGATTCACGGTGATGCGCCACTGCGGAAACTTGAAGCCGCAGTTGACGATGGCGGCCCGCACGCGATCCCGTGCCTCGCGCACCGCGGCCTCCGGGAGGCCGACGACCGACATGCCGGGGAGTCCCGGCGCGAGGTGAACCTCGACGGTCACCGGGTCGGCCCGCAGCCCGTTCTGGGCCCGGCTCAGCACGGTGGCCAGGCCCATTGCGCGCTCAGCGCGCGGCGGTCAGCCGCGCTTCCAGTTCCTGCAGCCGCCGTTCCAGAGCTTCGAGCCGCGACTGCGTGCGCGCCAGCAGCTCGGCCTGCGCGTCGAAGCGCTCGCGGCTGACCAGGTCGAACCGGTCCAGGTTGGACTTGAGCACCTCGCGGAACGAACTCGACAGCTCCGACTGCAGGCCCTTCAGCCCGGGCGGCAGGGAGCGCGCGAGACGCTCGGCCAGATCTTCCAGCTGCTTGGCATCGATCATCGGCCGAGTGTAGCGACTCGTCCTGAGGCAAGCCGCTCTGGAATCGCCCATCCGCACCAAGCAGGTGCGTCGAGTCAAGTTTGGCCAATGACGCCTCGCCCTGCGCCCGTGGCACGCTCCCTGCATGAGTGCGCGCGGCGCCGCCACGGGCCCTCATTCGCACAGGGAGTGCACGAGTCATGAAGCTGATCACCGCCATCATCAAGCCGTTCAAGCTCGACGAGGTGCGCGAGGCGCTCTCCGAGATCGGGGTCGCCGGCATCACGGTCACCGAGGTCAAGGGCTTCGGCCGCCAGAAAGGGCACACCGAGCTCTATCGCGGCGCCGAGTACGTCGTCGATTTCCTGCCGAAGGTGAAGATCGAGGTGGCCGTCGACGACGGCCTGCTCGACCGCTCGCTGGAGGCGATCCAGAAAGCCGCCCACACCGGGAAGATCGGCGACGGCAAGGTCTTCGTCTTCTCGCTCGAACAAGCCGTACGGATTCGCACCGGCGAAACCGGCAAGGACGCACTGTGACTGGGGACCGGCCAATGACACTACGCACGCTTTCGCTCGCTCTTCTCCTGCTCGGCACCAGCGCGCTGGCGCGCGCCGGGGAGGCCCCCGCCACCGCGCCGGTCACCGCTGCCGCGACGGCTGGGCCAGCGGCTGCGGACACCGCTCCGGCCTCGGCCGCCGCGCCCGCTGACGCCTACAAGGCGCCCGAATACAACATGGGCAACGTCTCCTGGATGATGACGGCGACCGCCCTCGTCCTGCTGATGTCCGTGCCCGGGCTGGCGCTGTTCTACGGCGGCATGGTGCGCAGCAAGAACATGCTGTCCACGCTGACGCAGACGTTCGCGATCTTCAGCCTGATCGCCGTGCTGTGGGTGATCTACGGCTACAGCGTGGCGTTCTCGAACGGCAACGCGCTGATGGGCGGCCTCGACAAGCTGATGCTGGCCGGCGTGGTGTACGACGCGCACGGAAACTTCGTGCCCACCGCCACCTTCAGCAAGGGCGTCTACATCCCCGAGCTGATGTTCGCGTTCTTCCAGCTGACCTTCGCGGCGATCACGGTGGCGCTGGTCGCCGGCGCCTATGCCGAGCGCATGAAGTTCAAGGCCGTGCTCATCTTTTCGGTGGTGTGGTTCACTTTCGCCTACCTGCCGATGGCGCACATGGTGTGGTGGTGGGCGGGCCCGGATGCCTACACCGCCTCGATGAAGCCCGACGAGATCGGTGCGGTGAACCAGACCGCGGGCTGGCTCTGGCAGCTCGGCGCGCTCGACTTCGCCGGCGGCACGGTGGTGCACATCAATGCCGGCGTCGCCGGCCTGGTCTGCGCAGCGTTTCTCGGCAAGCGCAAGAGCGTGGCGCCGCCGCACTCGCTCGTGATGAGCATGATCGGCGCCTCGCTGCTGTGGTTCGGCTGGTTCGGCTTCAATGCCGGCTCCAACCTCGAGGCCAACGGCTACGCGGTGCTCGCGTTCGGCAACACGCTGTTCGCGACGGCGGTCGCGGCGCTGAGCTGGTTCTTCGCCGAGTGGATCCTGAAGGGCAAGCCCTCGCTGCTCGGCATCATCTCCGGCGCGGTGGCGGGCCTGGTGGCGATCACGCCGGCATGCGGCTTCGTCGGCATCCAGGGCGCGCTGTGGATCGGCATGGCGGCGGGAGTCGCCTGCTTCCTGTTCTGTGCCTACGTGAAGCGGATGATCGGGATCGACGATGCGCTGGACGCGTTCGGCGTTCACGCGGTGGGCGGCATCATCGGCGCGATCCTGACCGGCGTGTTCGTCAATCCGGCGCTGGGCGGTGCGGGCTATCCCACCGACAACTGGGTGGGCCCGACCTTCGGTTACGACGCCGGCCAGATCCTGGTCCAGGTGAAGGCGGTGGGTGTGGCCATCCTGGTCAGCGGCTCGGTCGCGGCGATCACGATGACGCTGCTCAAGTTCACCGTCGGCATCCGCGTCCCGGAAGAATCCGAGTCCGAGGGCCTGGACACCGCGGAGCACGGCGAGAAGGCGTACAACTGACGCAGCCACCGCCGCGTCGCCGGAGGCGGCGCGGCGGGCCGAACAAGAGTGGGAGATGTGTGCGGGCGGCCCGGAGGCCGCCCGTTTTTTTTTCTCAGCCGAGCTGGTGCACGGCCATCGGGTTGTTCTTGTACCAGACGGCGCCCGCATCGCCGGACTCGTTTCCGGCCGGCAGCAGCTTCACCAGTTGCTGCGTCGCCGGATCGGGATCCACCGGTGCGGAGCGTCCCGCGCCGAGGTCGGCGACGAACGCCGACATGCGCATCTTCAGGAAATTCTGTGCGCCGAAATCCTCGAACACGATGGCATCCACGCGCGGATGCAGGCTGCTCAGCTTGAGCCACCGGCAATGGCGCGCCGTGGCTTCCCAGACCTTGAACCATTCGCCCGCACGCAGCAGCAGCGGCACCGCGCGATCGATTTCCGCCGCTGCGACGGGCGCGGCAGGCGGACTCGCGGCTTTCGTCGCAGTCACCGTCGCAGCCACTGCGGACGTGTGTGCCGCGGCCGGAGCGGGCCACACTTCCCGCTCGCTGCCGCGCGGCGCGGAGACCTCGGCTGGCGCGGCAACTGACTCCGCGGGCGGGGTCATGCGCGCCGCTCCTGCAGCGTCGTCGCGCCCCAGAGTCAGGTAGAACTCCAGCAGCGCAGAGGTGAAGCGATTGACCTTCTCCTCCGACAGCCCGGCATGGAGGAAGCGCTGCGTCACGGCGCTCACCATCGCCGCTTCCTTCTCGGCCCGGCCGGGTGCGCGCAGGGCGTCGGCATCGAAGCTGTGCAGGAGATCGTCCAGCAGCGCCAGCGTGCTCTGCCAGCCGGAGGACTCCGCCCCGCCGCGCAGGTAATGGGTGGCCATCAGCGGGGCGAAACCGGACAGCAGCACCGGCATGACCGAGCGCGGCAGCTGCCGCTCGCCGATGTGCAGCCGCAGCTCCTGGGCCACGATGCGGCGGACCTTTTCCTTGAGCTGCTTGCGCTGCGCGTCGAGGCGCTGCTGCTGCTGCTGGAGGAACTGCTCGGCTTCCGGCTCGGAAACGGGTTGCGCCTTGTCGCGCGCCTGGCGCAGCTGCTCCGGCGCCACGTCGAAACGCGCCAGCAGCTCGCGGATGAGCTGCTCGAGCTGCGAGAAGTCGGCCCCGTGCCCGCTGCGGACGCCCGCGGCAGCCTCGAACACGTCGTTGACCAGGGTGCGCACGGGATGGCGCGGATTCGAGAAGAACGACGGATCCGACAGCGCCACCTTCATCGCGGGGAACTGCAGCTGGCCGAGCACTGGACGCGCTGCCTCGGGCAGGCGCGGATCGGAGTACAGGTCGTCGAACATCCGGCTCACCAGCGCCAGGTTCTGCGCCGGCATCCAGCTCGACACCGGCTGGCCACGTCCGACCGCCTGCATCACGCCGAGCATCTCGGTCGCGAGCTGGGCGTTGTCGTAAGGCGGGACGTAGCCCATCGGCGCGCCGCCAGGCGGCATCTGTCCCGCCGCCACGGGGCTGGGGGCGCCAGGCCCGCCTGCGGTGTTACCCGGACTCCCCGTGCCGGCACCGGCGGGCATCCAGCCGCCACGCGCCGCGGGTGCGGTCGTGCCGAGCCACGGCTGCATGGCCGTCGCGAGATAGTCGCTGCGCAAGTCGCCGGCCATGGTCTGGAACGCGCCCGACAGCGGCGTGCCGGCGCTGCCCGACATCTGTGCGCCTCCGGGGGCGACGGCGCCGGCGGGCGTTCCCCCCGGCACGTAGGCATTGGGAGCCGGCTTCGGCTTGCGCTCCGGCCGGCGCGGCTCGATGCCGTGCTCCGCCAGCATGTGATTGGCGCCGCTGAACACGCGGCCGAGATTGCTGACCACGACGCGGTCGAACAGCTTGTAGATGACCAGCTTGATGGGGAATTCGACTTCCAGTCCCTTCATGGAGAGCTGGAATGCCTCGAGGATGCGGCCCGGCGACAGCGCTTTCGGCGAGACCGCGTCCTCGGTCCGCGACGCCAGGTGCGACATGCGCTGCTCGAGCTCGTAGAGCTGCGCGGCGTAGAGCGTCTCGGCCTTCGCATCCATGTTGGAGATGGCGATCTTCTCTTCCAGCTCCGACGATTCCTGCAGCGACCAGCTCTCGAGGTCGTCGAGATTCACCTGCGACGCATGCGACTCCATGTCGCTGCGCAGGAATGCGCGATGCAGCGAATCCTGGAAAGCCTTGAGGATGCGGGGGCGTTCGAGCCGCACGATGCGCATGGTGTCCAGGAACAGGCGCTGCTCGTTGCCGTTCTTGGTCTTGTCCGCCATCTCGAACAGCAGGTCGTCGGCGCTCTCGAACATCACCCGCAGCTGCTCGCCGATCGTCGCCCGCGCCATCTCCTCGAGCCCGCGCAGCAGCCGTCCAGCCGGGGAATCCGGCGCGGAGCGCGCAGCGTGCTCTGGATGCAGGGGATGCACAGTCGCGTTCATGGGGGCGGGCAGGGAAGGGCCTTGGTGCTGCCCCTTCTCCCTTTCACAACGTTCCTGGCTCGAATTCGCCGACAACTGTATCGCAGGGGTGCGTCCACGGCCCCCCGCCCGTCCCGGCTTGTCGCCCGCATGTCGGTCGGCTCTGAACGCGAGCGTATTCTCGGCGGCGTCATCGACCGCTAGACTGGCGCACCAAGCCGGGGCGCGCCCCGCTCGACTACCCCAAAAGCCGGAGTTGCCCGTGAAAATGCTGATGGCCATCATCAAGCCTTTCAAGCTGGATGCCGTCCGCGAAGCCCTGGCGGAAGCCGGGGTCCAGGGCATGACGGTGACCGAGGTTCGAGGCTTCGGACGGCAGAAGGGGCATACCGAGCTGTACAGGGGCGCCGAGTACACGGTCGACCTGTTGCCCAAGATCAAGCTGGAAGTGGCCTTGACGCAAGATATGGTCGAGAAGGCAGTAGAAGCCATACAGAAGGCCGCAAAAACCGGGCAGATTGGCGACGGAAAGATCTTTGTCTACGACCTCAACGAGACGGTCCGCATCCGCACGGGTGAGACCGGCAAGGACGCTGTCTGACGTGTGAGCAAGCCGGCTGCGCGAGAGCGGCGCCGGCAGGGGGAGGGGGAGTCATGCAAAAGGTCTGCATCGCCTTGGCGTTGCTGCTGCCGGGCATTGCGTGGGCACAGGAGCTGAACTCCGGAGACACCGCGTGGATGCTGACATCCACGTCGCTGGTGCTCTTCATGACCTTGCCGGGCCTGGCGCTCTTCTATGGCGGGCTGGTCCGCACCAAGAACGTGCTGTCGGTGCTGATGCACTGCTTCGCCATCGCCTGTCTGGTGTCCGTGCTGTGGCTGGTCTACGGGTACAGCGCGGCATTTGCGCCGGGCGGCCCCTGGCTGGGGGGCGGCAGCAAGCTGTTCCTCTCGGGCCTGACGCGCGCCGGCCTCAGCGGCACCATCCCCGAGTCCGTGTTTGCGATGTTCCAGCTGACCTTCGCGATCATCACCCCCGCGCTGGTCGTCGGCGCCTTCGCGGAGCGGATGCGCTTCGCCGGACTTCTCCTGTTCACGGCGCTATGGCTCACGGTGGTGTACCTGCCGGTGTGCCACTGGGTCTGGGCTCCTGACGGTTGGCTGTTCAAGCGCGGCCTGCTCGATTTCGCGGGAGGCGTGGTGGTGCACACCACCTGCGGCGTCGCCGCACTCGTGTCGGCGCTGGTGCTGGGTGCGCGGCAAGGCTTTCCCCACACCGCGATGACGCCGCACAACCTGACCATGACCGTCAGCGGCGCGGGCATGCTCTGGGTCGGCTGGTTCGGCTTCAACGCGGGCTCTGCCGTCGCCGCCAACGGCAATGCCGGCATGGCGATGCTGGTGACTCACATGGCCGCCGCCGCGGGGGCGCTGGCCTGGATGGGATGCGAATGGGTCCGCTTTCGCAAGCCCAGCGTGCTCGGGGTGGTGACCGGCACCGTGGCCGGACTCGCCACCATCACGCCGGCGTCGGGCTTCGTCGGGCCCGGCGGCGCTTTGCTCATCGGCACCGCGGCCGGGGTCCTCTGCTTCGCCTGCACCAGCTACATGAAGCGCGTGATGAAGGTGGACGACTCGCTTGACGTGTTTCCCGTGCACGGCGTGGGCGGCATGTTCGGCACGCTGGCCGCGGGGGTGCTCGCCTCGCCGGCACTCGGCGTCTTCAGCGGCCAGGGTTACGCGGAAGGCATGACCATGGGGTCGCAGCTCGCGGTGCAGGCGCTGGGCGTTGCGACCGTGGCGGTGTACACCGCCGTCGTCACCCTCGTCCTGCTCAAGCTGGTTGAGGCCGTCGTGGGATTGCGCGTCACGGCCGAGCACGAAAGCATCGGCCTGGACCAGGCGCAGCACAACGAGCGCGGTTACGACCTCTAGGTCCCGGTCGGCAGCTTGTTGTGGGTGCCGTCGCAGAAAGGCGGACGCCGGGATCGCTTGCAGCCGCACAGCCACACGGTCTGGGGATTGCGGCGCGGCTGGATGCTGAACTTCAGCGGCTCGACGCCGGTCCCCGCATGGGAACCGTCGCAGAAAGGCTGGGTCCGCGAGCGGCCGCAGGCGCACCAGAGGTAATCGCCGGCAGGCAGTTCCAGCAGGAACGGCTCGCGCCGGGCGATCGGGGGCTCGCTCATGCTCCGGGTCATTTGCGGTTCAGGTGCGCCGCATGATAATCGCGGTGTCACACAGTCCCTGCCGGAGTCCCATGCGCCTCGCCCTGATGCTGTCGATGCTCCTCTGCGCCTCCGTGCAGGCCGCCGAGGTCTACAAGTGGGTGGACTCCGACGGCAAGGTGCACTACGGCGACCGGCCGAAGCACGATGCCGAGGCGCTGGACGTGCGGCCCGGCAGCGGTGCGGCGACATCCGCCGCGCCCGGGGACCCCGCCGCCCGCGCCGCGGCCTGCGACGACAAGCGCAAGCAGCTGGAGAGCTACCGCAAGGCGGGTGCGATCAAGGAACAGGATGCGCTGGGCCGCATGCGCGAATACACGCCCGAGGAGCGCGCGCAGTTGCTGGCCCTGACCGAAAAACAGGTCGCCGAGGCGTGCAGTCCCGCGGCGGCAACCCCGTAGGGTCTCAGCCGAACAGATCCTTCAGGAAGGGCGGCACCGCAAACGCCGCGCGGTGGGTGTCCGCGTCGTAATAGCGCGTCTGCAGACGCGCGATCGCCGCCGGCTCGAGCCGCTGCGCCAACGCACCCTTGCGCTTGCAGGCGATGGACGCGGACCACCACCCTGACGGGTAGATCGGCTGGGGGAAGTGCAGCAGGTGCGTCTGCGCGAAGCCCGCGGCGCGCATCGCGGCGTGCATCTCGCGGATGAGCTTCTCGTGCAGCAGCGGCGACTCCGACTGCTGCACCAGCAGGCCGTCCGGAGCCAGCGCCCGGATGCAGTCGTCGTAGAACTTGCGGCCGAACAGTCCCTCGGCCGGGCCGACCGGGTCGGTGGAGTCGATGATGATCAGGTCGACGCTGCCGGGCCGCGCGTCCTTCATCCACTTCAGGCCGTCGCCGAAGAACAGCGTGGCCCGCGGATCCGAATTGGCGGTGCACAGCTCCGGGAAGTACTTTTCCGCGAGGCGCGTGACGCGCTCGTCGATCTCGACCTGGGTGGCCGACTGCACCTGCGGATGCTTCAGCACCTCGCGCAGGGTGCCGCAGTCGCCGCCGCCGACGATGACGACCTGCTTCGGCGCCGGGTGCGAGTTCAGCCCGGGGTGCGACATCATCTCGTGGTAGAGAAAGTTGTCGCGCGTCGAGACCATGGTGCAGCCGTCGATCACCATCAGGTAGCCGAAGGTCGCGGTGCGGAAGATCTCGATCTTCTGGAACGGCGTCTGCTCCTCGTGGAGCTTCTCGCCCTCGCCGAGCCTGAGCGAAAACGCCGTGCCGGCCTCGTCCATGAATTCCGTGAACCAGCCGCGCTGCAGCGTCATCGCTTCCCCGGAAAAATGCGCGCAAAATGCGCGCGCCAGTATAGGGCGGAGCGCATGAACGATCTCGGCGGCTGGCGCGCGGACGACGCGCGCGAGCTGTACAACATGATGCAGTGGGGCGAGGGCTACTTCGACGTGGCTCCCGACGGTCACCTGCTGGTGCGTCCGCACGACGGGCGGGCCGGAGTCGCCATCGACCTGCACGAGCTGGCACGGCGCCTGCCGCAGGAAGGCCTGCCGCTGCCGGTGCTGGTGCGCTTCAACGACATCCTGCATCACCGCGTCGACGCGCTGTGCGGCGCGTTCGATGCCGCCATCGCGCAGCAGCAATATCGCGGGCGCTACACCGCGGTGTATCCGATCAAGGTCAACCAGCAGCGCAGCGTGGTCGAGGAGATCGTGCGCCACGGCGGCGCGCGCGTCGGCCTCGAGGCCGGCAGCAAGCCGGAGCTGGCGGCGGTGCTCGGGCTCGCGCCCGCCGGCGCCACCATCGTCTGCAACGGCTACAAGGATCGCGCCTACCTGCGTCGCGCGCTGATCGGCCAGAAACTGGGCCACCGCGTCTTCATCGTGGTCGAGAAGACCAGCGAGCTGCCGCTGGTGCTGGAGGAGGCGCGCGCGCTGGGCATCGAGCCGGTGCTCGGCCTGCGGGTGCGCCTGTCCGCCAACTTCGCCAGCACGCAGCAGAACACGGGCGGCGAGAAATCCAAGTTCGGCCTGACCTCCGCGCAGGTGCTCGAGGCGGTGGAGCTGCTGCGCGGCGCCGGCCGGCTCGACTGCCTGCGCATGGTGCATTTCCACCTGGGGTCGCAGGTCGCCAACGTGGCCGACGTGCAGCGCGGCATGCGCGAGGCGGCGCGCTACTACGCGGAGCTGCGCGCGCTCGGGGCGCCGCTGGACGTGGTGGACGTCGGCGGCGGCCTCGGCGTGGATTACGACGGCACGCGCTCGCGTTCCTTCTGCTCGATCAACTACTCGATGCGCGAGTACGCCCTGAACATCGTGCGCACGCTGCAGGAGACCTGCCGCGATGCCGGAGCGCCCGAGCCCGACATCATCTCGGAATCGGGCCGCGCGCTGACCGCGCACCACGCCGTGCTGATCACCTCGGTAGTGGACCTCGAGACCGCGCCGGAGCAGCCGCCGCCGGCGCCCGCGGCCGACGATCCGCAGGTGCTGCGCGACCTGCACGCCGCGCTGGCGGCGCTGCCGCAGAGGCCGGTGCTGGAATGCCTGCACGATGCGGCCTACTTCCTGTCCGAGGCGCACGCGCTCTACGTCAGCGGCGTGCTCGGCGTGGTGCAGCGCGCGCGCGCCGAGCAGTGCTACTACGCCGTGTGCCGCGGCGCGTTGCCACGGCTGGACCCGGCCATCCGCGCGCACCGCGAGGCGCTCGACGAGCTGCGCGAGAAGCTCGCGGTCAAGTATTTCTGCAACTTCTCCGTGTTCCAGTCCACGCCGGACGTCTGGGGCATCGACCAGGTGTTTCCGATCGTGCCGCTGCACCGGCTGGACGAGCGCCCGGCGCTGCGCGCCACGCTGTGCGACCTGACCTGCGACTCCGACGGCCGCATCACGCACTACGTGGACCGCGGCGGCGTCGAGACCACGCTGCCGCTGCACGCGCTGCGGCCGGGCGAGCCCTACTTGCTCGGCATCTTCCTGGTCGGCGCGTACCAGGAGATCCTCGGCGACATGCACAACCTGTTCGGCGACACCAACGCGGTGAACGTGGTGCTCGACGGCCGCGGCGGCTGGCGGCTGGAGGGAGCGGAGCAGGGCGACCGCACCGACGAGCTGCTGCGCTACGTGCACCTCGAGCCGGAGGCGCTGGCGCAGTCGTACCGGGACAAGATCAAGCGCAGCGGCATCGCGGAAGGCGAGCGCGCGGCGCTGCTGCAGGAACTCGAAGCCGGACTGACGGGGTACACGTACCTGGCCTGACCGTCGCCCGCGAAGGCGACCGGCGGTTTCGCCCAGCGGAAGTGACGCCTTTTCAGGCCGCCGCGGGCACTTCCGCCCGATGCTCCCGGTGCGTGAGCGCACTGCCGAACCGCTCGCGCCCGAACGCGGGCGTATAGGCCCCGTCCCGCCAGGCCAGCTTGCCCGCAATCACCACGTGCGTGACCACGCCTTCCGGGCGATTCACTAGCTGGTGGTGGCCGAAGGACTCGCGCCAGACGTACCGGATACAGGCCTCCGGCTCGTAGCGGCGCAGCGCCTCGGGATCGATCACGGCGAGATCCGCACGCGCCCCCACGGCGAGCACGCCCGCATCCACGCCGAAGAATTCCGCGGGTTCCTGCGTCAGGCGGTGCACCGCGTGCGCCACGCGCGCGTCGCCACGCTGCTGCGCGATCTTCAGCGTGCGCAGGTTGCCGTCGTAGAAAGCCATGGTGGTCAGGTGCGCACCGCTGTCGTTGAAGCCGGGCAGCAGGTGCCGGTCGAACAGCAGGCGCTCGATCACGGCCGGATCGCGGTTGGCGGTGACCGTCCACCAGCGCAGGCCGGTGTCGTACTCGCGCAGCAGGTGCAGGAAGAAGTCCGCCTCGTCCGGCGCGGGCGGGAATTTCGCCAGCGCGGCGCGCTCCGTGTCGTCGGCGGCGGTCGCCGCCCCACGCTGGAATGCGAGCACGCGTGCGTGCAGCGCCGCCAGCGTGAGCTGTTGCCACGCGGGCACCGGGCAGCCGTCGATGGTCATGTCGCGCAGGTCGCGCGACAGCACGTTGTCGTCGAGACGCAGCGCGCGCTTCAGCCGCGCCAGCACGTTCCAGCCACGCTTGCCACGGAACCACATGGCGCGGAAGTCGGCGACCCAGCGCGGATCGCGATAGAGCGCGAGCCGGCCGGCGCGATCCTCGAGATCCTTCGCGTTCACCTCGCGCAGCACCGGGATCTCCTCGGCGATCGGCGTGATCACGCCGTCCGCCCAGACCTTGAACGGGGCCGCCAGGGCCTGGAAGCGGAAGCAGCCGCGCAGCAGCCGCGAATTGAGCAGGCGCGACAGCAGCAGCCCCATGCGCACGATGCGACGGTCGCTGTGCAGGTCGATGGCGGCGACGGCCGTGACCTTGAGCGCACGGCCGAACAGGCGCCCGCTGGTGAGCAGGAAGTTGCGGAAGGTCGCGAGCTTGTCGTCCTTCGGCGGCGTGGCCTGCCAGACGCGGCCCCAGCGCCGCACGATGCCGGTGAGGAACTTCAGTTCCGAGTACGGCGCGAACTGCGTCGGGATCTGCTTGTGCGTGTTGGGCGCATTCGCCAGGAAATGGAACGGCAGTCCGTCGGTGGAAAAGCCGACGTAGCCCTCGCGCATGCCCTTTTCCACCAGCTCGCCCATGCGGCGCAGCTCGTCGGGCGTCGGCTCGCGCGTGATGCTGTCCTTCAGGCCCATCACTTCGATGCGCAGCATCGAGTGCGGGATCATCGGCACCAGGTTGGGGCCGAGCGGAACGTGCTGGAAGTGCGCGAGGTATTCGGCGGAGTCGTTCCAGTGCACCGCGTCCGCGACCTTGCGCAGCACCGGCTTCGGCACGTTCTCGACGCGCGCGAAGCAGTCCACGATCGGGTCGGCGCCGTCGCGACGCTGGGCGCCGAAGGCCACGCCCAGCGAGCAGTTCGCCACGACCACCGTGGTCGTGCCGTGGCGGACGGCCTCGGGAAGCCCCGGGTCGAGCTCGGCTTCGAGATCGAAATGCGTGTGCACATCGAGCATGCCTGGGATCAGCCAGCGCCCCTCGAGGTTCACGGTTTCGCGCGCGCTGCCGCGCAAGGCGGTATCGACGGCCGCGATGCGGCCACCGGCAACGGCCACGTCCAGCGTGCGCGCCGGCCCGCCGGTGCCGTCGAACACGCGCGCTCCGCGCAACAGCAGGTCCCACTCCGGGCGAGATCCGTCCATGGCTTGCCACCTCCGGGCCGCAGCTTAGTCCGGCCTGCAGCCGCGCGGAAACGCGGCAATGACGCGGTTGCGAAATCCTGCGCCCCCGAACCCGGAACTCCGTCACGGCTGCCGGGTCGCAAACCTCCCAAGCTGGCGCGCGACCTGCGACGCCAACAGCAGGCGCAAGGGAGCTTCGCATGCTGATTCCGCCGCCACATCCCCAGGAAGCGCGCCGCATCGCTGCACTGCGCCGCCTCGACCTGATCGAGACCCCGCTGGAGGAGCGCTTCGAGTGCCTGACGCGGCTCGCGCGCCGGACGCTGGATGTGCCGATCGCCGCCGTCTCGCTGGTGGACGAAGGCCGGCAATGGTTCAAGTCGGTCCACGGGCTCGACTCGGCGGAGACCGCGCGCAACGAGTCGTTTTGCGCGCACGCGATTCTCGGCGACGACGTGTTCGTGGTGCCGGACGCCCGCAAGGACGAGCGCTTTGCGGACCACCCGATGGTCGTCGCCGACCCCCGCCTGCGGTTCTATGCGGGTGCGCCGCTGCGCGTGCGCGGGGCGCCGGTGGGCACGCTGTGCGTCGCGGACCGCGCGCCGCGCGCGTTCGGGGCGCGGCGCCAGGCCATGCTGCGCTCGCTGGCCCTCGCCGTGGAGGCGGAACTGGCGGCGCCGGGCCCGAGCGAGGCGCAGCGCGCCATGGTTGCGGGACGCGACGCGGCGGCCCGGCGCGCCATCGTCGATTCGCTCACGCGGCTGTGGAACCGCGAAGCCATCCTCGAGATCCTCCAGCGCGAGTTCCGCCAGGCGCGCCGGCGCGAAAGCGGCATCGGCGCCGTGTTCGTCGGGCTCGACGAACCCGCCCAGCTGCAGCTGGACCTCGGGCTGCCGGCCAGCGACGAGTTGCTGCGCAAGACCGCGCGTCGCCTGCTGCGCTCGTTGCCGCCCCACGACACGGTCGGCCGCTTCGGCGGGCAGCAGTTCCTGGGCGTGGTCACGCGCTCCGGGCGCGCGGAGCTCGCGGCGATGGCGCAGGAGATGCGCGCGCGCGTCGCACGCCAGCCGGTGAAGGCGGCGCGCGGCCATGTGCCGGTGACGGTGAGCGTGGGCGCGGCCTGGGCGCCTGCCGCGCGCCTGCGCACCGAAGGCGAGCTGCTCGAGGTGGCGGATGCCGCGCTGTGCTGGGCGCAGGTGCGCGGGGGCAACCGCGTCGAGGTGCGCGCCGCCGCTTAGCTGCCCGCGCATCTGTGAACCGGTGCGCGGAAAAGGCGCCCCACATGCGTTGTCATGGCGTCACCGGCTGGCGGCGTGGCACCCCGGCGTTGAACGCCGTTGCACCTCGCCGGTCCAAAAAAAAGCCAGGCGACGGCAGCACCTTGCTCGGCACCAATCCTGCGGCACTGCGGCTGGTCTTCCGCGAGTGCCCGGTCGAGGAGCATGGAGACGCATGAACATCTACGTGGGCAACCTGCCCTACACCACCAGCGAGGCGGATCTGCGCAACGCCTTTGCCCAGTACGGCGAGGTCGCGCAGGCCTCGGTGGTCAAGGACAAGGCCACCGGCGACTCGAAGGGCTTCGGCTTCATCGAAATGCCCGACCAGACGCAGGCGGAAGAGGCGATCCGCCGCCTCGACGGCCAGCCGTTCCAGGGCCGCAACCTGCGGGTCAACCCCGCTCGCCCCAAGACCGATGCGCGCCCCCGGCGCGCGGGACAGTTCGGCCGCTGAGCGCCGGGCCGCGGGGCCGCCACGCGCCCGCGCAGTACCTTCCGCGGCATTGATGCCGCCGCGGCGCCCGCGCACACTGTGCGTGGGGGATCTTCCGCATGGACCACTGCCGGCGCATCGTGCTGGCCGGCGTACTCGCCGGCCTGGTTGCCTGTTCGGGCGGCGACGTTGGCACCGGCGCGGGCGGGACGGGCAGTACCGCTGCACTCCCGCGCGCCGCCGACCTCTGCGTGTCCAACGACTGCGGCTCCGCGACGATCCTGGTCGCCATCCCCGATGCCGAGAACATCCTCTTCGCCGACGACGGGCGCCTGTTCGTCACGGGCGGCGAGAACCTGTACGAGATCCACAAGAGCGCCGACGGCAGCTTCAGCGCGACGCCGCTCTACGACGGCACCTGCAGCTTCACCGGCATGGCGATCATGCAGGGGTGGCTCTACGCCAACGGCTGCGATGACCACAGCCTGCTGGCCGCGCGCCTGACGGCCACCCCGCAGCTGGCGAAGATCTACCAGTACACGGGCTTCTGCATCCCGAACGGCATGGCCGCGGGGCCGGACGGGCGCCTCTACGTCGTGGACGAGCCGCTGAATTGCCAGGCGGCCGACCCGAAGATCGTGCGCATCACGCTGTCCGACGCGACGCACGTGTCGGCACAGGACACCTGGGTGCAGGGCAGCCCCACGGGCCTGCTGCCTTTCGGCGGCGACAACGTGCTGCGCTTCCCCAACGGCCTGGTGCGGGACGGCAGCACCTTCTACGGCACCGACGGCGGCAGCGTGTTCTCGGTGCAGCTCGGCAGCGACGGCTCCGCCGGTGAAGTGCTGCCGCTGTTCTGGGAGCCGACCGCGCACGACGACATCGGCCTGTGCGGCGACTGCCTGCTGGTGGCCGACTTCTTCGGCGGGCGCATCGCGCTGCTGTCACGCGACGGCGAGCTGCTGCAGGAGACGCTGCAGCAGACCTTCACCGCGGTGTCGTCGGTGCGGCTCGGCCGGCCGCCCCTGTTTGCGCCGACCGACGTGCTGGTCACCGACAAGGGCGTGATCGGCGACAACGACCTGCCGATCGACTATCTCGCGGTGTTCCGCCGCGACTGATCGCGCCATGGCCGACGCGTTCTTCGCCGCCGATGGCGATGCCTTTGTCGCGACCGGGCTGACCCGCGGGCCGTGGAGCGCCCAGCACCAGCACGCCGGGCCGCCGGCGGCGCTGCTGGCGCGCGCCGTCGAGCGCGCGCTGCCGGAGGGCTCCGGGCTTGCCCGCCTCACCGTGGAGATCCTGCGGCCGCTGCCGATCGCCGCCTACCGCACGGCCACGCAGGTGCTGCGCGCGGGCCGCAAGGTGCAATGGCTGTCGGCCGACCTGCTCGATGCCGCGGGCGAGCGCGTCGCGCGCGCGCATGCGGTGGCGATGCGGGTGACCCGGCTCGACCTGCCGGTGCACGGAGATCCGCTCGACGACCCGCTGCCGGATCCGGCCGCGTCGCAGCCTTACCGCTTCGATTTCTTCACCGGCGACGTCGGCTACCACACGGCGATGGAGCTGCGCCTGGCGCGCGGCACCTTCGGCCGCGGCCGCGTGGCGATGTGGATGCGCATGCGCCATCCGCTGGTATCCGGCGAGGCGCCCTCGCCGGTGCAGCGCGTGCTGATCGCGGCGGACTCCGGCAATGGCGTGAGCATGGCGCTGGATCCGCGGCGCTTCAGCTTCGTCAATCCCGATCTCACGGTGTACCTGCACCGGCCGCCGGCCGGCGAATGGGTGTGCCTGGATGCACGCACCATTCCGCAGGAGCACGGCATCGGTCTTGCCGACACGCGGCTGCTGGACGAGCAGGGGCCCATCGGGCGCTCGGTGCAGAGCCTGCTGATCGAAGCGCGCTAGGTGCTGCGCGCGCTCGGCTGGTGGCTCGGCGGCGCGGCACTGCTGCCGCTGCTGCTGGTCCAGGGCCGGCGTGCGCGGCGCAACACGCCACGTTTGCCCGAGGCGCGCGGCGAGCGGGCCGGCGCCGCGGGCCAGGGCGCGGCGCTGCACCTGCTGGTGATCGGCGAGTCGCCGGTGGCGGGCGTCGGCGTGGACCGTTTCGAGGAAGCACTCGCGCCGCAGCTTGCCGCCGCCCTCGCGGCGACGCTCGGCCGCCGAGTGCAGTGGCAGGCCCTCGGCGAGAACGGCGCCGACGCCGGCGGCGTGCTCGAGCGGCTGGTGCCGCGAATCGACGGCGTGGCCGACGTTGCGGTGCTGGCGGTCGGCGTCAACGACACCACGCGCTTCACTTCGCTCGCGCGCTGGCAACGCACGCTGCGCGCGCTGGTCGCCGCGCTGCGCATGCGCTGCCACGGCGCCATCGTGGTTGCCGGCGTGCCGCCGATGGCGCAGTTCCGCGCGCTGCCGCAGCCGCTGCGCAGCTGGCTCGGCCTGCGCTCGCGCCTGCTCGATGCGGCGGCCCGGGAAGCGCTGTCGGGAATGACGGCGGTGCGTCACGCGCCGACACCGCGTCTCGCAGCGTTGCACCTGGCGCGCGACGGCTATCACCCGTCGCCGGCCGGCGCGGCGGCCTGGGCGGCCATGCTGGCCGCGGAGATCGCGCGCGCCGTGGAACTGCCTGCGCGCTGACGCCGGCGCGTCGACCTAGCGCCCGGCGTGCGGCAGGCGCGCCTGGAACAGCACGCCATTGCCGGCCGCGCCGCCGCCGGCGGTCGTGCCGTACAGCGTGCCCGCCGCGCCGGCGGTGAGACCGGCCTGCGGATGCGCGCCGTCACTGCCGCCGAAGGAATGCAGGGTGGCGAAGGCCCCCGCCGGCGTGACCCGGAACAGCGTGCCGAGGTCCGCGGCGCCGCCACTCTCGGTCGGGCCGTACCACGCGCCATCGCTGCCTGCGGCCAGCCGCCCGAACGGATGACCGCCGTCGCCGTCGGGAGGGAAGAACGCGTGCAGCGTGGTCAGCACGCCGGCCGCAGTGATGCGGAATACCGTGCCGTAGCCGCGCGCGCCCTGGTAGGTGGTGCCGAAGAAATTCCCGTCGGGCCCCTGCGCCAGCCCCGCGAGCGGCACTGCGCCGTCGGCACCGAAGCTGAAGGCGTGCAGCGTGGTGATCGC